>JBMOHS010000112.1:0-13078 GCA_049317725.1 Blastocatellia bacterium
TCGACGAGACCGGTCGAATCCTCTTCTGGAGTGGAAAAACAGAGGACGACGGGACAGGACGACGAGGGCCAGTAGAGAAGGGAGCCCATTTCTACAGGTCGCTGATGCTCGATGAACACGGGAATCCGATCAACAAACGAAACGCCTGGGCAGCGCGGTCGACGGCCTATGTCCGGCTGATCCCGCCCGGGGCGGCCGACACAATCCACTATCGGCTGAAGATTCCGCCCGACAGCGGAGAGCGAATCACGCTCCGGGCCAAGGTCAACTACCGGAAATTCGCCTGGTGGAACACGCAATGGTCTTACGGCGGAGTACGGGATCCGCAGCAGGTGGCCTACTCGATCGCGCCGGGGCATGATGATGGTCAGTGGGTCTTTACGGGTAACACCTCAGATGTTTCAGGGAAGCGGAAAGAGATTCCGGATCTGCCGATCGTCGTCATGGCGGAGTCGAGCGTGGCGCTCGCCGTCATTGGCCGTGGGGAGAAGCTGCCGTCGATGGCCCCAGTTCTGACCCGGGATGTCCGCGAGCGATGGAACGACTACGGGATCGGGCTGCTCCTGCAGGGAGACATCAAGGGTGCCGAAGCGGCCTTTCTCAAAGTGACGCGGATGGACCCAGGATATGCGGACGGGTGGGTCAATGTCGCCCGGGCACGAATTCAGGAGGGGAATCTGGCGGGGGCGAGCGAGGTGCTCCGGGAGGCGCGGCGATTGGCACCGGATCTGGCCAAGGCCCATTTCTTTACGGGAGTGACACTGAAGGGGGAGGGGCAATACGACGAGGCGCTGCGCCATCTGAAGCGGGCGTCGGATCAGTATCCGCGGGACCGGGTGGTCCTCAACACAATGGGACGGATCCTCTTTCTCAAGCGGTCGTACCGGGAGGCGGTCTCGACCTTCGAGCGGGTCCTGCGAATCGACCCGGAAGACCTGACAGCGCACTACAATCTCATGCTCTGCTACCAGGGACTGGGAGAAGAGACCCTCGCGGCGCGGGAACGGATGCTCTACCAGCGATTCAAGGCAGATGAATCTTCGCAAGCGATCACCGGTCCCTACCGGCGGCTGCACCCGGAAGACAACAACGAACGTCAGCAGATCCATGAGCACGGCTCGGTCCCGCTCGCTCCCGCCTCCTCGGTGGCAGGAGGGTTGGCGGGAAGCAATCGACGGCGAAGTGGCAAACTGGTTGCGACGAGAAGTTTGGGGGAGTGAGATCGTGTCATTGAGAGAAGAGGCCCTCACCGGAAAAGTGCCGGGAGAACGATCACCGTCTCCCAAGTGGGGAATTCTTGGAGGGGCAGCCCTGACGGGGTTGCTCCTTCTGGCCAGTGCGTGTGGAGAGTCGGCCGCGCCAAGAAACGCGGAACAGCAGGTAAGCCCCGCATCACCGGAGTCTGCCGCTCCCCCATCGGAAGATGAGGGGGCAGCCGGAACCAGCCTTGCCACGCCCGATCCAGCCCTGCCTCCTTACCCCGAAAAACTGGCACCGATCGTCTTCACGGATGTGACGCGGGCGGCAGGAATCCGATTTCGTCATCACAACGGAGCGTTTGGACGGAAGTATCTTCCCGAGACGACCGGATCCGGCGCAGCATTCCTCGATTACGACAGCGATGGATGGCAGGACCTCCTGCTGGTCAACGCCATGGACTTTGCGGGCAGCCCCCGACCCAGACGGTCCAGCCTCGCCCTCTACCATAATCAACAGGACGGGACGTTCAAGAATGTCACGGTCGAAGCGGGTTTGAGCCGACCGCTCTATGGCATGGGGGTGGCGATAGGCGACTACGACAATGATGGATGGGACGACATCTTCATCACTGCTCTCGGAGAGAGCCGGCTCTATCGCAATCTGGGAACCGGCCGTTTCAGTGATGTCACGGCACGGGTGGGAATGGGCGGACGTACCGGGTTCTCAACAAGTGCCGCTTGGCTCGATTATGACCGGGACGGAAAGCTTGACCTCTTCGTCGGCAACTATGTCGATTGGTCGATCGAAAAGGACCTCTTCTGCACGCTCGATGGCGTCAACAAGAGCTACTGTACTCCGGAAAGCTATGGGGGCCAGCGTGCGTGGCTCTACCGTAACCTCGGGGGACGGTTCGTCGAGGTGGGAGAGGCGGCGGGGATCGCTGATCCGACCAGCAAATCGCTGGGAGTGGCGACTCCGGATTATGACCTGGATGGATGGATCGACCTGTTTGTCGCCAATGACACACAGCCGAACAAGCTCTACCGGAACAACCGCAATGGAACCTTCAGCGAAGTCGCGACGACAGCCGGTGTCGCCTTCAGTGAAGAAGGGCGTGCCCGGGCCGGGATGGGGGTCGATTTCGCCGATTACGATGGGACTGGCTATCCGGGGCTGGCGATTGGCAATTTCTCCAACGAGATGCTCGGTCTCTACCACAACGAGGGAAAGTCGGGCCTCTTCATCGATGAGGCACCCACCTCTTCGATCGGGCAGGCGACATTACTGACGCTCACCTTTGGGCTCTTCTTTTTCGACTATGATCTCGATGGGCGATCCGACCTCTTCCTCGCCAATGGACACGTCGCGGACGATATTCAGGCGGTCCAGCCAAAGATTGAATACGCGCAGAGACCACAACTCTTTCGCAACGAGGGAAGGAAGCGATTTCGAGAAGTGACCGCCCAGGCGGGAGCGCCCTTTCAGCGTCCGGTGGTTGGCCGTGGAGCCGCCTATGGGGATTATGACAACGACGGAGATCTGGACATCCTGCTGACGACCAATGGAGGGCCAGCCTATCTGATGCGCAATGAGGGCGGGAATCAGAACCGTTGGCTACGGATCCGGACGATCGGCGTGACCTCGAACGTCAACGGGATGGGGGCGAAGGTGACGGTGACGCGGCCTGATGGGATGAAGAGCTGGCAGATGGTTCACAGTGGGTCGAGCTACTGCTCACAGAGCGAACTGCCCCTGACATTTGGGCTTGGCAGGCACGACATGGCCAGTCGGGTGGAGGTTCGTTGGCCGTCAGGAAAAGTGGAGTCGATCCGGGACCTCCGCGCAAACCAGCAGTATACGATCCGGGAAGGGGCGGGGATCGTTCCCGCGCAATAAACAGAAGATCGGTGGCTGGAGACGATGTCCTATGATCTGGTGATTCGTGGGGTTCGCGTGGTCGATGGGACGGGACAACCGGCCTATCCGGCCGATGTCGCCGTCGTCGGCGCCCGGATTGCCGCGATTGGAGCGCTCACGGGCCCTGCCCGGGAGATCATCGACGGAGCCGGACAGACGCTCCTGCCCGGGCTGATCGACCCACACTCCCACGCGGACCTGATCATGCCCCTCCCGCCAGCCCGGCAAGCGGAGTTGCTCCATGGAAAACTGAGCCAAGGCATCTCCACCCTTCTGATCGGGAATTGTGGGCTGGGGTGCGCTCCCCTCGGCTCCGCAAGAGGGAGAATGGTGCCTGGCGACGGGGAGTCGCTCCTGCGGTCCCTCCACGGGTGGATGACGCCTGAGAGGATCGAATGGTCGTGGCGCACGACTGGAGAGTACCTTGCCTATCTGGAACAGAATGGAATTGTCGTCAATGTCGGGGCATTAGTGCCGCACGGGCCAGTCCGGACAGCCGCGATGGGGCTGGCCCAACGGGAGCCGACCGGACGCGAGCTGAGTACGATGCGCCGGCTGGTCGAGGAGTCGCTCGAAGCTGGGGCCCTCGGGCTGTCGAGCGGGCTGATCTATCCACCCGGGCTCTACAGTCGGCCGGCTGAGCTGACGGAGTTGGCCAAGATTGTTGCGCGCAAGGATGGCATCTATACGAGCCACATTCGTGGATCGAGCGAGACGCTCCTGCCGGCGGTCGAGGAGCTCCTCACCGTTGGTCGGACGAGTAACGTTCGCGTTCATCACTCCCATAATGAGGCGGTCGGCCGAGATCATTGGTCGAAGATCGAGCGGGTACTCCAGCTCGAAGAGCGGGCCGAGGCGGAGGGAATCCGGATCAGTTACGACATGTTCCCCTACACGGCAGCGGCGACGACGATGACGGCGATCTATCCGCCCTGGGCGCTCGAAGGTGGATTTCCAAAGCTGCGCGAGCGATTGCTCGATCCGACCGTTCGCCAGCGGATGGCGCGGGAGGTCGAGCAGTTCCGGCCACGCTGGCCCCCGTGGGGCCCGCGCGGCTGGCCTCACAACCTCGTCCGGGCGGCGGGATGGGACGCGATCACCATCGGATCGGTGACGCGCGCAGCCCATCGTCCATACGTCAACCGGACACTGACCGAGCTGGGGTACTTGACAGGAAAGCACCCGTTCGACGCGATTTCGGACCTCCTCGTGGCAGAGGAGGGGCAGGTCTCGATGCTGCTCTTCGAGATCTCCGGCGAGGATGCGCACCCGGAGTACCTGCAGCGGCTCGCGACGCATCGGTTGGCCTGTTTCTGCACGGATGCGGAGGAGATGGGGCGAGGTGTCCCCCATCCGGCAGCCTATGGGGCGCTTCCACGCATCCTCTCCAAGTTCGTCGGGCCTCCTCCCCTGCTCTCCTTCGAGGAGGCAGTCCACCGCATGACGCTGCGGCCGGCGCGCCTTTTTGGCTTGCGTGACCGGGGAGTGATCCGCCCGGGTGCCTTCGCCGACTTGGTGCTATGCCAGCCGGAGGAGCTGCGCGATCGGGCGACATGGCGTTCCCCTCGACGGACCGCCAGCGGAATCTCGCTCCTGCTGATCAATGGAGGAGTCGCCTGGCGGAAAGGAGAGCTCGCCGCGGTTCGGGGACAAGTCATCCGCCGGAACCGATCCTGAGACGAGGCGGTCATTCTGACTGGATACATCAAAGGGAGCATCTTGAAGATGAAGAGACGGAACGCAAACGGGCAGACTTGGCAACGATTCTGGCAACTGTGGGCCACTGGGCTGCTCCTCGCCTCAATGATGGTCGGCGGCGTCGGTCAGGCGCGGGGACAAGGCCGACCGACCAGCCCACAGGAAGAGTTTGGGTTCTCGATCGGAGATGATTATCAGCTGGTCAACTACTCGCGGTACGAGGCATATCTCAAGAAGCTGGCGAGACAGTCGGACCGGCTGTCGATCGTCGAGATGGGGCGGTCAGCCGAGGGGAGAACGATGTGGCTGGCGATCGTCACCTCCCCGCGCAATCAGGCAAAGCTCCCCCGGTATCGGGAGATCGCACGGCGGCTGGCCCTTGCGGAAGGGGTCTCGGAGAGTGAGGCCCGGGCCTTGGCTCGCGAGGGGAAAGCGGTTGTCTGGATCGATGGTGGGCTGCACGCCACCGAGACGCTCGGGGCTCAGCAACTGATCGAGCTGCTCTGGCAGATGGTTAGTCGGTCAGACGAAGAGACCCTCCGCATCCTCGACGAAGTGGTCATGCTCGGCTGCCTCGTCAACCCGGACGGGATGGAACTGGTCTCCGACTGGTATATGCGCGAGCCGGATCCGACCAAACGGAGCTACGCCAATCTCCCTCGGCTCTATCAAAAATATGTCGGGCACGACAACAACCGGGACTTCTACCTCGCGGCCCAGCCAGAATCGGAGGCGATCAATCGCGTCTTTTATCAGGAGTGGTTCCCACAGATCGTCTACAACCATCACCAGACGGGACCTTCAGGAACGGTCCTCTTTGCGCCGCCCTTCCGGGATCCCTTCAACTATCGGTACGATCCACTGGTAGTGACGGGGTTGGATCTGGTGGGAGCGGCGATACACCACAGATTTGTCGCCGAGGGAAAGCCCGGAGCGACCATGCGGACGGGGGCGGGATATTCGACCTGGTGGAATGGAGGGCTGCGCACCACCGTCTATTTTCACAACATGATCGGTCTGTTGACAGAGACGATTGGGCATCCAACCCCGATGGAGATCCCGTTCGTTCCCTCCCGGTATCTTCCGCAAGGCAACCTACCGGCGCCCATCGCTCCGCAGAAGTGGCATTTTCGGCAGTCGATCGAGTATTCGCTGACGGCCAACCGGGCCGTCCTGGATGTCGCCACGAAGCACCGGGAGGACTTCCTCCTCAATATCTACCGGATGGGGCGCAACGCAATCGAGCGGGGAAGCCGCGACCACTGGACACCGCAACCGCGTCGCCTGGCCGAGGTCCAAGCTGCTATCGAACAGGATCGGCGGGGCCGCGGGGAATCCACGGGGGGAGAATCCTTCTCCCTGGGAGGATTTGCACGCAGCGCCCCAACCCGCTACTACGAGATGCTGCATCGACCGGAGTGGCGGGATCCACGCGGCTACATCCTGCCATCCAACCAGCCTGACTTCTCGACCGCGACCCGCTTTGTCAACGCACTCCTCAAGGCGGGGGTGACGGTCCATCGGGCGACGGCGGACTTCTCGGTTGGAGGGAAGCAGTACCCGGCAGGTTCATACGTCGTCAAGACGGCGCAGGCGTTCCGGGCGCACGTCCTCGACATGTTCGAGCCCCAGGACCATCCGAACGACTTTCAATCTCCTGGAGGACCGCCGATTCCTCCGTACGACAACGCGGGTTGGACGCTCGCCCTGCAGATGGGCGTCACCTTCGATCGCCACCTCGAGGGCTTCGACGGCCCCTTCGAGAAGATCGTCGGGAGTGCCCGGCTCACCCCCTTTCGCTTGCGGGCTCCCGAGGGAACCGTCGGCTTTCTGATCCGGCACGAGGTCAACGACTCAGCGATTGCCATCAATCGACTTCTCGCCGCGGGAGACGAGGTCTACTGGCTGCGTCAGCCACTGACCGTTAGCGGAAAATCGTTCCCCAAAGGAACGATCTATGTCCCCGTCCGACCTGGAACGGCGGACCGGCTGACGACGATCGCGGCGGAACTCGGGCTTCCTGTGGAGCCTGTGGCAAGTGCACCTCTCGAATTGGGGGAGCGGTTGCGTCCTGTCCGGGTGGGACTTTGGGATAGGTACGGTGGATCGATGCCTTCCGGGTGGACCCGTTGGATTCTGGAGCAGTTCGAGTTCCCCTTCACCGTCGTCTACCCATCGAGGCTCGACGCTGGCAATTTGCGGGACCAGTTCGATGTGCTGATCTTTGTGACCGGAGCCATTCCCTCCCGGGACACAGCTGGGGAGGGCAACCCCGCCAACGATAATGTCCCCGCAGAGTATCAGGATCGGCTGGGCAACATAACGATTTCCGGCACCGTCCCCCAGCTCAAGGCCTTTCTGGACGCGGGAGGAACCATCCTGACGATCGGGAGTTCCACTTCGCTCGCCACGCACCTGGGGCTTCCCATTATCAATCCGCTGGTTGAGCAACTGGCCAATGGCACCACCCGCCCTCTCCCCAGGGAAAAGTACTACCTCCCAGGATCGATTCTGGAAGGAACGGTCGAGGTTGACCACCCCCTGGCCTATGGGGTCGATCGCAAGGTCCATTTCGTCTTTGACAATAGTCCGGTCTTCCAGCTTCTTCCGGAAGCCACGCGGATGGGGATTCAGCCTGTCGCGTGGTTTGGGGATCGGCGCGTGCTCCGCAGCGGCTGGGCTTGGGGGGAACACTACTTGGCTGGTCAGATCGCCGTTGCCGAGGCCCCCATTGGAAAGGGGCGACTGGTGCTCTTTGGACCGGAGATTGCCTTCCGCGCTCAACCGCACGGGACCTTTCCGTTTCTCTTCAATGGGATCTTCCTCGGGGGCGTCTCCCGCTGAAATAGGGGGGTGTTTTTCTGTTTTTTTTGTGTTATAGGAGAAAAGGACCGATGGAATTTTCTATCCTAAGTAATATTTGACAAGTTGGTCATGTTGGTCCTATTAAAAAGGAGAACCCAATGAACAGCCATCACAGTTCCCATTCGACGCTCCGCTTTTGGGGAGTTTTGCTACTTTTACTCGCTTCCATTCCGATGAGTGCCGCGGCGCAGGATGCCCCGCGGGCAGAGATCTTCGGGGGGTACTCGTTTCTCAACGCCGATCTCGGACCATCTGAGTATCTCAACGGGTTTCACCTTTCAGGGGCGATCAACTCCAAAAAATGGGTGGGGATGGCCGCCGACTTCAGTACCCACTATGGAAGTACGACCACGATCACCCCAATTGATACATTCAGGCCGAACATCAGCGCGCAGCTCCTGACCTTTGGTCCCCGGTTTTCCCTCCGGAACGAGGCAGTGACTACCTTTGGACACGTCATGTTCGGCGTGGCGAGGTTGCACCGCGCAAACGCGACGGGCACGACCAACCAGACGATGGTTCTGCTGGGGACAACAGATACCTCCCCGGCCCTGCAGTTTGGCGGAGGGGCCGACGTCAACGCGACGAACAACCTGGCGATTCGAATCTTCCAAGCCGACTACATCATGACCTTCTTCGGTACGACGAGACAGAATCATATTCGCCTTTCGACGGGGTTGGTGCTGCGTCTTGGGACGCAGTAATCGAGAAACGGTACCACAATCAGTTCATTGGGCATTGATCTGGATGGGAACCTACTCCAGATCAATGCCCTTTTCATTGAGCCAAGGAACAAGGATGGGGAAGAAGTCGGCAGGCTTAACAACGAAAAGGAGATGGAGCGGATGGCCCTCTCTGCTGGCAAGCCTCCTGGTCTGCTTCGGGATCGGAGGTGGGTCCGAATCAGGCCGGGAGTGCTGGGCGCAATCCCGCTCTCGGCAGAAGAGGGTGCCGAAACGAGTCCAGCCGCCTCCGGCGAACGAGCGCCAGCAGAAGCAGAAAGGAGAATCCCCCACCCTGGACGCAAAGCAGTTTGTCTTGATGCTTCCCTGGGAGAGCGTCATTGGAGAGAAGAGTCCCCCACCCACAGAGGGCTTCTTCACCCGAGTGTCAGACAAGGATTGGGCACCGGGAGGCCGGACAGCCGGCTGGATTCGCTGGCAGATGGAGCAGACCTTGCGGGAGGTGGAGCAACTCCAGAACTCGCCTGCGCCCGAAAGCGTCCCGACCGCTCTCCGCTATCTTCGTCAAGCCGCGTCGTACCGTTCGAAGCTGGGAGGTGGGCAGACCGGAGAGGCCAGGGAGTTGGCCCGGCTCTGGTCTCAAGTTGCCAAAAAGGCGGAGGGGATGAGGGAGTCCGCATTTGCTCTCGAAGCCTATCAGGAATCGCTGAGACATTCGCGAGAGGCAGGAGATCGGGCAGGCGAGACACTGGCGCTCTCCTATCTCGGCCGACTTTACCGGGCGAGGGGCGAGAAGGAGCCTTCGAGAGAGGCCTACCAGCAAGCACGATTGATTCTGCAACTCAGCGGGATCCAGCAGGATCGCGGGTTGGGACCCGAACGCCTGATGCAGCAGGCCTCGATGCTCTTCCATTTGGGAAAGCTGGCTGAGGAGCAGCAGGAGTTTCGGCAAGCGGGTCAGTATTTCGAGGACGCCTATCTGCGCTGGCGGGAGGCGGATGACCGTCGGGGACAAGCGGAGGGGCTCAACGCGCTGGGCAGCCTGACCGCGCGGCTGGGACAGCCGCAGCAGGCACAAGTGTTCTTCCAGCGAGCCTTACCTTTGTGGAGAGGTGTCGGGGATCAGCGGGGAGTCGCGATCACCCTGAGCAATCTGGGGCTGGTGCTGGAGCGAGCCGGCCAACCACAGGGGGCGCTGGAGGCCTACCGTGACTCCCTGCTCCGCTGGCGGGCCATCGGGGACGTCGAGGGGGAAGCAATCGCCCTGAGCCAACTGACCCGGATCTACACAGAAGCGGGGCGGAGAGACCTCGCGCTCGGCAGTTATCTCGATCTTCTTGTCCGGACTGCGCAACGGGAACCGCCCACTTACCAGGCGGAGATGCTCCGCCAATCCCCTGTCGACTGGTCCCTTCCCCTCCGCACGATCTTCGCCCGCTAGCCACAGCCGGGAGGAAACCCCGGTGCCGATCGCCTTCTCCTTCTGTCGGGAACGAGCCCAACGGCGAGGAAGGAGAGCGAGCGGGGCCTGATGTGATAGAGTGCGAATGTTTGCAGGGCGGCGAGTGGAAGAGAGAGTCCGTCTGGAGGCGCTTCCAATCAAACAAGCCGTCAAGAAAGATTGGGCGAGCCTCCGCCCCTCAGTTGAGCAGCAAGGTTGTTATGGAACGTCCTCGTCGAGCGCCACAAGCGACACCGCCACGACCAGCCCCCCCGAAGCCCCCTGCCCCGCCAGCACCACGTCGCCCAGTGCGGCGGAGAGGGTTCCGATTTCGCCTTTCCTATTTGATCGCGCCGGTGATTCTGCTGGGACTGATCGCGCTCGGAGTTCTGTACAGCTTCTATGAGCAGTACGCGCAACTGATCGACCGGGGACTGCAAGGGGACATCTTCGTGCGCTCATCGGGAATCTATGCGGCACCGATGATCGTCCAGCCGGGAATGGCGATCTCTTCCGAGGAGCTGATCGCCCACCTCAAGAGTATTGGGTATCAAGAGCAAGCGACGCGCCTCAGTGAGAAGCACGGAAGCTATTGGGTGCGTGGGGAGACGATCGAGTTCCACCCGGGATCGGATTCGGAGATCGATGGGCGGCGTCCTTTTCCCAGTTTGCGGGTGAGTTTTGGGCGTGGGGGAAAGGGGATTACCAGCGTGACGGCGCTCGAGACACGCGAGCAAGTCCCGAGGGCCGAGATCGAACCGGAACTGATCTCGACGATTACCAACCGCGAGCGCGAGAAGCGGAAGATCATCGAGTATGGAGACTTGCCGGAGGATCTGGTTCGGGCAATCCTGGCAATCGAGGACCGTCAATTCTTCGAGCATCCAGGCGTCAATTGGCGGGGGATCGCGCGGGCCCTCTTGCGGGATTACCAAAGTGGCTCCCTGCGCGAGGGGGGCAGCTCGATCACGCAGCAGTTGGTCAAGAACTTCTTCCTCAAGCCGGAGAAGACGTGGAAGCGAAAGCTGGCGGAGGCCTACCTCTCCCTGATCCTCGAGACGCGATTGAGCAAGGAAGAGATTCTCGCGATGTACTGCAACCAGATCTACCTGGGGCAACGCGGGGGGTTCTCGATCAACGGGTTTGGCCAAGCGGCGCGGACCTATTTTGGGAAGGATATCCGGTCGCTATCGCTGCACGAATCGGCCCTGCTCGCCGGAATCATTCGCAGTCCCAACTACTACTCGCCTTACAACCAAGAGGAGCGGGCACGGGACCGGCGCAACCTTGTCCTGGAGAAGATGGTCGAAGTAGGGTACCTCACGCGAGCGCGGGCAGACCAGACCCGACGGCTGCCAATCGGGGTGACGGGAAGATCACTCGGCGTCAACGTCTCGGACGCTCCATACTTTGTCGACTACTTGATCCGACAACTGGACCGGCAATACGTGGGGGACGAACCGTCACTCCGCTCCCTGCGTCTCTACTCGACGATCGATCTTCAATTGCAGCGGGCCGCCTACCAGTCCCTGACCCAGAACATGGCCGAGGTGGAAGACCGAATGGGTGATCAGTGGAGGGAGACGAAAGGACTCCAGGCGGCGCTGGTCGCGATTCACGCGCAAACGGGCGAAATCCTCGCGATGATCGGTGGGCGGGACTACTCGACAAGCCAGCTCAATCGGGCAGTGGACGCTCGGCGGCAACCGGGATCGGTCTTCAAGCCATTCGTCTACGCGGCAGCCCTCTCGCTCGCCGAGAGCGGCGTCAAGGATGCCATCACTCCGGCGACGCTCTTCCTCGACGAACCACGGACGTTCGAGTCGAACGGTGAGACGTATGCGCCCAGTAACTTCGGGGACTGGTTTGAAGGGCGCCCGTTGACCGTGCGGGATGCCCTCGTCGAATCGAAGAATGTCATCGCGGTCGAAATTCTGGAGCGGATTGGAATCACCCAACTGCAATTGCTGACCGATCGAGCTGGGTTGACCGGGGTTCCCCCCTATCTTTCAGCCGCCCTGGGGGCTGGGGAAGCAACCCCGCTGCAGATCGCGGCGGCCTACACTACGTTTGCGAATGAGGGCAAGCGGGTCGTTCCGGTCGGCTTGCGCCGCGTCACGACGCGGGAAGGGTCGACCCTCTTCGAGTCGACGAGCGAGACACGCGAGGTGATGAGCCGTCCGCTCGCCTTTCTGATGACCTCGATGATGCAAGATGTGCTGGCCCGGGGCACCGGAGTGCGGGTGCGCCAGCGAGGATTCACGGCGACGGCCGCGGGAAAGACGGGGTCGTCGCGGGATGCCTGGATTGCGGCTTACACTCCGCACTTGGTCTGCGTCGTTTGGGTCGGGTTCGATCATCACGCGGACATCAAGATGACGGGCGGGGCCATCGCCGCACCGATCTGGGCCGATTTCATGAGCCAAGCGCTCCGTTTTCGTCCCGATCTGGGTGGGGAATTTGTCGTCCCTGAGGAGGGGTTGGTCTCGTATCCCATCGATCCACTGACGGGACAACTGGCAACCGCGGAGACGAAAGGGCCTCGGAATGAGTATTTTCTGATGGGAACAGGACCGGCAGGAGAAGAGGGTCAGTACTTGCCGGATCACTCGCCAGATGTGGATGGTCTGACTGGTGAGCGGGGAGAGGGCGGAAGAGGAGCAGCGGAAGCACCGAGCGGGGCCACGCCCGCCGCCAGTGTCGCCTCACCGCAGGGGGCGGCCCCTCTCCAAAGCGGGGAGACGACCCGAAGGAAGAGAGAGGAGCGCTCGATCCCAGCCCCCCCAGGCCGTCCAACCCCGATGACTACTGCTCCGGCAGGGTCGAGTGGGCCTTCCTTTCTGCAGCGTGTGGCTCGTGCCTTCGGTTTGGAGGGGGGGCGAGTCGAAGAGACCGCCGCCGCCGCAGGAGCCGTCGTGGGTGCCGTCAAGGGAGACAAACCAAGTGCCCGAGCCACGCCGCGTCCGGCACGACCAACTCCGGAGAAGAAGGCCACTGCCACGCGGCCCAGGCGGGTTGCGGACGCTCGTCCAACTCCCTCTCCGACCCCTTTGACAAGACGAGGCACCAGGAGCAGCAGAGATCGCCTGGTAAAAATCGCAGGGAGAACACCGGCCCCTAGCGCAGCGCCTTCGCCTGCTCTGGCTGGAGGATCGAAGGGTCTGCCGTCCAGAGAAGTGGGCTTCCGACTGAGCGTCTGCGAGAAGACAGGACTGCTTCCAGTCCCCGGGCTCTGTCCAACGACGACGCGGCGATTTCAGGCGGGACGGGAGCC
>JBMOHS010000113.1:0-13000 GCA_049317725.1 Blastocatellia bacterium
TCGTGCTCGCAGAGCACCACCTGCTTCTTCCAGGCGTTGAGGTGATCGACGACGTTGGGAGAGGCGGTACCACCGATCATATCGCCGCGCTCGACCGTCTGCCCGCCGTAGCCCCAACCGGAGACACCCTTGGCGTCGATGACCTGCCCCTTGACGTGGAAGCCACCAATCAGGAAATTGTAGCCTTCGTCCTTGAGGTACTGGAAGATCGAGCGCGTGTCCTGCCCCATGAGGATTGCGTGGGAAGGGTCGTAGTGGATCCGGAACTGGTCACCGACGCCGTGCTTCTCGCAGATCCGGTGGAGGGCAATCCACGTCCCTGGGGTGTAGGCAATGTTGTTGTGCCAGTTGTCACCGGGGACCCAGCCCGGCATCGGGCACTGCTCGATTCGGTAGACGAGGCCCCGCTCCTTTGCCGCCTTGAGGATCGGGATGAAGTGTTGCTCGAAGTCGATCAGGTTCTGGTCCATGTTGGCCTTCTGGTTCCGGCCGACAAAGCCACAAACCGCGTCGACGCCAAGAAGGACTGCCGTGTCCATCGCCCGCATCATGAAGTCGAACTTCTTCTGGCGGATGGCAGGATCGTCGTGGAGCATGTTGTCGAAGTAGCCCACCTCCGAGATTCCAATTCGGTGAGCGTCAAGGGCGGCCTGGACCCGTTTGGCCCGCTCCGCCGTGAAGGGCTGGCGCAGGTCGAGCGTGTTGGCTACCGGGTCGAGCAGGGCCTCCGCCGGGATGTCCGCCTCCGATGGGTGGAGGGCTGACGAGAGCTGAATGTAGTCCGCTCCGAGTTCGCGCGCATAGGCGACCCACTCCTCAATGGCCAAATCTGGATCTGGATCGCGCTTCTCCCGCGGGGTCAGCTCTTGCAGGGCGGCAGTCAGAACTCCCACCTTCATCAATTTTGGCTCGAATGCTTTGACGGACATGAACGGCAACCTCCTCAGTCTGTTCAATGTTGCCGGTCCGATACCAACCTGATTCCACCCCCAGCGAGCGACGCCGATATCGGGCAGCACGGGGGGATCGGTCGAATCACCCGGAACGGACGGCAGAATCTTTTCTTGTGCTCAGAGCGTGGAACCGACGTCACCGGCGGATCGTGCGCCTCCGATTGGCGGGCAGTGTGCCCCAAGCCGGAGAAGTGTGTCAAGGCAGGGCCCCTGCCCTCATCTCTTCTCCCAGCACGTCCCCCCTCTTTCCAGGGTATTCTTCCACCTGATAAGATTCGTCTGCCTGTTTTCCGCAGGCGGAAGAAAAGGAGAATGAAAAACGATGCAGGCACTGAACGGGACACTCGTGGCGGAGGTGATTCGACGGGGGGTGGCGGCGCGGGTCGAGGAGTTGGCAGGGCAGGGGATCCGCCCGGGCCTCGCTGCCGTTCTGGTCGGGGAGAATCCGGCGTCGAAGGTCTATGTGGGCAGCAAGGTCCGGACCTGCCAATCGCTGGGACTCTACTCCGAGAAGATTGAATTGGCGGCGGAGACGACGACCGAGGAACTTCTGCGACTGGTCGAGGAACTTAACCATCGCGATGAGATTGATGGCATTCTCATCCAGTTGCCGTTGCCGCCGCAGATCGATAGCCGGCGGATCCTCGAAGCGGTCGATCCGGCCAAGGATGTCGACGGGTTTCACGCGGTCAATGTTGGGCGGCTGGTGCAGGGGGAGGAGTGGCTGGTTCCGTGCACGCCGGCCGGGGTGGTCGAGATGCTCGAACACTATCGCATCCCACTTGTTGGGGCCCAGGCGGTGGTCATCGGCAGAAGTGATATTGTCGGCAAGCCGATGGCGATGCTCCTGCTCCACCGGCACGCGACGGTGACGATCTGCCACTCCCGGACCCGCGATCTGCCGGCCGTCGTTCGTCAAGCTGATCTGGTCATCGCCGCCATCGGTCGGCCGGCGATGGTCACCGCCGACTACGTGCGCGAGGGCGCTGTCGTCGTCGACGTTGGCATGAATAAGGTCACGACCCCGGATGAGGTGCGACGCATCTTTCCCGACCGGGATCACGAAAGCCGCCTGGCGGAGCTGGGTCAGCGCGGCTACACGCTGGTCGGGGATGTCGAACCCCGTTCCGTCGAGGAGCGCGCCTCCTGGCTGAGCCCGGTTCCCGGCGGAGTTGGGCCTCTCACCATTGCCACGCTCATGAAGAACACGCTGCGGGCTGCGGAACGACGTCGCGGCCTTGGCCGTCCCATCACGGTACCGCCCGCTTCCGGATCCTGACTGGACAGGCCGATCGCGAGCTTCTCCCGAAAGTACGTACGCATGCTGCGAGTTGGATTGACCGGCGGGATCGCCACCGGAAAAAGCTATGTCGGGAAGGTACTGCAAGAGCTCGGGTGCGAGTTGATCGATGCCGATCAGGTGGCCCACGCTGTCATCGAACCCGGCCAGCCAGCTTACACCGAATTGATTGCGGAGTTTGGCCCTTCGATTCAGGGAGCGGAGGGACGAATCGATCGCACCCGGTTGGGGGCGCTCGTCTTTGCCGATCCCGCCCGCCGGGCAAGACTCAACGCCATCGTCCATCCCCGCGTCTACGAGGCACAGGCCGCTTGGCTGAGCGCCGTCGCGGCACGTGCTCCCCGGGCCATCGCCATCATCGATGCCGCTCTGATGATCGAGACCGGCTCCTACCGCCGCTTCGACCAGTTGATTGTCGTCCACTGCCGTCCCGAGCTGCAGCTCGCCCGCTTGCAGGAACGCAATGGGCTCACCCGCGAAGCCGCGCAACTCCGGATCGACGCGCAAATGCCCAATCAAGAAAAGCTGGCCTATGCCGATTTCGTCATCGACACCTCGACCAGCTTTGAAGAGACCCGTCGACAAACGGAAGATGTCTTCCACTCGCTCTGCCAGATCCGCGATCGGGCCGAGCTTTCCACAGTCCTCCCTGACAATGCCAACACGTCAGCGTGAGCCCGTGCCTCCCTCGGACGCGACTTCTCCAGGCTTTTCCAGGACCTTCAATTCATTGATCAGGCGATGGAGGTACTGACGGCTGATGCCCAGCCGTTGCGCGGCTTCTGATCGGGAGTCGTGGCACTCCCGCAGGGCCAACCGGACCAGTTCCCGTTTGAAGTCGGTGATCGCCGATTCGAAGGAGAGGTCGGGTGGCAACGCCCCGTGGATCAGTTCGAGCTGCGGCAGCACCGAGCGTACCGGGGGCGGTGGAGGCGCTGCCTGTTGGGCAATCTTTTCGGGGAGAGAGGAGAGGTCGAGGTAGGGTGACGGGCTGATGACGACCGCGCGTTCGATCACATTCTCCAGTTCCCGAATGTTGCCCGGCCAGCGATACTGCGTCAGCTTCTCAACAAAGGGCTCGGTCAGGCCAGGTTCCCCTTTGCCGTGCTTCAGTGCGGCCTTGCGCGCGAAGTGGGCGGCGAGGATTGGAATATCCTCCTGCCGACCGCGCAGGGGAGGCAGCTCAAGGTTGACGATGTTGAGGCGATAGTAGAGATCCGCGCGGAACTGGCCCTGATCGACCATCTGCTCCAGATTCCGGTTGGTGGCGGCAATGATGCGAATATCGACGGAGAGGAGTTCCTTGCCTCCCAATCGCTCGAATTGACGCTCCTGCAGTACACGCAGCAGTTTGACCTGCATCGTCGGGGTCAACTCCCCGATCTCGTCGAGGAAGAGGGTTCCCCCGTTGGCCAGTTCGAATCGCCCCTCGCGGCGGCTGGTGGCCCCGGTAAAGGCCCCTTTCTCGTGCCCGAAGAGTTCCGACTCGACGAGTGTTTCGGGGAGAGCGGCGATGTTGCAGGCGATGAAGGGGCGGCTGGCGCGCGCGCTGACCTCGTGGATGTAGCGGGCAAGGACCTCCTTCCCCGTCCCTGATTCACCCGTGATCAGAACGGTGGCACTGGTCTCGGCGACGGTGCGGGCTTGATCCTTGATTCGTTGCAGCGCGGGACTTGACCCGACGATGCTGCCATCGGCCTCGCGTAAGCGGCGCAACTCCTGGCGCAACTCCTCGACCTCGGTATGGAGGGAGTGGCTCTGCGCAGCGTTGCGGACGAGGATCAGCAGTTCGTCGACACGAAACGGTTTCGGGAGCGGTGCATAGCTGCTCCGCTGGACCACCTCGCGCTTGGTCGAGAGGTCCTCATCCCCCGAGACGACGATGACGGGAAGCAGGGGGCGACGCTGCCGCACCCCTTCGAGGACGGCCAGCCCCTCGGTAATGTCGTCCTCCGACGGGGGCATATGGAGATCACAGACGACCACATCGATCTGCTCCCGATCGACCAAGGCCAGGGCCTCCTTCCGGGCGGAGGCTTGGAGGACTCGATAGTCGTCCTCGAGGACCATGGCCATCTGCCGTCGAATCGATTCCTCGTCATCGACCAAGAGGATGGTGGGGAGTGCTGGGTTGGATGTCGTTTGTTGCTTGGCCATGAGGAGATCGAAGATCCTGAATGTTACCGGCGTGAGGTCGGGACAGCCGCGGCAGCGGACGGTGCCGCGGGCTCGGTCGCATATGGAACCTTGCTCTGCAACGGCAGAATGATGCTGAATTCGGTGCCCAAGCCGACTTGGCTGGCAACGTCGATCCGGCCGCCGTGCTGCTCGATGATGTCCCGGCAGGAGTAGAGACCCAAACCGATGCCCTTCTTCTTGGTCGTTGCGAACGGATGGAAGAGCCGGTCACGCATGAACTCCTCGCTCATTCCCTTGCCGGTGTCCGCGATCGAGATGATCGCCTGATCCTGATTCCGTCGGGAGGCGATCATGAGCGACCCGCCTTCGGGCATGGCTTCGAGCGCGTTGATCACCAGGTTCTCGATGACCCGCTCGATCGCTTTTCCGTCGACCATTGCCAGCAATTCCGGTTGCAACTGGGTCGAGATCTGGAAGCGACTCGAGGCCTGCGCCGCCGTTCGCTGAAGCACTCGCTCGACCAGTTGGGTCAGGTTCGAGCGTTCCCGGATTCGCTTGGTTGGGGTGCGTGGATCGGAGAGCTTCGAGACGAGATTCTGCAGGTTGCTCACCGAGTCGGAGAGTGTCCGCAACGCATCCTCCCGGAACCCCTCCCGATCGAACTTCCGCTCCATATTCGAGACGAGGAGCGAGAGCGAAAGGATCTGATTCTTGAGGTCGTGCGTCAGCACGGCGGAGAGCCGGGCAAACGATTCAAACTGCTTCTGCTCCCCCTCCTTGCGGATCATCTCTCGCAAGCGGCTCGCCATCCGGTTGAAGGCTTCGGCCAGAACCCGTGTCTCATCCCGCGACTTGATCTCAATGTGGTAGCTCAAATTGCCCGTGGCGATCGCCCGAGCCCCGCTCGTCACCCGGCGGATCGAATCGGTCGTCCCACTGATCAGAAAGTAGATCGAGAGCATGGCGACGATCACCAAGAGGATTGTCAAGAGCAGCAGGACATAGCTGTCAAATTCGACTTGGCTGAGTGCGCTGCTGTAATTTTCGACGATCACCAAGGAAAGTCGCGGGCTCTCTGTTCGCTCCCGCAGCTGGAGAAACCACGGCTCGACGTCCGCGACGGGCTCCTTGCTTCCCCGGACCGTGGTCAGGATCGAGGCCAGCTGCGGGAAGGCTTCGGCGAACCCCCGCGATTGCCGGCTCACTTCCGCAGCGTAGAGGACCTGCCCATCCGGACCCGTGATGATCGCTTGTGGGCGGCTGTAGTCGGTCCCGGTCGCTGAGGGCTTGACCCGCGGTCCAGCCGCTTCCGCCAAGAGCTTCTCGATGCGGATCCGAATCAGCAACGCCCCCGCGAGCCCGCCACCCTCTGCCCGCATCGGGACCATCAACTGCACAAACCGCTCGTCTTGGTCACGCAAGACCTCCGAGATCCGAGGTCGCTCCGGCTTGGCTCCCTCCGCGCTGTCCGGGAAGGCCTCGCCGATGGTCGGCAAGCTGTCGATCTCCAGAAATTGCCCACTTTCAAAGAAGGGGCGCAAGACTCCATTTGGGCCTGGCCGGGCCTCGATCTTGAAGGTGGGACGCCCGAGCCGATTGACGCCGACCAGGGCCGCATAGACATTCTGGTGCGCGAGCAGGTAGGCGGAGAGATCGATGCGGAGCAGGTTGTCTGGGATTGCCTGGGTATTGAGTCCGAGCTCTCGTGCATACGCTCGCAGGGACGGCTGGCTGGTCAACTCGATCGCCTGTGCTTGGTGCGACTGCAGCGAAAGGTCTACCTGGTCGGAGATCTCTGTCGCCCGCTCCGCCAAGCCGCGCCGCAGGACCGACTTCGTACTTCCGATCGCGGTCTCCTGCCACCGGGCCCAGAGCAGAAACATCGGAATGATGATCAATGCGAAAAAGATGATGACCAGCTTGTCACGAATCCCCATGCTCAACATACAGTCCCCTTCCCAATCCTCTTCCGCAGGCAGCAGCTACTCGCTCTTGGGCGCCCCGGCCGTTGCCTCTGCCTTGGGTTGTTCTGATTGAAAAGCCTTCTCTTCGAGTTGCACGTTAAATACCGCCTCGACAATTTTCCGCTCCTCAATCAGTTTTCCATCCTGGAAGACCTGAGTCTCATAGGGAATGAGGGTGTTCTGGATGACCCGGAAATCCTTGAAATAGAGACGATACTTGATGGGGCTGGTCGCGCCCGCTGGAGTCTCCTCGTAGTTGAGATAGAGGACATGGCCGCTGCGACGGCTGATCTCGTAGACGGTGGTGACGCCGTCCGGGAAGGTCATTTGGATCAGATCAAGATCAAGGGGCCCAATCTTGTTGCTGCCGATGAGCTCCAACTTGGCGTCACTCTCCTTGTAGCGGAGGAGCGCCTCGTAATGGTGCTGATGGGCACCGCGAAAAGCCCGAATCTCCTGTTCCGTTGGCGTCCGGGTGGTCCCGTTCTGGGTGCTCCAGACCGTCTTGCCATCGTAGGTGAGCGTGTAGGTGAGGTTGGGCAGCTCCAGTTCCAGGGTGACGAGGTCCTCCACCAGCTTCGGCTTGCGAATGAACTTGGTGACCGTCTTCCCTTCCTGGATCCCGTTGGGGGTATGGAGTTTGAGGAGGGCCCGGTAGATCCCGTTGCGTTGAATCGTGTAAAGGGCGCTCCGGCCCCCATAGGAGTTGAGCGCGCGTTCGGCGATCTCCTCTGGGCTGCGCCCTTTCTCTTGGGTGATGCCTGCCGCATTGCCCTGGGGAGGCGCGAAGGTGCAGATCAGGCCGAGGAGGACCAGGCTTCCCAGCAGCACCATCGACGTCGGCCAGCCCAAGTCCAGCCGACAGTTCCGTGATGTGTCGGCTCTTCCCGTTGGTTCGGCCGTTCTGCTTGCTCGTTGTTTGCGATACAGGAAAGGGAGTACACTCATTTCGGTTGACACCTTCCAAAGGGAAACTTAGACTTTGCGATTCAGACACTTAGGATCATACCTTATCTCAAACGGATCTGACCAGCCCCCCCGCCTGTGGCTTGGAGAGGCGACCAGTGGCGAGAAGTGACCATCTCGATGAAGGACACAGACTTCGTGTGGTCGCTGGCGCGGAGGCCGGACATGGTCGATCATCGGGAACATTGCGAGAGAGACAGGTGAATCGAGAGGAACCAGGGAAGGAACACAAGGAGCAATCCAATGTTGAAGATCGGTATTTTGGTCGGGATGGAAAACACGTTCCCCCCGGCACTGATTGACGCCATCAATGATCGAGGCCTTGGCGTACGCGCGGAGTATATCAAGGTCGGGGGAATCGAGGAAAGGGCTTCCTGCGAATACCGGTTGATTCTGGACCGCATCTCCCACGAAGTCCCCTTTTACAGAGCGTATCTCAAACATGCCGCACTCAACGGCACCATCATCGTCAACAACCCGTTCTGGTGGTCAGCTGACGAGAAGTTTTTTGGCTACTCACTCGCCGCCCGGCTTGGGCTGGCCGTCCCGAAGACGATTCTGCTTCCCCAGAAAGAGTACAAGTCGGGGGTGACCGATGCCTCCCTCCGCAATCTGGTCTTTCCGCTGCCGTGGGATCAGATTGTCGCCCACATCGGATTGCCCGCCATTCTCAAGCCACACGATGGCGGTGGGTGGCGTGATGTCTACCGGGTGGACTCGATGGAGGAGCTTTGGGCGGCCTACGATCAGACCGGAACACAGGCGATGGTCCTCCAAGAGTTCATCGATTTTACGACCTATGTCCGGTGTTATTGCGTCGCACGCAAGCACGTCCTCGTCATGCCCTATGATCCAAGGCAGCGCTGCTACCTCCCGCGCGAGTCGTCCAATCTCCCATCCGAGATCGAGAATCGGATTGTTCGCGACACCCTGCTGATCAACGAGGCGCTCGGCTACGACCTCAATACCGTCGAATTCGCGCTGCGCGATGGGGTGCCCTACGCGATCGACTTCACCAATCCCGCACCAGATGCCGACCGTTGGTCCGTCACTGAGCCCTATTTTGAGTGGATCACGCGTCACGTGGCCGATATGTTGATCGAGTACGCCCTCCACGGAGTCCCAACGGCGAAGTACCACCGCTGGTCGAAGTGGTTGAATGGCACTGTGGTCACGGAAAGCGACGCTCCGATGTCGCCTTCCGCTTCGAGCTGAGATTGGAAGGGCAGGGGGGGCCATGGTTTCTTCTTGCTCGGGTACTGCAAAAGGCGTACCATCGCACGCCATTGGTGGCGTCACACTAAGCTCCTTCAGGAGAAGGGCGGCTCCGCAGATCACCTCTGCGCCGGCAGCCTCCACCTCTATTCTTGAAATCACTGGGGAATCACCGTCGGGGGAGTCATGCCATTCGACAACGCGTTTACCATCGGGATTGAAGAAGAGTTTCAGATCATCGATCCGCAGTCCCGGGAGTTGCGTTCGCGGGTCGATGAGATCTTGGAGGAGGGGCGGAGGCTGTTTGGCGAGCAGGTCAAGCCCGAGATGCACCAATCAATGATCGAGGTCGGGACCGTTGTCTGCCGCAACATTAAGGAAGCACGGGCGGATGTCATCAAGTTGCGGCGCGGAATCGCCGAACTGGCCCATCGCAAGGGGCTGGTGATTGCCGCGGCCTCGACTCATCCCATCTCTCACTGGGCCGATCAGCGGATCACCGAGCATGAGCGCTACCACGCCCTCATCGAGGAGTTGCAGCAGACGGCGCGTGCCCTTCTCATCTTCGGGATGCACGTCCATATTGGCTTTGCGGATCGGGAAGCGGCAATCGCCGTCATGAATGCCGCCCGTTACATGCTTCCCCACGTCTACGCACTCTCGGTCAGCTCGCCCTTCTGGATTGGCCGCAACACCGGGATGAAGAGCTACCGCTACGAGGTCTTCAAGCAGTTTCCCCGAACCGGCATCCCGGAGTACTTCAACTCGGCCACCGAATTCGACAACTTTGTCAATCTGCTGGTGCGCACAGGATGTATCGATAACGGCAAGAAGATCTGGTGGGATGTGCGTCCCCATCCTTTCTTTCCAACCCTCGAGTTTCGCGTCTGTGACATTCCTTCCCGCGTCGACGAGACGATCGCCATTGCCGCTCTCTTTCAAGCGATCACCGCCAAGCTCTATAAGCTCTACCGGCAGAACCTCGGCTTCCGGCTCTACCGCCGCGCCTTGATCGAAGAGAATAAGTGGCGAGCTGCCCGCTATGGTCTGGATGGGAAGTTGATCGATTTCGGGAAGAAGGCCGAGGTTCCGACCCGGGACCTGATCCTGGAACTGCTCGAGTTCGTCGATGACGTGGTCGATGAGTTGGGAAGCCGCCAGGAGATCAACTACGTCCACCGGATTTTGGAGGAGGGGACGAGCGCCGATCGGCAGCTCCGGGTCTACCAAGAGTCGGGCGGTGACCTCAAGGCAGTCGTCGATCTTCTCACGCGGGAGACCCTCGAGGGGGTGCTCTAATCTTGAGGGGATTGTCAGACCTCCCTGCCTCTAGTCCACTTGCTGGCTGATCGACCGTCCTCCCGATCCCTGGGCTGATCCTCGGGCTTGCCGGGTCTTTCAAGAAGAGCCTTCCATGCGCATAATCGTCGAGAGGCCCTCACGAGCCGGTGCTTCCCAAGAGGGCAGGGGGAAGCCGCCAATCGAAGCGCCGACAAGAGGGTCGACGGGAGGAGAGAACGGGTGGGATTGAACGACGCCAGGGTCAGCGGAGAACGAAGGCGACCGGAGAGCTTCGCATGAACAAACGATTAACCCACATCTTGGCGGCAGCCGCGATGTGGTCATTCTGTATGCTCCTGATTGGTGGGGTCTTGCCACGCTTTGGCTTGCAGTTGTTGGGTGAGTTGGGCCGCCCCTTGAACGACTGGTTGCCGCTTCTGCTGGCGGTCTTTCTGATCACGGCCGGAGCGCTGGCCGTCCGGTTGCGGATGCAGTCGCGCGGCGGATATCGGGAGAGCGGCGAAGGGGATGAATTGCTCCTTGCAGGGCATCGGAGGGGGGAGGACAGGGTTCCGCTCTTGCGGGTCAACAGTCTGCCCGCCGAAGGGAGCGGAGGCGCTGGAATGGCGCCTGGGCGGGTACCTGCTCCGACAGTCAATCCGGATCTTTCCTTTGATCCCTTCTCCACAAATGTGGAGGCACCGGGGCAATCGCCTGGTCAGGCAGAGCGGCCAAGGCCGAAGCGAACAACCGTCCAGCTCTCTGTCGGACGCGTTCCGGCCCAGAATCCAGGTCCGGTCGAGGAGGCTGAAGCGGCGGTGACCGACGGAGAGGGAAGCCGTCGGCGCGGGAAGGAGACTTCCCCAGTTGATGGGCTTGGCGGGGAAGGCGATCAACTTCACCGGCGGCTCCAGCTTCCCACACTCGCCAGCGACTTCTTCGGCCGGTCCGTTGAACTGGCTGAGTTGGAATCGGCTCGGACCTTGAGCCATTTTCGCATTCTTGGATTGCAAGGAGCGGGGGGAATCGGAAAGACCTCGCTGGCGGTCGCTTTTGCCCGGCAAGTGGCCATGGACTATCCCGATGCGCTCCTCCACCTTGACCTGCGAGGGCAGGGCGACCGACCGCTCTCGGTCGGCGAGGCACAGGGCCAGATCATCCGTGCTTATCGCCCCTTCGCCAGGTTGCCAGAGCACGAGCAGGAACTGCAACGGCTCTATCAATCGGTTCTGGGGGAGATGCGCGGCATCCTTCTGCTCGACAATGTCACCAGTTCCCAACAGCTCCAGTCCTTATTGCCCCCGGCCAGTGGCGGAGATCAAGGTGGGCTGAGTCGCTGGTTGACGATCTTCACTGCCCGCCAGCCCATCAGCGTGCCTGGGCAATCCTTAGTGCACATCGATCCGTTGCCGTCGAATGATGCTCGGCGCTTGCTTCAGACGCTAGCTCCACGCGTTGGAACGGCCGGGGATCGAATCATCGGCGGTTGTGGGCAGGTCCCGCTGGCGTTGCGGCTGGTTGGCACCTTGATCCAGCGCCATCCGGAGATCTCCGTCGAGACGCTTCCCGCCCGCCTCGCTTCGCGGCAGACTGGCCCGCTGGTGGGAGGACCGGTCGAGAACGCCCTGCGGCTCTGCCTCGACCTCTTGTCGGAGAATCAGCAAAGGCAATGGCGGGCGTTGGCGGTCTTCCCCGGTTTCTTTGACTTGACCGCGGCGGCGGCCGTCTGGAAGCTCCACCCAGACTTGGCGGCTGAGGTTCTTGCGCATCTGACACAGCACGCGCTTGTCGAGCAGGATCAGGCGACGGGGCGTTATCGGCTTCACGATGTGGTCCTGACCTTCCTCGAAGCCCGTCTGGTGGGGGAAGAGCAGCGCGAAGTGCGCCACCGCTTTGCGGCCCACTATCAGAGTCTGCTTCACGAAGCCGAAGCCCTCTACGAAGAGGCGGGACCACGCTTCCAGGCTGGGATCGAACTGCTCGATCGCGAGTGGCACAACATTCTTGCTGGCCAAGTTTGGGCGGCGAGCCACGCTTCGCAAGATCGTTCCGCCTGCGAACTCTGCAGCGCCTTCCCGGATGCTGGAAAGCACCTTCTTCAGTTGCGGCTCAATCCACGCGAACGGATCCGCTGGATTGAAGCGGCGCTCGAAGCGGCGCGCGTGCTCAACCGTCGCAAGGCGGTCATTCGTCACCTGATCGCACTCGGAGACGCCTACTCGGACCTCTGCGAGTCGCAACACGCGATCGATATCTACCAGCAATCCCTGGACTTGGCCTTGTCGACTCAGGATCGCCGGGGAGAGGCGCTCGCCCGAATCGGGCTCGGCAACGCCTTCTCCGTGGTCGGCTCCCTCGTTCGTGCCCGCGAGTTCCACGACCAGTCACTCGAACTGGCCAACCAGTTGAAGGATCCGCGGCTGGAGATGGCGGCGCTCGGCAACCTCGGGGTCTCCCACGCCGCCCGCGGAGAGGTCCAGACTGCCCAGCTCCTCTTCGACCAGCAGTATAAGCTGGCCTGTCGGGTGGGAGATCGTCGGCAGGAGGCTCTTGCGCTTGGCGGCATCGGGATGGCCGATCTGGCCATGGGAAAGATCGATCTGGCGATCGAATTTCTTGAGCGACAGTTGCTGCTGGCAAAGGAGATTGGAGACCGGCACGCACAAGCGATGGCCTTGACCTATCTGGGCAAGGCCAGAGGGGAACGCCAGGACTACCGTCGGGGACTGGATGCCCTCGAGGAAGCACTCGGCATCTGCCTCGAGTTGGCCGATCGGCGCGGGGAGTCTCAGGTGCTGGGGGCACTGGGGACCGCCCATTTCCAACGCCACGAGATCGAGATTGCGCGGCAGTTCTTCGACCGCCAGTTGGCCCTCTCCCGCGAGATCGGTGATCGCCTTGGGGAGGGGAGGGCCTTGCTTAGCCTCTCAGAGATCGCTCTTGAGACGGGAAACCGGGTCGTCGCCGCCGATTTGGCCCGCCAAGCCCTGGTGATTACCTCAAGTCACGGCGATGTCCTCGGACAGGGTACTGCCCATTACCGCCTTGCGCTCGCCCACGCCGCCTCCGGCGATCTGCGCAAAGCCGCTTCGTCCGCCGAGCGTGCCTCTCAACTGTTGCAAGAGATTCAGTTGCCGATGCTGGGAGAGGTCGAGGGCAAGCTGGCGGAGTGGAGTCGCTAG
>JBMOHS010000114.1:0-12980 GCA_049317725.1 Blastocatellia bacterium
CTCCACCGGCTCCTCGAAGCCGAAGGGATCATCACCACGCCCCGTCTGGGTCGCCTGCGGATCTCTCCTCACTTCTACAACCTCCCCTCCGAGATCGATCGCCTCCTCGCCGTATTGCCTTCCTGATTCTGTGATTCTGTCCTTGGGAGAGCTGACAAAAGGGAGCGACTCCACTATACTCCGCACGTCTTTGGCTGCTGTTCTGGCAGCCGCTTCATTGTGACTTGATCGACATCGAGCACCGCTTTGGATGGGACGGTTCTTCTCGCCAGGTGGGGAGATATGTCAGATTCCGCACGAGCGGTGACACAGCAAGAACGGACGAAAGACCCCTGGCGTGGGCTCATGGCCTGCTCAGAGAAGGATAAAGTGGCAATTCACTACCAGGATATTGTCAAGATTACTCTTTAGTGCGCAGAAGGAGGCTTTGATGACGAAAGGTCTGAAGCGTGGCAGGCTGTTGGAAGCTGTTCCGGCATTCATGCTCATATGGATGGTAGGGTTGATCCTCATTTCATTGGTTCAAGTTGGCTGGGCCCAAGAGTTTCGCGGGCAGATCAGCGGACGGATCGTCGAGGCCTCCGGGGCCTCGGTGGCCAATGCCAAGATTACTGTCAAGAATACGGGAACTGGCGTCGCGGTGACGGCGACCAGCGATGAGAATGGAGATTACAAGGTTCTCTATCTTCTCCCAGGCCGCTACGCGGTCGAGGTAGAAGCGACGGGATTTAAAAAGACCGTTCGCGGAAATATCGAGATCCGGGTAGGAGACCGGGTGGGGCTGGATCTATCGCTGGAGGTCGGAGACCTCCAGGAGACGGTCAATGTGACGGCCGACACGCCCCTGCTCGAGACCACCTCGGCCTCAGCCGGCCAAGTGATCGATCAGCGACGCATCTCGGAGCTGCCTTTATCCGATGGGAATCCATTTGTCCTCTCGCGATTGGCGCCCGGCATCGCCTATACCGGAGACCTCAAGTTCTCCCGCCCCTTTGACAACGCAGGGACCTCGGCGATCGTCGCCGACGGGGCACCGGGACGCAACGAGTTTACCCTCGACGGCAGCCCCAACATGGCGAGCGGCGGCGGCGGCGGTCGTGTGGCTTTTGTCCCCCCTGCCGACGCCGTGCAGGAGTTCAAGGTCGAGACGGCCGCCTACGATGGGCAGACCGCCCACACCGCCGGCGCGACCGTCAATGTCACCCTCAAGAGCGGGACCAATCAGATTCACGGGACTGCCTATGAGTTTGTGCGGAACGATGTCCTCTCGGCCAACAACTTCTTCCTCAATCGGACCAATCTAGCCGCCAACCCCTCCCGCGATCGGGATCGGGACGGCCGGGCAGATCGCGACCCTCTGCGGTATAACCGTTATGGGTTCACCATTGGGGGGCCGATCTGGCTTCCGAAGCAGCTGGGACCTCTCGGCTACGATGGCCGGAATCGCAGTTTCTTCTTCTTCGCCTTCGAGGGATTGAAGAACACGTTCCCGGAACCCGGACTCTTCACCGTTCCGACGGCGAAGATGCGGCAAGGGGACTTCTCGGAGCTGCTCCCGTCGATCGTCATCTACGACCCCGCGACCGCGCGGGCGGATGGCAACCGGGTCCGGCGGGATCCCTTCCCCGGCAACATCATTCCCGCCAATCGGATCAGCCCGATCGCCCGCAACTACTTGAGCTACTATCCGATGCCGAACCAGGCAGGAAATTCCCAGCAGCAGAACAACTTCATCAGCGGCAATCCCCGGACGGACGACTTTCATTCCGAGTCGTTCCGATTTGACCAGACGATCAGCGACAAGCAGCGGTTCTTCTTTCGCTACACTCACAACAACCGGGTGGAGGCACGTGGCAACGCGACGGGTGTCGTCAATGGCATCCGGCCGACTGGCAATTTCCTCTACCGCATCAACGACGGCGCGACCTTCGATCATCTCTACAACTTCAGTGCGACGACGGTTCTCAATGTACGGGTCGGATTCTCCCGCTTCAACGAGCCGAGCATTCGGCAGCACGAAGGGCAGGTGACACCAGCATCCCTCGGATTCCCGCAGGCGACCGCCGCGCTCTTTGGGCCAGAAGCCTACTTGCCACGCTTCGAGATCAGCGGCTACTCCTCGTTGGGAGACAGTGTCGGAGGGGGATCTACCCACAACATCTACTCGTTTCAGCCAACCTTGACCCGAATTTCCGGCCGACACTCCCTCCGCATCGGCGCCGACTGGCGTTCGTACCGGGAGAACGCCTACGGTCCGGGCCACGCCGCCGGCCGCTACGACTTCGCCAACAACTTCGCTCGCGGACCACTCGACAACTCGGCGGGGGCCGCAGTGGGGCAGAGCCTCGCTTCGATGCTGCTCGGACTGCCGACGGGTGGATTGATCGACCGTAACGCTGCCCGCTCGAACCAGACCCTCTACACGGGGCTCTTCGTTCACGATGATTGGAAGGTCTCTCCGCGGTTGACGCTCAACCTTGGGCTCCGCTACGAGTACGAGGGAGCAACAAACGAGCGCTACAATCGCAACACCCGTGGATTCGACTTTACGGCGCAGAGCCCAATTGCCGGTGCCGCCCAGACGGCCTACGCGGCCAGCCCGATCCCGGAGATCCCGGTCAGCGCTTTCCAATTGCGGGGCGGATTGCGGTACGCCTCCTCGGTCAATCGTGGGTTCTGGTCCCCGGATACCAACAACTTCCAGCCCCGACTCGGCTTTGCCTACAAGATCACGGACAAGGTGGTCTTGCGGGGAGGCTGGGGGTTCTACACGGTTCCTTTCGTCATGTTCGGGATCAATCAAGCCGGCTTCTCGCTGGCGACACCGATCGTCCCCACGGTTGACAATGGGCTGACCTTCCTCGCCAATCTCGCCAATCCCTTTCCCACTGGGGTACTGGCCCCGCTCGGCAACGTGCTCGGACTCTCCTCCCAGTTGGGGCAGGGGGCCTCTTTTCTCCCTGAGCAGATCGAGAATACCACTGCACAACGTTGGTCATTTGGCGGACAGTGGGAGCTGCCCGGGAACTGGTTGGCCGAGCTGCAGTATGTCGGCAATTACAGTTACGATGGTGTTGTTGGGACCAACCTCTTCAACGCGGTTCCCCGACAGTATCTCTCGAACAGCCCCATTCGGGATCAGGCGACGATCAACTACCTCACCGGGACAGTTCCCAACCCCTTCCGGAACTTGATTCCCGGCACAGGCCTTAACGGGACCACAATTCAACGACAGCAGCTCCTGCGGCCCTATCCGCATTTCACCGGCATCAGCGGGATCGTCAATAACGGACACAGCAGCTTCCACAGTGCCCAGGCACGAGTCGAGAAGCGGTTTAGCCAAGGATTCACGACCCTGATCAGCTATACCTGGTCCAAGTTCCTGGTACGTGATTCGTTCCTCAACGAAGTCGACACGTTCCTCGAGCGACGCCTCTCCGACGCCGACATCCCACACCGGATCGTCGTCAGTGGCATTTGGGAGCTCCCCTTTGGTCGAGGCCGCAAGTGGGGGCAGAGTTGGAACCGCGCCGTCGATCTGGTCGCGGGCGGATGGCAGTTCCAAGGGATCTGGCAGGCGCAACAGGGACGCCCGTTGACGATCGGGAATGTCTACTTCAACGGCGATATTACCCGGCTCAAGACGACCATCAACTCCAGCCGTGTTGACGGCACCGTCTTCGACATCAGCGGGTTCTACTTCAATGATGCGGCCGTCCAGACCAATGGGGTCGCCGATGTGGGCAAACAGCGCAATGATCCCCGGATCCAGCTCGCCAACAACTATCGGACGCTGCCCTCCCGTTTTGGTGGATTCCGCGGCACCGCACTCAATCTCTGGGATCTCTCGGTCAGTAAAAACTTTGCCATCACCGAAGGCATCAAGTTGCAGCTGCGGACCGAATTTCTCAATGCTTTCAATACGCCCTTTTTTGACAATCCCAATCTGACGCCCAACAATGCGAATTTTGGACGGCTGACGAGTCAAAACAACTTGCCTCGTGACATCCAGATTGGACTCCGATTAGTATTCTAACCTTCCTGCCAGACGAGCGTTCACTCCACGAGAGAACGCTCGTCTGGCCCAAGGAGAGATCTTCCAAGCAATCGCATCATCCGATCAAATGGGACAGGGAGACGAACATGAGTAAGACAACACGACGCGATTTTCTGAGGACGACGACCGCGGCGACCGCCGGGGTAGCAGGGGTGGCGGCGACCCGCCTCAACATCCTTCGCCCAGAGCGGGTGCTCGGGGCCAACAGCCGGGTCCGGGTGGCGCTGGTTGGTGCGAGTGACCGCACGATGAGTTCGCTCGTCCCCAGCTTCCAAACGTATGCCAAGGACCTCAACTTCGACTTGGTCGCCGTCTGCGACATCTGGAAGAAGCGGCGCGAGGAGGTTCCCGGGCAGATCGCCAAGAAGTACGGCATCGAGACCCCGGCGGGCGTTCGCAATACCGATGAACTCTACGACCGCAAGGATGTCGACGCGGTGATCATCGGAACCGCGGACTTTCAGCACGCCTACCATGCCATCGAGGCAGTGCGGGCCGGCAAAGACGTCTACGCCGAAAAGCCCTTTGCCAACATCATGTCGGACGCCAACGAAGCTCTCAAAGTCATTGGCGCCTCCAACCGCGTCTTCCAGGTCGGGACGCAGCGTCGCTCGACCAACAGTTACATCCGCGCCAAGGAGTATCTCGACTCTGGGAAGTTTGGAGATATCGTCATGGCGGAGATGACGTGGAATGTCAACCAGCCGGGCCGCTGGCGACGCGAGAAAGTCGTGCCGATGCTGCGCCAGGAGGACACGGATTGGAAGCGATACCTCATCAATCGCGATCCCTCGATTCCGTTCGATGCCCGTAAGTATCTTGAATTCCGCCTCTTCTGGCCCTTCTCCTCGGGGATTCCAGATCAATGGATGGTCCACCAGATCGATACCGTCCACTGGTTCACGGGAATTCCCCATCCCCGCAGCGTCGTTGTCAATGGTGGTCTCTACCTCTGGAAAGATGGACGGCAGAACTGGGATACGATGACGGCCGTCTTCGATTACCACAACGCCAAGACCGACAAGTCCTTCCAGGTCCTCTACTCCTCGCGGATGACCAACGAGGCAGGCGGGATCAAGGAGGTCTACTACTCGAATGGTGGGACCCTCAGCCTCGACACCAACAAGGTGACGCCCGAGGGCGGACTCAAGGAGAATTACGCCCGTTCGATGGGGATGAAGGCCAATCAGCTCGAGTCCTTCACCCTCACCGACGAGGGGGGCATCGAAACCGCTGCCAACACTGGTGTCGATCGCGAGACCCTCGCCCACATGCGCAACTGGATGGACTGCGTGCGCAATCGCAATCAGAAGACCAATGCGGACATCCACGCCGCCTACAACCACTCGGTCGCCCTCTGCATGACGATCGCCGCGATCCAGACCGGCAAGCGGGTGACCTTCGACAGTGCCAAGCAGGCCGTGGTCGTCAGCTAACGGGCCTCGTTTGCAAGAGGCTCTCCTGTGAGGAAGGGGCGCCGTGTGAGAAGGGAAAGGGGAGGCTGGCCGCTGGTGTGCGCCTCCCCCTCCCGTCTGGCTGCCCCAGGCCCTTTTTTCCTTCCCTGGTGGGAACGACGAGGAATCTGATGATAAGTGGAATCAATCCGAAATGGGCGACATGGGCGAGATGCTTGGGTCTGGTCTGTCTGATCGGGACAGGGAGCGCATTCGCCCAATCGGTCAAGGTCGTGGAGCAGAATGAGAAGCAGCAGCTCGATGTCTATGTCGGGGATCAGCTCTTCACATCCTATTGTTACTGGGATTCACAGAAGAAGCCCATTCTCTATCCTCTGCAGACGGCCAAGGGAACGGTCGTGACGCGCAGCTATCCCATTGCCAAGATTGCCGGCGAGCGAACCGACCATCCTCATCACGTCTCCGTCTGGTTCAATTATGGCAACATCAATGGCGTCGATTTCTGGAACAACAGCGGTGGTCCCAATTCCGAGAAGATGGGAACGATCCGTCATCAAGCGGTCAAGGCCATTCGCAACGGCAAAGCCAAGGCCGAGCTCGATGTGACCATGGATTGGATCATGCCCAACGGAAGCAAGGTCCTCCAGCAGGATGAGACGATCATCTTCCGTGCTGGCAAGGACCTGCGCGTCATCGATCGCATCATCACCCTCACCGCGCAGAAAGAGACCGTTGTCTTTGGGGATAGCAAGGAGGGGGCGCTCGGCATTCGCGTCGCCCGTCCCCTGGAGGAGCCCAGTACCCAACCCCTCATCTTTACTGATGAGCAGGGCAATCCAACCAAGGTGGCCGTCCTCGACAATACTGGAGTCGCCGGTGTCTATTTGAGCAGTGAAGGCCAAGTGGGAGAGAAGAATTCGTGGGGAAAGAAGGCCAAGTGGATGAGCCTCAGTGGCAATGTCCGCGGAGAGGATGTCGTCCTCGCCATCCTCGATCACCCGAAGAACCCGCTTTACCCCACCTACTGGCATAATCGGGGCTATGGTCTCTTCGCCGCCAACCCATTTGGTGCCAAGGAGTTTACCAAGGGGGCCACCGTCCTCAACTATACCTTGTCACCGGGGCAGTCCACCAAGATGCGCTTCCGGGTTCTTCTTCACTCCGGCAAGTTGACCGCCGCGCAGACCGAAGCCCTCTACCAGCAGTTTCTTCGCGAGGTTGCCGAATAGCCTTGCCGTCGTTCCAGGCGAAGGGGCGGGTTCCAAGGCCAGCTTGGTCAGAATCCGCCTTTCCTCTTCTCACGGAGACAGAGAGAGACTTTCCTGAATGCAGGACGTCTTCTTCTCGGCCCATGGCCCTGCCGACAGGGGGATTTCTGTGCGATGGGGGGAAACAGAAAGAGGCCGTCCGCCATTCCGCTCAAAGGATGCGTCGGATACGTGAGGGTACCCGAGGACCTCGGTCAGGAAGATCCTCATCCAGTGAAACGAACTGCGGACAAAAGAGATAGGTCAGATCTCTTGGCACCCAGCCAAGATTGGGCTCAGGTGACACTAGGTCGAGAGCGGACGCCGGGGCTTGCTCGAAGCTGCAGTTCGCCTGAAACCAGCAAGCCAGATATCCAATCGCGTCAATGGTGCGGTGGGCTGGTTCTTGCCCGCAGACGAGTCCACCGATCGTCCGCACATGGGGCAACAACGCGAATACGAAAAGAGAGGATATTCACACTTGGTACACTTCCTCATAAGACACACTCCTACCCGAGGTAGCCATGCTTGTTGAACCGGATGGTACTTCTTTTATCAAGGGGAAAGGTGCCCCTCTATTGAGAGGACATACTGAGTATAGACATTTCTTGCGATTAGTCTATTGAATTTTTTTGAAAACACGTAATTTTTTCCATTTTTTAGGAAGAAGTTACATAGTTGGGCATCTCGCTGGGCAATTTCGCGACACAATCCACCCAGGATGCAGAGCGGAGCGAAGACAGGACAGGACTTTTGTGGTATCTTGCGCCCCAAATGATCATGCGAAAAGTCAGATGGATAGCCAGAGAGGTGTTCCAAGAAAGCTAAGATGAGAAGGAGAGAGGTATGCTGCTCGAAGGAAAGACGGGATTGGTACTTGGCGTGGCGAACAAGCACAGCATCGCCTGGGCCATTGCTGAATCGGCGAAGAGGGAAGGGGCAAGGCTTTGCTTCACCTATCAGAACGAGCGCCTGCGGGAGAATGTGGAGAAGCTCGTCGAGGGAATGGGGGGAGCTCCCCTCTTCCCCTGTGAAGTTGGGAGTGATGAGGAGATCGAGTCACTGATGAAAGGGGTTGGAGAGGCGGTTGGATCGCTCGATTTCCTGGTTCACTCCGTCGCCTACGCGCCTCGGGAGGAGTTGTCGGGCGAGTTTCTGACGACCTCGCGCCAGGGATTTGCCACGGCGCTCGATATCAGCGCCTATTCGTTGGTGGCCGTGGCCCGGGCTGCTCTTCCATTGATGAAGGAAGGGGGCTCGATTCTGACGCTGACCTACCTCGGAGCAGATCGGGTCATTCCGCGGTACAACGTCATGGGGGTGGCCAAGGCGGCGCTCGAGGCGTCGGTACGCTATCTGGCCAACGATCTCGGTCCGCGAGGAATTCGGGTCAATGCGATCTCTGCCGGTCCCATTCGGACACTCGCGGCACGCGGCGTCTCGGGGATCAGCCGGATGGTCGACTTTCACCGCCAAGTGGCCCCCCTTCGCAAGGCGACTGAGCAGGCCGATGTTGGCGACGCCTCCGTCTTTCTCCTCAGCTCACTCAGTCGAGGAATTACGGGCGAGACGATCTTTGTCGATGATGGCTATCATATCCTCGGTTCTCTCGCACCAGTGGAATAGGGCAGGGAGGCGGTCTCTTCTTTTCAGAAAGAGCCGAGCCGCTCGAGATATCCGATGAGTGCCTGCTCAGTGAAGGGCACAGGGGGCTGGCTTCCGGGGACCAGTTCGAACCAGCGCGGGATCTTGGCGGTCGGCTCCCCCGTCGCCCGCAGGAGCAGTTCACAGAGCGGTCTGGGTTCGAGCATGAGGTTCTGGCTCAGCCCAATTCGGCCACGGGCCAGCCCCTGTCCCGGAACATGCCCATCCTGCGGGCGCCTCGGCCAGCCGACCTCGATCACCAAGGTCTGGCCCAGGTGGCGTACTCCGTACCGTTCCCCGATCATCATTGACTGCTCCACCTGGAATTCCCAGGGTTGGCGACCAATCTGCAGATTGGCTGTCGCCAGGGAGGAAGGGGGGGCGACCAATCGTTCGAGCACATTCCAGATCCAGGCACACCCCTCTTCCCGGAGCCGATCGTTCGCGGCGCGGAGCGCCAAGTAGGCCTGCTGGTCTTGCGGGTCGATCATGGGCCGTCTCAGATCTCGTGCCGGTTGGAGAGCGCTTTGAACATCGTCACCTCATCGGCATACTCCAGATCGCTGCCAACAGGCAGACCCGTGGCGATCCGGGTGACACGCAGCCCGAGAGGCTTGAGAAGGCGGGCGAGATAGTTGGCTGTCGCCTCTCCTTCGGTCGTCGGGTTGGTGGCGAGGATGATCTCACGGACGGGCTCTTCGGTCCGCTCCGCATCGGAGAGGGGCATCAGTCCAGGGCGGAGCCGCTCGATCAGATTGCGAATTCGCAATTCATCTGGTCCTAGTCCGCGCAGAGGCGAGAGCGCCCCGTGCAGAACGTGGTAGAGTCCTTTGTATTCCCGGGTTTTTTCGATCGCCACTAAGTTCCAGGGCTCTTCGACCACGCAGATGATGCCGCGGTCTCGATTCACCCCCGAACAGTAACGGCAAGGATCGACCTCGGTGAGGTTGTTGCAGATCGAACAGAAACCGATCTTCTCCTTGACGTCCCGGATCGAAGTGATCAACCGCTCCGCGTCTTCGAGCTTTCCCTTGAGCAGATGAAAGGCGATGCGCTGAGCCGATTTGTGGCCCACGCCCGGAAGGCGCTTCAGTTCGTCGATCAACCGGCTGACCGGTTCAGCATAGTCGAGCATGGGAAGGCCGTCAGGAGAGTCCGGGCAGGTTAAGGCCGCCGAGGGCACTGCCAATCCGGCTCTGCATCCCTTGGTCGACCTTGCGGCCGCACTCGTTGAGTGCTGCGACCAGCAGGTCCTCCAACATCTCGATGTCAGCGGCCGCTTCCGGCTGAATCTTGACCTGCAGGACCTGCTTGCTCCCGTTCATCTCGATCTGGACCATGCCGCCGCCCGCCGAGGCGCTCACCCGCAGGGCCTCCATCTCCCGCGCCATCTCCTCCTGCATCTTCTGTGCCTGCTGCATCATCTGCTGCAGATTGAGCCCACCGGGTAGTTTCATCGTCTCCGTCCTTTCCCCAATCTCTCCAGCTCTTTCCAGTATTCAGAACGTCTTCTTCCCGGCGAAATCCGGGAGTCTTCAACGATACGCCGCCATCATAGCACGGTCGAGGGGATCGGTCGTCAAGCAGGCAGCAGAGATCGACTCATTTCTCCTCCTTGACCCAGACGATTTCGCCGCGCATCTCTTCCAGAAATTGACGCACCGCCGGGATCCGTTGCGCCTTCTCGGTCAATTGCTCTTGTGATGTCTGCCCAGGGCTCGTTGCTGACGGTCCCGCTGACTGGATCCGCACTTCGATCCGAATGGGGTGACCCATGAGCGTCTCCCCAATCGTGCGGAAGAGCGTGCCGCTCTCCCGAATCCGCTTGGCGAAGGTGTCGTCGCGCGCGAAGGAGGCGATGAGAGTTCCATTCTGGAAGGTGAGCTGCGTTGCCTCCTCGAGCGCGGCAAGAATGAATCCCCGGTTGATTCGCTGCAGCTCCTCCAGAATGGCCTCGACCTCTTTTCCACCCTTCGGTGGCGGAGCGCTCGCCGGAGGCGGTGACTGCACCCGCAGACTCGACACGGGAGGCAGCGAAGCCGGCACATCGAATGGCGGGAAGTCGTCTTCCGGCTCGGTCGCGGTGATGTCGGGCAGGTCGGTTGGCGCCATTCGTGCCTCGGTTGCTTCCCTAGGGGGCGGCAGGGGTGGCGGGGGTGCTGAAGCAGGTCGCACCTCCCGCGGAGGGGGGCCCGGCTTAGGCAGATCGTTCTTCTCCGCCGACTTTGCCTCCGCGTCTGCGAATCTGGGTCCGGTACTGGCTGGTCTTCCCGTCCCCCCGCTCCGATCGACCGGTCGGTTGACCGTGGGGGTCCCACGCCCGCCTCCAGACGGAGGGGGCTCTCCCCCTCCCGGAAGGCCCAGTCGGGCGCTCAATGCCGTCACCTGTTCCAACAACTCATCGAGAGAACGCAGCCGTCGCAGTTGCGCTAATTTGACCAGTCCCACCTCCAAGTGAAAACGGGGTTGTGTCGCGTCTTTGATCTCTCGTTCCAACTCCGTCAGGACGTGAAAGCTGCGGATCAGATCCGCTTCAGAGAAGAGCGGCACCAATGTCCGCAGCTCTTCTCGTTCCTCCCCGCTCCATCCCCCTGTCTCTGTCTCGTCGACTCCCACTTGCAGAAGGAGCAGGTCCCGGAAGCACGACATCAGCTCCCGGGTAAAGTGGCGCAGATCGTGGCCCCGTCCATCGATCTCCTCCACCAACCGCAACAGTGCTCCCGTCTCCTTCTCCGCGATCGCACGCGTACAACGCAGCAGCGTGTCGAGGTGAATCAGCCCCAGAGCTCTGGCGACATCCTCGTCTCGAATTTCCAACCCACTGTACGCAATCACTTGATCGAAGGCCGACTGCGCGTCGCGCAAACTTCCTGCACCGGCGCGCGCAATCTCACGCAACGCTGATCCTCCGATCGTGATGCCCTCGCTGGTGGCAATCTCGCGCAATCGAGCCTCGATCTTTCCGGTCGGGATTTGCCGAAATTCAAACTGTTGACAGCGGGAGAGGATCGTCTCGGGGACCTTGTGTAACTCGGTCGTCGCCAAAATAAAGATGACGTGTCGCGGTGGCTCCTCCAGCGTCTTCAACAGTGCATTGAAGGCACTCGTCGAGAGCATGTGTACCTCATCAATGACAAACACTTTGTAGCGATCGCGTGCTGGCGCCATCGCAATGTTATTGATGATCACATCCCGAATGTTGTCGACTCCTGTATTTGAGGCCGCGTCAATTTCGAGAACATCCATTGAATGGCCCGACGCAATCTCCAGACACGAAGAGCACGTCAAACACGGCTCACTCGACTGACGCCGATGACAATTGAGCCCCTTCGCCAGCAGCCGCGCCGTCGTCGTCTTGCCTGTTCCCCGAACTCCCGAGAAGAGATATGCGTGATGCAATCGATTGCCTTCCAGTGCGTGACGCAATGTCTGCGTGATCTGTTCTTGACCAATCAGATCCTGAAAGGTTTGCGGCCGATACTTTCGTGCAATAACTTGATAACTCACTTGGTGTTACTCCCCGGGATTGATTATGGCACGCTTTTCTGTTGCAATGTCGTTGTTCGACGTGACATTCTTTCTCGTCCGCGCATACAATGAAGAAGTGTTCGAGTGATGGATCATTTTACATTTTGCATCATCCATTGATCTATTCAATCCTGTTTCGATCAGTGAGTCGCTCACTCGGCCTTGCACTTCTTCAGGATGACGCAGTACCAGTCGCGCGATTTCGCGTCACTCTTGATCTTTTTTAACAAGATTGATTGTTCGCCCAACTCATAAAAACAGGGATTGCCTGATCAAAACAATGCTGGAATCGAGAGGAGAAAAGAGCATGACTGTTCGGGCCCAGTCACGTGAATCTTTCTCTTCCACGCCAAACAGGCTTTCCGGTCAACATGGTGCGATGATGAGGGATGGCGAATACCAAGACTGGGTACGATTGCTCTTGTCGCTTGCTTGTGGCTTCAATGGGCGCGTCCAACATTGTGCACCTGCCCTAATCCACGGATTGTTTTCGCGCTGGTACGATCCAGACGTGATTAGTCATCAGACGTTTTTTGCCATCCCGCACCCAACGCTGATTGTTTCCCTATTTCCCAGTGCCGCGTGGGGATTCCTCTCGCACACTTTTTTCCAGATCAAAGGAGATTGTACATGTCAAAATGGACCACTCAAAATGCCAGTGAGGAATTGATCACGCTGGCCATTGCGGGAATCGATGCGCAGATTCAGGAGTTGCAACAGAAGAAGGAGTCGCTTCTTGCCCAGGTCGCCGCGCCCGCTGCCCCGCGGCTCAAACGGGGGAGGCCGGCGGCGACGCCGACTGGCGCGAAGCGGCGCGGGAGGAAGCCCGGAAAGAAGGCAGAGATAGCACCTGTCGTCAAAGCTGCCAAGGGCCGACCAAGGAAGGTGCGTGATGCAGTGGGCCTCCTTGATGTCCCCCCAACAAGAAAGAAGCGTGCCGCCAGCCCACTGAGCCGAAAAAGAACGAATGAGTCGGCGAAGACCCGCTCGGCCCGCGAAAAGATCGAGCAGGAGCCCGGGGAGAGTTCCAACTAAGGTTGCCAAGACAAGGTTGCCAAGACAAGGTTGCCAAGACAAGGTTGCCAAGAC
>JBMOHS010000115.1:0-12797 GCA_049317725.1 Blastocatellia bacterium
CCCGTCCCTTTTGAGACAGAAGGGAGCGTGGCAATCTGTCCTCTATCCTCTATCCGGGCGGCCAACTGAGCGATCGACCGGCCAAGAGGTGCAGATGGAGGTGGTCGACCGACTGCCCGCCATCACCGCCCGTGTTGATGACAGTCCGGTAGCCTGCTTCGGCGCAGCCCATTTGGTTGGCGATCTTCGGCGCGAGTCGCAGGAGGTGGCCGAGAAGGGGCTCATCGGCCTGCGTGACATCGTTGAGGGAATCGGAATGCTCCTTGGGAATGATCAGGACGTGGGTCGGGGCCTGTGGGGCGACGTCAAGGAAGGCATACGCCAAACGGTCTTCATAGACTTTGGTCGAAGGGATCTCGCCGGAGAGGATCCGGCAGAAGAGGCACGACATTTCGGACATCAACTCTCCTGTCAAGGCTCCAGGGTGCGGGAGCCGGATGGATCAGATATTGGATCAGGAACAGCAAGCTATGACAACACAAACCGCAGGTATCGTAGCACAAAGGGAGAATCGCGCCAATTTTTGGCGCGTGATCTCCTCCATCTGGCTCTATCTTCCACTGCTGTTTCTGGTGGGATGCGCCGAACCTGAGGAGGCAGGTCGGTCGAGCGGGCACGCCGCCCCCTCCTCTTTCTCCCCAGCGGCTCCGGTGGTCTCGACGACCCCTGCCGAACAGATCCCCGCGCGAGCGGTGCGCTTTGGCTACCGCATCGTGCGCACCTATCCACACGACCCGGCCGCCTTCACCCAGGGGCTGCTCTATCACGATGGATTTCTCTACGAGAGCACTGGGCTGCAGGGCCAGTCCTCCCTGCGCAAAGTCGAATTGGAGACGGGACGGGTAGTGCAACGCTTCGACGTCTCTGGACAGTACTTTGCAGAGGGCTTGGCCCTCTTCGGCGAGCGCCTCTACCAGTTGACTTGGCAATCGCGCCTCGGCTTTGTCTACGACCTGCGAACCTTCCAAGTGCAGCGGCTCTTCAACTACCGCGGGGAGGGATGGGGATTGACCCACGATGGGACCTCGCTGATCCTCAGCGACGGCTCGAACCGCCTGCGCTACTTCCACCCGGAGACGTTCGATCCGCAGCGGGAGGTGGAGGTCTTCGACGGGCAGCGGGCCCTCTCCCTGCTCAATGAGTTGGAGTATATCGACGGCGAGGTCTGGGCCAACGTCTGGCAGAGCGAGCGGATTGCCCGGATCCACCCCTCGACGGGGCAGGTCGCCGGCTGGATCGATCTCAGCGGGCTGCTCTCCCTCGAGGATCGGCGCCGCCCCGTCGACGTCCTCAATGGCATCGCCTATGACCCGCAGGGCAAGCGCCTCTTTGTCACCGGGAAGCTCTGGCCGAAGCTCTTCGAGATTCAGTTGGTGCAGTCGCGCTCTGGGCCGACCCGCTGATCTTCCGGGACATTCTCGATGGCAGGCAGGGTAGGACGCGGTCGCAGCAGGGTCTCGAGTTGGAGGAGAAGGACTCCCCCGAGGACGGCTCCACCGCCAGCGAGCTGCCAGCCGCCGAGCGTCTCCCCCAGCCAGCCCCACGCCACTCCGGCGGCGACCACTGGTTCGAGCATCGAGGTCAGACTGCTGCGGCTCGGCTCGAGGTGGCGCAGGCTCGCCAGGAAGAGGCCGAACGGCAGGATCGTCGCGATGATGGCCAGGTAGAGGAAGAAGCCGACCGTCGTCCCCCCGTACTGCGACCAAGGCAGGGCCCAGACGGGGGCGAGCAGGGACCAGGTCAAGGAGGCGATGACGAAGGCATAGGCCATCAGGGGCAGCGTCGCATAGCGCTGCTGCAGGCGAGTTCCGAGGACCGCATAGAACGAAAAGCCGACACCGGAACCGATGGCGAAGAGGGTCCCTGGAACATTGATCGCCGCCGCCCCTCCCTTCTGCCCGAGCAGCATGAGGACGCAGCCCGCCAGTGCTGTCGCCGCCGCGAGGATCTTCCCCGCCGTCAGGCGCTCCGTTCGTGTCGCCACTCCGTAGGCCATCAGCATCACCGGGGCCGTGTACTGGAAGAGCAGCGCATACCCGACGCCAACCCGCGTCAGGGCGAGGTAGTAGCAGCCCTGGTTGGCGACCAACCCGATTCCGCCAAGCAGCAGAAAGGCGGGCAGGTCCTTGCGCGGGATGGGTGGGAGCCCCCCCGGCTGCCGACGCAACCAGCCGAGGAGGAGCAGCGCGGCAATTCCCGTGCGGAAGAAGAGCAGCTCGGCTGGGGCATATCCTCCGTCTCCGATCAGGAAACGGGCGACCACGCCCGAGACGCCCCACATCACTGCCGCTCCCACGGCCAGCAGGTATCCCAACGCAGGGTTCGGTTGGCGAGGCGGCGTCATCAGATCCTGATATTGTAGGCTTTGATCTTGCTGTTGAGGGTCGTATTGTTCATGCCAAGCAGCTTGGCCGCCCGGCTCTGGTGCCCACTCGTCATCTCGAGGGCCCGTCGGATCAGTTCGATCTCGAAGCGCGAGACCTCGTCATAGAAGGCGATGCCCCGCGTCAGGTCGATCGAGGCGACCGAGTCGCTCAAGGGGCCCGTCGCCCGCATCCGTTGCTCCGGGTGCTGGATCTCCGACCGCAGGCACTCGAGCGTGATCTCGTCGGTCCGCGCGATGATGACTGCTCGTTCGATCGCCGTCTCCAGTTCCCGCACATTGCCTGGCCAAGGATAGGCCTCGAGGGCCCGCAAGACCTCCGGTGAGACCTGCTCGCCGATCTTCCGGTCGTTCTCCGCCTTGTACTTGCGGATGAAGTGCTGGGCCAGCGGCAGAATGTCCTCGCGGCGGTTGCGCAGCGGGGGCAGGTGGATGTTGATGACGTTCAATCGGTAGAAGAGGTCTTCCCGAAACTCGCCCGCCTTGACTGCCCGCTGCAGATCGGTGTTGGTCGCGGCAATGATCCGAACATCGACCCGCCGCGGCTGAGTGTCCCCAAGGGGCGTGAACTCTCGCTCCTGGATGACCCGCAAGAGCCTTGCCTGCGTCTCCGGCGGGATCGTGCTGATCTCATCGAGGAAGATCGACCCGGCATCCGCCACCTCGAAGAGCCCCTTCTTGGCGGCGATCGCCCCGGTAAAGGCCCCCTTCGTATGGCCGAAGAGTTCCGATTCGAGCAGCTCCGACGGAATGTTGCTGCAGTTGACGGCGACGAACTGCCCGGACTCGGCCCGTGGGCCGGAGAAGTGGATCGTCCGTGCGACGACCTCTTTTCCTGTCCCCGATTCTCCCGTGATCAGCACTGTCGAGCGTGCTGGCGCAACCTGCTCGATCAGGTCATAGACCTCACGCATCGCCGCGGACGTTCCGACGATCTGCGTCCGATCCCCCGATTGCCGCAGCGTCCGACGCAGGACCCGCCGCTCTTCATCGCCACGACGCCGCGCCATTCCGGCCGCGACCGTCTTGAGGATCAACGCGTTCTCGAATGGCTTGCGGATGCAGTTGAAGGCCCCCAACTGCCACGCGGCAATCGCCGTGTCGAAGGTGGCAAAGGCCGTGATCATGATCACCACTGCCTCCCGGTCCTGCCGCAGAATCTCCTCCAGCGTCCGCAACCCACCCATTCCTGGCATCGAAACGTCGAGGAGCACGACCTCGTAGGGGCGCTCGCTCAGCCGGGCCAGCCCCTCCTCCCCCGTCTTCGCCAGGTCGATCCGGTAGCCCTCTGCCGAGAGCAGGCTCTCGAGCACGTCCCGCATCACCTCTTCATCATCGACGACCAGTACGGTCCCTTTTCTTGCCATGCGTTGTGGTTTCCACTCCTCCTGGTCTGCTTCGCCCCGTGCTCGCCATGCTATTGGATCGTCCAGAGGACGAAGCTGCCACTCTACACCATCTCCCCCTCGACGGGAATCGATTCTTCCTCTTCACTCGGGATAGGAAGCACTCACGGCGGCCAATCCCTCCCCAGCAAGTCATTCCAGCGCTCGGTCGAGTGACGGGTGGTATCGGCAAGAGGCCCATCTTGCTGGTATGATCGCTGCCTGAGTCGCCCGCCTTAAGGGTGCCCCTGCCAATCGACATCGGCCCTTGGGTAACTTTCGGAGCCACCCTGGGATGCGGGCCGGAGGCCCGCGCACCCAGGGTGCCGCGTTTCAACACGGCCAGAACGAATTGCAGGGGCAACCCGGGGCAACCCTCGTGGTTGCCCCATCGGACTCGAGTCTTTTGGCCAGCTTGTCTCAACCCTGTTGACACATTCCGGGTTCTGAGAGCATATCCAAGTGATGACGATAAGTGGTTGCGTTGGGGCCATCGTGATGATTGCAGGCAGGATGGCATTCGTCTAGTTTTAGGGTGGCTTCCAGAGCGTCAAGCATAATCTCCTCGAGGCCAATGCCGGTGGTGTGCCTCCCAAAACCGTCCGTCTTCATTCATTCCGGTTCAACGAAGCCGCGAAAGGAGGGAACGAAATCGATGTCGACTCTCTATCTCAAAATGGGGACTTGGTATGCGCTGGCGTGGATCGACGAGGATATGACGCCGGTCTGTCGCATCCTGCGCATCATTCGACCGGTGCCGGAGATCCGCCCCGGTCGCTCCTTCGATCTGATGATTGAGCGACCGGCGGAGCCCGGTGATTCGAACTCTGGTGTCTATCGCTTCCGGCTGATCGATCGTCGTGCGATCCAGAAGCAGGGCCCGATGGTATTCGGTACGCTCACGCTTGGGTGGCTCGAACACTTCGCCCCAGGGGTGGTCGGAACCACGCCCTTCCCGGCGAAGCCCTGGTTTTTGAGCGATGCCCAACACTTTCTCGACGACGTCTTCGGGCCTTTGCCGGGTCGCCAAGCTCCGACGCTCGACGAACAACGGCTGGTCCTGCGCAAACTCAGCGGCGGTCCCATCATTCGTGTCGAGATCGAAGGGACGGGCCTGATCGTTGAGGCAGAGAATTTCCCTGCCCTCTGCGACAAGGCGCTCGCGCTGGTGCGCCGACGCTTTCCCAACCTTGACCCACAAGGTGTGGTCGCCGAAGGGCTCCCCGAGGAACTGGATGAGATGGACGTGCTCGCCAGATGTGCACTCCGCATCGACGGTTATCGCTACTACTATTCCCTCAAGCCCAAGGCGAGGGAAGATTTCATGGCGCGCGCCAGACGACAGGAGATTCCGGAGGACGAGGTGGAGCGCCACGTCACTTTCTTCTTCCTTCAGCGATCGCTCATGCATGCCCCCGCAACGGATTGGCTGCAGAGTCCCCGTTGGCGCTTCTTTCGAGAGCTCTTCTTCTTGGTGGTCGATCATCCGCCACCACCAGAGCTGATCGACGAATGGCGCTACGAGGATTGGCAAGCCCAGTATGGGGCACGGATCACGGAGTGCATCGAAGTGGTCCGTCGCAAACATCTGGCGACGACCTATACGGATGAGCCCCCACCGGGGTATTACTGAACTGCGACCAGGTGATGGTATCTGTATTGTTCGCTTAGCGCTTAGCAAAGGGGCGAGGGGAGAGGGGAGAGGGGCGAGGGGTGAGGGGGGGCGCGTCGACGGCTGGGGACCTGCGTTGCCATGCGACGCTGCCAGCACTGCCCCCATCACTTGGCCGTCCCAGATGAATCCCTCCAGCTCTTCAGGGGGCAATCAAGCCGTCGACAGAGCGGCAGGCTCAGAGACAAAACGATAGCCCACCCCGCGGACAGTCAGGAGGTGAACAGGCTGGGTCGGATCGTCTTCGAGGTAGCGGCGCAGTCGCACGATGAAATTGTCGATTGCCCGGGTATCCGTATCCTCGCGAAGTCCCCAGACGGCTTCGAGGAGGGTCTTGCGGGAGATGGTTTCTCCTTGGTGAGCAATGAAGTAGCGGAGAAGGTCCGCCTCCATGACGGTCAAGCGCATCGACTCTCCGTGGGCGAGCAGTTCGAGCGAGGAGAAGTCGATTGTCTTCCCAGCGAAGGTCACCCGATGGGAGGGGCTGGAGGAGGGATCTTTGGGACGGATCTGTTCATCGAGCAGCCACTGTCGGCGACGGAGCAGCCCGCCCAACCGGGCAAGCAGGATGGAGAGTTCGAACGGTTTGGCGAGGTAGTCGTCGGCACCGACTTCGAAGCCGCGCAGGATATCGGCGGGGCGGTTGCGGGCCGTCAGCAAGAGGATCGGTTTGAAGTAGGCTCCCTCGCGAAGACGGCTGACAACCTCGAAGCCATCGATGCCGGGGAGCATAACGTCGAGGAGCACGGCGTCATGCTTGGCGCCGGGGGCGAGCAGCGAAGCGAGGGCCGTCTCACCATCGCCGACGATCTGGGTCGAATAGCCCTCGAGTTCAAGGTTGAACCGCAAGCCTTCGGCGAGGGGTGCTTCGTCTTCAACGATGAGGATACTGGGCATAGGCGAAAGGGCTCAGGAGCTGCCGGTCTGCTCCAGCGGTGGCGTGATTCGAGGAAGAACGAGGGTGAAGGTGCTGCCGAGCCCTTCCCCGAGGCTCTCAGCGTAAGCCTTTCCACCGTGTTTGCTGATGACGGAGCGGACGATGAAGAGGCCGAGTCCAGTCCCTTTGACGCGGTTGGTAACCCGGCGGGGAACACGGTAGAAGCGTTTGAAGATCTGCTTGAGTTCGGTTCGGGGGATGCCGATGCCGTGATCGATGACCCGGATGGCAATCTTCTCCCCCTCGACAGCTGAGAGTTCAACCTGCACTTGGATCTGGTCGAGGGAGTATTTGATGGCGTTGTCGATGAGGTTGGAGATGGCCGCGCGCAGCTCCTCTGCGTCTCCGCGAACGAGGGCGGGAACTTCGGGGGCCAGCCGGTCAATGAAGCAGAGCGACTCAGGGGGGAGGTTCATCCGCTGGCGGGCCAGCTCCGTGCAGTCCCGGACGAGCGCGGCGAGGTCGACCGTCGGGCGGCTCCGCAATCGTCCGCGATGCCCCGTCCGACTGGCTCGCAAGACCTGCTCGACGGTGTGCAAGAGCCGGTCGTTTTCGTGGAGCATGACACGGTAGAACTCTTGGCGCTTCTCCTCGCTCAACTCGTGTTTCTGGAGGGTTTCGAGATAGAGGCGGATCGAGGCGATTGGGGTCTTCAATTCGTGTGTCACGGCATTGATGAAGCTGTCGTGCTGCTCATTGCGTCGGATCTCCCGGACGAGATAGATGGTGTTGAGGACCAATCCGGCAATGATGAAGAGAAAGAAGGTGACCCCCAGCACGAGCATGGCGACTTGCCGCCAGTGGAAGACGATCCAGCCGATGTTGAGAGCGATGGCGAGGACGACCAGACAGATTCCGAGAATGGTGAAGAAATAGACCGATTTCCGATTGCCCGAGGTCGTCATCGTTGGCATTGTAGGGGATGAGAGGGAGGGCTGGCAACGGGTGGATCGGTTCCAGGACGGCATCCGGCATCGTCAAGACCAAGTTCTGGTATAGTGTCTCCATTCCAAAGAGAAAAACAAGCAGAGGGGGATGGCGTGGAAGCGAGCAGGCGGACCCTTTGTCGGGAAGGGGAGATGATCAACCAAGGAAGGTTGGGGGCTTGGGGACGAGGTTGTCTGTTGGCAGGATTTGCCGTGCTGGTGGGGGTGGGATGTCAGACGCACGATCGTGCGAGGCCGACGGGGGGGAGCAGCGGGCCAAGGCTCCTCCCTGGAACGCCGACCGGCGGGGTGATGAATGGAGAGGCACGGCCAAGGCTTGGTGGATGGGAGGATCTCGATGAAGATGGTCTGCCGGACGTGGCGGAGCTGCGAACCCACAGTGACCGGGAGAACTTTCGGCGCTGGATGACGGGGATTGCCGAGTGGCAGTTCGATCGCATCAACGACCTCTGGTCGGATGAGCAGCGGGATTGTGCTGGGTTGGTCCGTTTTGCGTGGCGGGAAGCCCTGCGTCGCCACGATCGGCGCTGGTTCCAGGCGATGACGCGAGGGGGGGCGGGTGGGCCCGAGATTGAGATGCTCGCGCCCGATGTCAAGGGCTACACGCTTGACCGAAGCCCACTGGGAGAGAAGCTCTTCCGCACCGATTATGGCCGATTCGAGCCGGAAGATCTGACGGCCGGGCGCTTCTCTGACTTTGCTGACGCACGAACCCTCAAGAACCACAACACGCGCCGAGTTGGCCGGGAGGTGCGTGTCGCGCTTCCGGGGGACCTGCTCTTCTTTCATCAGCCGTGGGTACAGGCCTACCCTTACCACGTCATGCTCTTTCTCGGAAAGGCTCGTCACGAGGGGGGCAGGGCGGGAGATTGGGTCGTCTACCATACCGGAGGAGCGCTGGGAGGGAGGGGGGCGCGTGGGGAGATGCGCAAGGTCCGAGTGTCGACCTTGCGGGAGCACCCTGATCCGCGGTGGCATCCAACTGAGGCCAATCGTCACTTTCTAGGTTACTACCGGTTGCGAATTCTGGAGTGAAGCGGCGGGGAGAAGAGGCCAGAAGAATGGAGAGGGCTGGAATGAGGCGACAACACGAAGGGTGGAGGGAGCGTGGCTGGCGATGGCTGATCGTTGGAGTGGTGCTGGGTGTGCTTGGCTGGCTCGGAGCCACTCGCTGGGACCATTGGGGGCCGATGTCGACACCGGCCCAGGCGGCACAGACAGCGGAGGGTCAGTCTGGTGCAGAGGGGGACAACCCCAGAAAAGTGCGATTTTCACTCTCGACGATGCGGGCCTACCTGCCGAACGAGTCCCCGCGGGTCTACATCAACTATCGGGGAGTCGAGACACTCGACTTTCGTGTCTATCGGATTCGGGACCCGTTCGCGTTCTTTCGCCAGCTCGAAGACGCCCACCAGATGGGAGCGGAGGAATACGCCGAGGTCGGGGAGATCTCGTCCCGGTTGGAGCGGCAAGCCTCGGTCCTCGAGAACGTCCGGCACTTCAAGCGGACGCTCTATTATCGACTGAAGAGCTACGTCCGCGGGCAAGTCGCGCGCCGTTCGCGCGCAACATTCAACGACCGTTTTCTCGGGGGGGAGCAGCGAATGCTGCTCGAAGCCGATTTTGCACGCGTGCCATTGCTCAACCCGGACCAGTTGGTGAGGAGTTGGCGGCAGGTCTTGACGCCCCTGCCGGATGAGTTTGACACGCGGATGGTGGGGATTGGGTCACGGGAGCCGGGTGTCTACCTGGTCGAGGCGGTCCACGAGGATCTGCGGGCCTACACGATTGCGATGGTCTCGGACCTCTCGGTGATTACCAAGACGACGCCGGATGGGGAGATGCTGGTCTCGACCGTCGATCGACAGACGGGTGAGCCGCGTGGAGAGGCGGCGGTGGAGGTGGTTCGGCGTGGCCGTGTCCGTGGCCGTGGCGAGACGAATCGCGAGGGGCTGCTCCAGCTTCGTCTTCCAGCGGAGCCTCGTCCGATCCCGACAAGTGAGGGCGAAGAGGGGGGGGAGTCTTCGTTCGATTCGGCCGAGTATCTGGTGATTGCGCGTCGGGGCGAGCAGGTGGCGGTGACAGACCTTTCGCCCTGGTACTTTCGCTGGCATCGCTTCGCGGGGGAGGAGGGGGAGAGCGAAGAGGTGACGAGCTACCTCTACACCGATCGTCCGATCTATCGACCCGGGCAGACGGTCTATTTCAAGGGGATCATGCGGCAGATGACCGCGGAGGGTTATCGAATGCTCTTGGCGCGCACGGTGACGCTGATCGTCAACGATGCGCGGGGGGCGGAGGTGATGCGGCGGGAGATGACCTTCAGCCCTCGGGGAACCTTCTCGGGCGATCTGGTGCTCGCCGAGGAGGCGCCGCTTGGGGATTACCGGTTGGCGATTCAAGCAGGGGAAGCTGTTCTCGGGACGACCTACTTTCAAGTGGCCGAGTACAAGAAGCCAGACTACCGGGTGACGGTGACGACACCGCGCAAGTTTGTTCCGGCGGGCCAGCAAGCCAGGTTTGCCGTCGACGCGCAGTATTTCATTGGCGAACCGGTGCGAGGCGCGGAGGTCGAGTACTACATCTACCGGTCCCGCTACTGGCACAGTTGGCCGGGCGGAGAGAACGAGGAGGAGGATGGCATCGGCTCATCCGAAGCGGACGAGGCGGAAGGGGAGGACCTCTACGGGTACGGGAATGACCTCGTGGCCGAGGGGAAGGGGCGGCTCAATGAGCGGGGGCGGTTCGAGGTCCCCTTCGAGGTGCCGGCCCCGAAAGAGGACGACCAGTGGGACTACACCTACCGGATCGAGGTGCAAGTGACCGATGCGTCGCGCCGGGCGATCGACGGTCGGGCGAGCCTGGTCGGGACGCGGGGATCGACGGTGGTGACAGCCTCACCGGATCGGTACATCTACCTCAAGGGGGAGGAGGCCCGCATCGCGGTACGGGCTTCGGATTACGAAGGCCGGCCGCGGCCAGCCGCCCTCACCTTGCGCTTTGTCGAGATCCGGTACGAGAAGGTTCTGGTGGGTGAGGAGGGGGATCGCTATTACGACTACCAGCCACGCCGGACCGTTCTTTCGACGGCACAGGTGCAGACCAACTCCGCCGGAGAAGGGAGTTACCTCTTCCGGGTGCCGATCGTCGGATATCTCCGCATCGAGGCGCTGGTCAAGGAGGGGGGACAGGAGATCTCCTCGCTGGGCGGGTATCTCTATGCGACCGATCGGCGCGGCGAGTGGGAGTCACTGGCAACGCGGGGGGAAGGAGAGCTTCGCCTGGTGCCGGACAAACCGCGCTACCAGCCTGGGGAGACAGCTCGGGTCATGGCCATCCTCCCGCACGACCGGGCCCACCTCCTTGTGACAACGGAACGCTATCAAGTCATGTCGGTCAACCGACGGTTTTCAGAGGGCCGAGTCCTTCTGCTCGAAGTTCCGATCCGGGCCGAGCACGCCCCGAATGTCTTTTTGAGTGTGACCTATGTCCGGAACGGGGAGATGTACGAGACGAGCAAGAGCTTGTCAGTTCCTGCGCGCGACAAATTTCTGCAGGTCGAGTTGATTCCGGATAAACGACAGTACAAGCCACGCGAGCCAGCCTCCTACACCATCCTGACGCGTGACTTGGCGGGACGACCTGTCCCAGGGGCGGAGGTCAGCCTCGGCTTGGTCGATGAGGCGATCTATCGCCTGCAGCCAGACCAGACAGGCGATATCCGCCGGGCATTTTACGGGATGCGCTATAGCCGGGTCTCGACCAACTTCACCAGCGCCTACCGCTTCATCGGTTATTCGGGGCGCAAAACGGTGCAGTTGGCGCGGAATGACCGCGTTCGGCAGATGGCCAACTTCAAGCGGGACAGCCAGTATGCCGAGCCAACAATCCGCAAGGACTTTCAGGATACGGCCTTCTGGCAAGCGGAGGTCGTCACGGGGCCGGACGGGCGAGCGACCGCGCGGTTGACGCTGCCGGACAACCTGACGACTTGGCGCGCGACGGCGCGGGCCGTGACGAGTGATTTGCGGGTGGGGGCGAAGGTGGACCGGATCCTCTCGCGCAAGGATCTCATCTTGCGGTTGGAGACCCCCCGTTTCTTGACGCGGGGAGATGTGGCGACCATCTCCGGGATTGTCAGCAACTATCTGCCGACCGAGAAGACAGTGCGGGTCGAGTTGCAGGTGAGCGGAGCAGAGCTGCTCGGAGGGGCGCCGCAGGTGATCAAGGTCGCCAGTCGCGGAGAGCAACGGATCGAGTGGCGCGTCGCGGCGCGGGAGATTGGGCAGGCGACCTTCCTGGCGACGGCGAAGACCGATACCGAATCGGATGGAATCGAACTTCCGGTCCCGGTCGTTCCTCTCGGACTGAAGCGGACGCAGGCGGTGGCGAAGGCGCTGATGGGTGAGCAGGTCGATGAGAGCTTCCGTCTCGACATTCCGGCAGAGGCCGGTGCGGAGGGTCGACGCTTGCGTCTCGAAGTCTCGCCCTCGGTGGTGGGGACGCTGTTTGGCTCTCTTGATTACCTGACGAGCTATCCGTACGGCTGTACCGAACAGACCATGTCCAGTTTTCTTGGCAACATTGCCGTGGCCCAGGCCCTGCGCGAGATCCGCACCGCCTCGATTCGGCCAGACAACGATCTGCCGCGCAAGGTGGCGCGGGGGCTGGTCCGTCTCTATGATCACCAACGGGAAGACGGCAGTTGGGGATGGTGGAAGGGGTCAGACGCCGATCCCTTCCTGACAGCTTACGTGATGGATGGGCTGCAGCTCGCGAGAGAGGCCGGCTTTGCGGTCGATGATGAGCGAATCCGCCTCGGTCAGCAACAGATCCGCCGCTTCCTGGAGACAGGCAAGACGGGCGATAAACAGGCGATCGAGCCAGACATCCTCGCCTATCTGACCTATGCCTACGCCAAGACGTCGGGAGAGGGCGCGACGCGCTTCGTCTCGGCACTGGAACAGCGTCAGACTTCGCTGCAACCCTACGGCAGAGCACTGCTCGCACTGGGACTCTTGGCGGTGGGCGAGCGGCAGCGGGCCAGCCGGGTGGGGGTCGAGATCGAGCGGACGGTCAAGGCGACCGACTCTGAAGCGCATTGGGAGACGAAGGGGGATTCGCGACTCCTCTACCTGTCGGAGAGGGCGGATCTGGAGGCGACGGCTCTCTCGGTCCGTGCGCTGTCGCAGGTTGCTCCGCGCAGCCCACTCCTGCCGCGCGCGGCGCGTTGGCTGGTCGCCAGTCGGCGCAATGGCGCTTACTGGAATTCGACCCGTGACACGGCGATGGTGATCCTCGGGTTGACCGAGTATCTGCGAGGGAGTCAAGAGCTGGCGGCCGATTACACGTTCGACCTGCTGCTCAATGGTGAGCCGGTGTTGACGCGACGGGTGACGGCTGCGGAGGCGGCAGCGGGCCAGCCGGTAGTGGTGGAGCGCTTGGGCAGTGCGCTCTCACCGGCGAACCGGCT
>JBMOHS010000116.1:0-12682 GCA_049317725.1 Blastocatellia bacterium
GCCCCGTTGGGGCGCTGGTGGAAATGCTCCCTTTTTGGCACGAAATGTCCAAACTCCAGCGGCGTTCCTTCAGAACGCCTCACTGGGGTGCTGCGTCTACCCAGGGTTGCACCCTGGGCCCCGTTGGGGCGCGGGCGGAAATGTCCCCTTTTGGGGACGAAATATCCAAACTTCAGACCTGAGTGAACTCGGGCGAAGTGAACTCGGGTGGCTGACAGGCCGGTCCGGTACTCTCTGCGGCAGACTGCCGCGGAGAGAGGCTCAGCGAAAGATCGTCCAGAGCATCATCTGGGCGATCCCCATCCCCATCCCCCTGGCAAGCGAGCCTCCAACAGTCTTGAGGCGACTATTGGGGATCATGATGACATCGTTCGGCATGATGCCGACATCTTCGTGCTTTCCACTCATGACAGCGGCAACATCGACGAGCATCTCCTCAAGCTTGCCCGTCAACGGATCCTGACGAAAGATGATGGTCCGGTTGGCCGCGGCATTGAAGAGGGTCCCTTGGGCGAGAGAGATGGCTTGACGCAAGGTCGTTCCTTCCCGCAAAGGGAACTGCCCGGGCGATTTGACCTCTCCGGCGACAAAGAAGACCTCTGCGGGGGGGATATAGACCAGGTCGTTCGGTTGAATGACAAGGTTCTGCTCGAAATTCCCTCGAAAGAGCCCACTGATCTGGGCAGTGATCAGTTCGTATTCGGTCTCGCCTTCCACTACTGGTCGGCTCGCCCGGAGTTGCTCAGTGTACTTGGCAATCTCGGTGGGTGCCTTGCCTTTGGCAACCACCTCGTCGGGAGATGCGGCGTCAGGAGTCGAATCCGCAGGCGAGAGACCAGCCCGTGCGCGCTCCAACTTCTCCGGCGAGGGGCGAGATTCGCGAATGATGAAGGCCGTTGGTGCGTGACGCTCGACGAGCCCACCCGCCACCGTGATCAACTTGAAGAGCGAGGGGCGTTCCTCGATGACGTAGACTCCTGGGCTACGAACTGCGCCCTGAATGAAGAAGGTGCGACTATTGTACTGTCGAACGGCGACATAGACTTGGGGATTGCGGAGATAGCGGCCGCGAAGTCCGCTCGCCACCATCGTCGCCACCTCCTCCGTCGTTCGGCCGACCACGGGAAGAGATCCCAGAAACTTCATCGGGATGCTTCCTTCCTGGTTGACACGGTAATTCCCGGAGAGTTCCGGCGCATCCTCGACCTGCACCTCGATGACATCGCTCGGCGAGAGCTTGTAATCGCCGTAACTCGACGGCACGACCCGCGGGGCGGATCCCAGGCCGTTCGAGGCGGGAAGCGGCGCGGGCTTCGGCGCGCTGGCCGATGGCTCGCTTCGTGAAGAAGAGGTGGCGTCGCTCGGCGATGCTCCCCCGGCGGTTGGGCGAGGCAACGTGGGTGCCTGCGCGAAGAGGGCCGGGCTACTCCAAAGGATGATCAGCGCCAACCCAAAACACCTCGGCGTAAGCCTCTGGCCAATGGGCTTGACGCGGCCCAAGATTCTATTCACTTCTATGTGACGAAGCATTCTATTCATGTCGAAAGTGACCTCTGCTTTGCGCGAGTTGGTTCGCATTGGATCGAAATGACGATTGGCCGATCCACCAGACGACAATCGACAGCGTCAGGAAGAGGAAGCTACTAGAGATCAATTGAAGGTTAAAATCAAACACGCTATGGACCAGCAAGGCGGTAATGCCCCCCGTCGCACCGAGGGCGAGGGCCCTTCGCGATCGCCGCGGGTGCGCGAGCGCACGGCGGATCGAGCGTAGCAAGAGCCCCAGAAAAAGGAGGGACAGCACCCCGGCGATCACTCCTCCCTCGGCCAAGACCTGCAGATAGTCGTTGTGGGCCTGCCCGATCAGGAGGGCCCTGTCCCGCTCACAATAGACGGAGTAGGCCGTTGCATAGGCCCCCAGTCCGACCCCGAGGCCCCAGTGGGCCTGGATGATCCGCCAGGTATCCGACCAGATGAAGCCGCGGTTCTGGTAGAAGGCGGACCCGCCCTCACCCGGGCGATCGAGGGAGGAGATTCCGGCCGTTGGGGTCCCCCCCGGCTGTACCCGATCGATCACTTCATCGGCGGCGACCCAGAGGATACCCGTTCCAATCGCGACGACCAGCAGCAGGGGAACGAGCAGCGGTGCCACCCTGCCGGGCAGACCAGAAAGCTGTCGGCCCCCACCGACCACTGGCTCGTCATCGGGAGATTCCCAATCCTCCTCGTCCTCTCGGCGATGGTGCCGGGCCAGGCCCAGCACAAAGACCACCATCAATCCGGCCGCGAGACTGATCATCCCTCCCCTCGAAAGGGAGACGAAGATCGCCACCGACATCGTCACCGCCGCAAAGGCCGCCAGCAGCGCCTTCTCTCGCTGATAGGCCCTGGTGACGATCAGGGCCACGGGAATGGGCGCAATCATCTCGACGAACCCGGCGAAGTGGTTATGATTGACGAATGAGGCGAAAGGATGCGACGGTGTCACGGAGGGCTCGATCAGCCAGAAGTACCGACCATTCCAACTGAAGTACTGTAGCAATCCAAAGAGCGAGAGGCCAAACCCGAAGACCGTCAAAAAGAGGGCCATCCGCCGCAGGTGGCCGTGCCGATCGAGCGTATTGGCGGTCAAGATCCCCATTCCGATCAGCAAGGCGACGACCTCGATCGCTTGCCAAGTCGATTCCGGATCCAACGAGAGGCTCTGCCGCTGCCCGGTCGAATCGGGCCAGGAGAGGGCTTGAAGGATCCCGAAGATCCACCAGAGAAGTATCGGCACCAGAAGGTCTGGAATGACCGGGCTCGCCCAGTCGACGAAGACCTGCTTTGCCCCCCAGACAAGCAGCAAGGTGAGCACGATCACCGAGAAGAGCCCAATCGACCAGTACTCGACCGTACCGAAGGCGAGCGCCGTCAGCGCGATGAGGACCAGCCGGCCCTCCGCGAGCAGGTGATCAAGTACCTTTTCCACCCTCGCCCGCGGCACTGGGCGGGCAGACGGGCGGGCAGAGCTACGCCGAGCTTCTGTCGGGACGATTGGGGCCTCGTCCCCCATCTGCCCAGTTTCTGTCGACCGCCACTCACTCAAGGTTGCCCTCCTTCCGACGGGGCCACCGCGGCCTCCAAGAGGGTGAGGCGCACGTCGTCCAGCCAGATCAGCCCTCGGCTGGGGGCATCGTAGCTGAATTTCGGCGTCCGGACGACGACGATCTCGGCCATGCCGCTCTCTGACGGCGCTTGGAAGTCAAGGGAGTAGGGCTGCCATCCCCCCGTGGTCCCGTCCGGCAAGGGCTCCGATGCCACGAGGGCTCGTCCGTTCCAGCGTATCGCCACTTGGGGCCCACCCGGCGTCCGCAGATCCCGGGTCTGCATCAGAAAAGAGAGGCGATACCGCGCCCCGGGGGAGAGAACGAGCCGCTGCCGGACCTCTCCATCGAGTCGGGTCGTGTCTCGGCCTGTCAAGAGGAGCCGCAGCGAGTGGCGCCCACCTCCCTCATCAGCATTGAGACGAGGGTCAATCCCGACTTGCACAAACTCGCTCGACTTGAACTGCCAGTCAAACTGGGGATGGACTGGGTCGAGCGGCTCTTCAAAACCGCCGTTCCAGAGGAGGGGAAGATTGGTCGGGTCTGCCGCTCCCCGCAACTCTCCCCAGAGCTGACGGGCGCGCGGGGCCTCTCCCCGCTCGATCAGTCGCGCCAACCACTGCGCGCCCTGCGTCGACTGGCGGCGCTCGCCGAGCGGGATCTGTCGGTAGCTCCAGATCGCCAAGTCGATCTCTCCCCGGTCGAGCAGAAAGGTCGCCAGCAGCAGGTGCTGGCGGGGGGATCCGCCAGTCAACCCCACGAGCAGCTTCTCGCGGGTCTGCGGGTCGGTCTCGGTCTGGCTCGCGCGCCAGAGCAGATCACAGGCAGCGGGAAAGAGCCATTCGTGGGCCTCGATCGCTTGCCGTAGCGGAATGAGGGCGGCACGGAGATCTCCCTGTCGGAGCAGCAAGTTGGCCAGCGCCCAATTGGGTTCGACGAGGGTCGGTGCCCGACGGACCGCCACCCGAAGCGATTCCACCGCGACTTCCTGATCCCCCATCAACTCTTGAATCGTTCCCGCCAGGAGGTGGCTCCGGTAGTCCCAGGGAGCGGCCCGGACGGCCCGCTCGGCGTGCACTCGCGCCTCCTCCAACCGCTCGATTCGCAGGCCCGCCTCCCGCAGATGACGCTCGGCTCGCAACCTGTTCAAGAGGGCTGAGCCCGGAAACCTCGCCACCGCTGCCGTCAACGCGGGAGTACTGATCTCGTGTCGGGGATCGGAGAGGAACCGAATCAGGAAATTTCGCGTACTCAATCCAAGAAGGCCGGCGACGCTCAGCAGCAGGGCCCCTACAAAGACGAGTCGGCTCGCCCTCTTCGGCCAGGCTGGCGCGTCGATCCTGGATCGGGCCCTGGACATATGTGGCTGGTCCGGCAAGGTACCTCCCGATGTCATTCGCCGCGACTGGCCAAGACGGATGGAGCCCCCCGCTCAGGGGGTAAAAGGGGAGACGACGGGACGCGTCGCGGCGATGGCTGTCACGGCCACGACTCCAGTAATTCCCAACATCAGCGCGGCAAGCTGGAAGGTGGGCGGAGTGGTCGCAGGAATCGAGGTGGCGGCAGGATTGATGGTCGTTCTTCCCTGCACTTCATAGAGACGGACCCCCGACGACGTCCGTACCGGCAACTCAGTCGGCTCGACCCCGGAGCTTTGGACCAGTCCATCTGGGGTAGAGATCGAGACGCGGACTCCGGCCGGCGCACGAACCAGCGCATCTCCCGTGAGGAGTTCGCCACTAATCAACCCACTGCTGAAGCGTAGCACCATCTGGGCACCAGCCGCCAGCTCGAGGATCCCCAGCGCTCCGAGATTGATGATCGCCTGGCTGCCTGCCTCTCCACTGACCCGGACCAGCGTGTTGCTGAAGACGGTCGCTCCAGAGAGCACCACCACCTCATTCAAATAGACGGTGCCCACCGCCACTAATTGGCCCGGGAGAACGGCATCCTGGGCGGTTTTTCGTTTGGGGGCTCCGCTCGGTGCCGGGGCCCCCTTCGAGGTCTCCTTGGTTGGCCCCGAATTCGGTCCACTGAGTGTCGAGGACTGCCCAGATCCCGTCAGACTGCCCAGCAGCAGGCCCACCACGAGGAGCCGCGCCAGCGCCCGTTGGCAGGAACTTGGCGACCAGCCGATCGTCCCAATCACCTGACGTACAGATTGCGATGGAATCTTCATCTTGTCTCCTTTGGCTGGCTCCTTCTTCTGGAGTCGCCCGGTGAGCGAGTGGCAACCGTTCGGAACTGCTTGAGGGCTGAACCCTTCAGGGCCGAACCGTCACGGGCTGCCCGGTGACCATACTTCCCGGGGAGAGAACAACAGGAACGCCTGCTTCGACGCCTTCCACGGCCTTCCAGTTGCCTTCGGTTCGTCCAACGACGACGGTCTGTTCAATTGCCTTGTTGTTGCGAACAATGAAGAGCTTATGAATCCCCGCGAAGGTGATGATCGAGGAGTCTGGGGCCATGACCGCACTCTCGAGGGTCGAGGTCGCAATCTCCGCCCTGGCAAAGGAACCAGGACGCAGGCGCCCGTCGCGGTTGTCCACTTCGGCTTCGATCACCAACGTCCGGCTCTGTTCGAGAAAGGCCGGACTGAGGCGCGCGACCCGCCCAGGATAGGTCGTGACATCTCCGTCAACCGTCACCTTGACCGATTGTCCTTGACGGATCCCTCGCGCATCCCGCTCTGGAATCTCGACCCGCAGGCGGAGAGGATGGAGCCGAACGACCGTCGCGACCGGGGTTCCCGCCGCCAAAAACTCCCCCAGCGATGCCCTCCGCTCCCGAATCGCTCCCTCGAAGGGAGCGACCAGCTTCGTCTCGACCAGTTGCTGGCGCGCGATCGCCAATTCAGACCGACGCTGCAGGAGGACTGCTTGGCGGTTGCGAACCTCCTCAAGCGCATCTTGGTAGCGGCTGTCCGCCACCTGGTAGGCCGATTCGACCCGGTCCAACTCTGCCGCGGGGAGGATCCCCTGACTAACCAACTGGCGGGTCCGCTCGCGGTTCTGCCGGGCTTCGGCGAGAAAGGCGGCGGCCTCTCTCACCAGCGAGGTCTTCTCGAGGACGACCTTGTCGTCCTCCCCGATGGCGGGCAACCCAAGCCGCACGCGCGCCTGCTGCAGGGCGGCTTCCGTCTGCTGCAGTCGTACTTGGTAGTCATTGGTCTCGAGCTGTGCGATCAGACCGCCCCGGGCGACCGTCGATCCAAGGTCAACGGCAAGCCGCTCGAGCCGACCGGGCACTTTGAAGCTGACCGTTGCCTGCTCATCCGCGGCCAACGTCCCTGGAGCCACCACCACTTGTGTCAATTGTCGCCGTTCAGTCTGGGCAATTTGCACCATCTGTGGCTCCCCCGCGGCTCCAGCGACCGTCGCCTTCCCTCCCGCTGGCCCCTCCTTGGTCCCACACCCAATCGCTAGAAGACAGCAGAACAGGGGAAGGACGCTCCTTACCCAGCGTGATCCCCCCTTGGCGAGTCGACGCGGAGGGAGCTCGATCGATGTTTGATGGACAGGGGGGGCACTGACAACCCGCCCCGCGGGACTCTTCCCAGCCTCGTACCTGAATGAAAAAAAAGAGTATCGTGCATTCTGTTTCATGGATACAATGTACGCTTCTGTCAAAAAATGGTTACTCGTGAAATGGGTACGGGACGAACCATCGAGCGGATCTTGGAGAACTGTTGAGGCACGGTCCTGCGTCGGGACGATCATTCAAGCTTCGGCGGTTGGTCTATTCAAGAAACAGGCCACATTATAGCCTGAAAAGGGCGCATCCCGGCAAGCCTGACCGGAGAAAGAACAGGGGTGAGGGACGAGGGGCGAGGGGTGAGGGATCTAAATTTATGACAAATGGAGCGATCAGAGAGATGGCGCAAAAGCGATCGATCAGAGCTATCGGAAGAGTGGTGATGGGCGGGGCAGTGGTGGTCGCCTTCTGTCTCCTTCTTGGGTTGGGTCTTCCCGGCCGTTCGTCCGCCAGATGGAGCGAGCCGGCAGTTCCACCAGTGACGGCCCCTTTCCACAAGTCGGAGATGATCTTCCCCTTGGAACATTGGCACAACCACTCCTCGATGGTGGTCGAAGCCCCCAACGGCGAGTTGATCGTCACCTGGTTTCATGGATCGGGCGAGCGTCAAGCCGATGACGTGATCATCGAGGGGGCCCGCCTGCCCCGTGGCGCACGGTCGTGGAGTCCTCGCTTTCAGATGGCCGACACACCGGGCTATCCCGACACCAACTGCACCATCTTTCTCGATCCACAAAACCGGCTCTGGCTGCTCTGGCCAACCATCATGGCCAACGAGTGGCACACCGCGCTGATGAAGTACAAGATCGCGCGGCGGTACCAAGGCGAGGGGCCGCCGGTCTGGGAGACATCCGAAGTGCTGCACGTCACACCCGGTCAGGAGTTCGTCGAAGAGGTCGAACGGGTGACACAGCAATGGGAAGCGGAGATCGGAGGAATGCCGGAAGCGCAGCAGGCCCGGGCGCGCACCCACATCCAGAGCTTGCGCAAACAGGCCACCGACAAACTCTCCCGGCGGCTCGGGTGGATGACCCGCGCCCACCCCTTCCTGCTCGACGGAAAACGGCTGATCGTCCCCCTCTACTCCGACGGCTACTCCTTCTCGTTGATGGCCATCACCGACGACTGGGGACGGACCTGGAAGGCCAGTCGTCCGCTGATTGGATGGGGAAACATCCAACCGAGCATCGTCCGACGGAAGGATGGCGCACTCTACACCCTTATGCGCGACAACGGACCGCCGCCCAAACGGCTGCACCAGAGCATCTCTCTCGATCGAGGGGAGACGTGGTCTCCAGTGACCGACAGCGCGCTGCCAAATCCAGGGGCCGGGGCCGAGATCATCAACCTGCGGAATGGCCACTGGGCGCTCATCTACAACGACACGGAGAGTGGCCGCCATCGCCTCGCCGTCGCCATCTCGGACGATGAAGGGGCCTCTTGGCGATGGCAGCGCCACCTTGAGGCCGACCCCGCCGGGCCAGAGGCCGGATCCTACCACTACCCATCCCTGATCCAAGCGCGGGATGGATCCCTCCATGCCACCTACAGCTACTTTGACAACCGCAAAGAGGTCCCGCTCGACCCGCAAGGAAAGCCTCGCCGCAAGGCGATCAAGCACGCCCATTTCAACGAGGCTTGGGTTCAAGCGGGAGATCCTGCGCCAGGGACTGGCAGAACCGAGACGAAGGGAGAGAGCCCGCGATGAAGACGCTCACCACCTCCTTTCCGTCCCAGGCGAGATGGTTCGTCGAGCCGCAGTGCCTCCTGAGAGACTGGAGACACGCACTCCCTCTTCTCGTTCTCTCAATTGGGGTGGGGGGGCTTCTTCCCTCCCCCATTCACGCCCAGCCCGAGCGGTTTGTGCTTGGACAGAAGCTGCGTGCCTGTGAAATGGCGTGGGAGAAGGCGCCAGCACCGGCCGAGCGGACACGCGCCGTCGAACACCTCAAGCAGTCGGTCTCTCTCTTCTTCGGCTTCAAGCTGGCGGAAGCGGGGCGAGCGATGGACGATGCCCGGTTTGCGCTGGAATCGGCCACCCCGCCCACGGCTGAACGGCGTTGGGCGGAATCTCTCTACCTGCGGCTCTCGACCCGCCTCGCCGATCCCACGTCCGATGAGGTGACCGTCAGCCTCCAACCGCTCTATTCGGTCGAGTGGCGTCAGAAGGTCCCCGAAGAAGCGGCCGCGCAGAATGGGGCGGCGGTCCCTCCCGACCTCCTCCTGCGAATCACCCTCCTGCTCGAAGGACAACCGGCCCGCCAGTTGATCAATCTCCCCTTGCGGCAACTCCCCTTGACGAGCCCGCTGCCGATCAACGCGCTCGCCGAAGGAGACTACCTGCTGCGCAGCCAGATCCTCCGGGGGAAAGAGGTCCTCGCGACCCGGGAAGAGACACTTTCGCTCTCTCGCAACCTGCGCCCAAGGTTGGCACAGATCGAGAAGTCGATCCTGGCCTTCGCCAATCAACCCTCAACTACTGATCTGGCTACCGCGCGTTCGCTTCACTCCCTCCTCGTCTCGCTCGCCGAGGGGAAGACGCTCGAGACCAACTACCCGGCGTTCCGGCTGCTGCTCGAAGCCGCAGCACTCGCACGCGACCTCTCCGAGATGCGACGCTTCTACGGCGGCCCCCAGCAGGTCGGCCAGTTCTGGCTGACCTTGGCCCTGCCGGGATCGACCGTCCCGGTTCGCTTGCAAGCCCCTCCTCAAGTCGCCGCTGGCCAGCCACTCCCGCTCGTCTTGGCCCTGCACGGCGCTGGCGGAAGTGAAAACCTCTTCTTCGATGGGTATGGTCAGGGCGCGGTCGCAACCCTCAGTGCCAAGCGGGGTTGGTTGGTCGTCGCGCCACGCGGCAGCACCGGGTTTCGTCCCGAGCGGGCGGCGGAGATCATCGACGCTGTCGATCGGCTCTACCGGGTCGATCGCCAACGGGTCTTCCTGGTGGGCCACTCAATGGGAGGTGCCCAGGTCGTTGCCTCGGCGCAGGCCACTCCCAACGCCTTTGCCGGCGCAGCGGTGCTTGGCGGCGGGGGCCAAGTCCTGCCAGGAGCCGCCATCAGCCAGCTCCCGTTCTTCATTGGCATTGGGTCGGAGGACTTCGCGCTGCCCAATGCCCGTCGATTGGAGACAGGCCTCCGCGAGCGGAAGGTCGAATCGCTTCTGGTCCGTGACTATCCCGGGATCGAACACCTCGTCATCGTCCAGGTGGCCCTTCCCGATGTCTTCGCCTTCTTCGATCAAGCGGCCAAGCGAGGCTCACGCTGACGCTCCTCCCCTGAAACGACTCGCCGGGAACAGCAGTCATCTAACGCGATGGAATCGGCCAATCCGACGGACTGCTGCTGCGAGTCCACTGAGCATTCTGAGGCAAACCAGCTGGTCTCTCTTGGAACTAATGGGGCAGTCGATCGTGCGACTTGGTAGAGAGAGGGTGGCGGAGCCCGCAGTCAAGCAGAAAGAGGAGAAGACCAACCGCGCCCGCCAGCCAGAGCTGAAAAGAGAGCGCGATCAGCGAGAAGAAAAGGAGGATGCTCCTTCCGACCATCAACGCCCACGGGTGATGCACGCGCGGTCCCGGTAGGAGAAGAAAGATGAGCAGGCTGACCACAAACCAGCCCAGGAAATTGTGAGTCGGGATTCCATAGTAGGGCCCCGTACCCACCCAACGCCAGTAGCCAAGCTGATTCGCCGCGAGGGGATCGATCACCAGATCGATCGCCGTCATCCAGAGTGCCCCAACGATCGCGCCGACCAGCCGCGGCGGCCCTGGCCAGCGAAGGTGGAGATAGAGCTCCCTGGTGTAGGCGACGAGCACCATCCAGGCACTCCACATGACGAGAGGGACCTTCCAGAGGTGCGGAAGCAGGACGTCGGTGTAGGCATACTCACTGAAGAGAAACCCGTAGCGCACTCCGACCACTTCGGCGATAAAACCAATCGCCGCCGCCGCCAGAAGGACCCCGAGCTCGTCTCGACGGCAGGTCGCGGCAACGATCAGACCGGCAAGGAGCAGAAAGAGGGAGGCCGCCCATGGCGCGTCGAGAGGAGGTTTGCCGACGAGCACGTAATGGCCGATCCCCCCACCCCACATCACCAGGTAGGCGACGAAGAGCAAACGCACCCACCAACTTCTGGAGGGGGGGATCGACGCCGTCGAGGGAAACCAATTGTTCATCAGACGGACCCAGTTATCGCTCATTTCGCTCAATCAATTCCGCAGTAATTTGTGCCGAGATCAGGACGGTGGGGGTTCCCCCGCCAGGATGGGTGCTTCCGCCAACGTAGTAAAGACCTTGATAGTGGGGATCGCGATTCCCAGGTCGAAGAAAAGCCCGCTTCCAGCCGTGTGAATGGGTGCCATAGATCGCACCGCCAGGCATCCGGTAGCGGGTGGCGATGCGACGTGGGGTCCAGACATCCTCGACGGCGATCTCCGGGGAGATGTCGGGAAAGCCGCTCGCCCGCAAACGGCCAAGGACCCGTCGCCGTGCTTCCTGGACTGACTCCTCTCCCCATTGATCCGCATCATTGGCCGGCGCATTGGCCATGACGAAGAGCGTCTCCCCCTCGCCGCCGGGAACGACGCCACGGTCGCTGCGACTGGCGGTGTTGAGGTAGACGGTCGGATCGGTCGGGAATCGCCGCTCATCGAAGATCTCCTGAAATTCGCGACGGTAGTCTGCCGAGAAGAAGATCGCGTGGTGATGAAGGTCGGGCATCGTTCGACGAATGCCCATCTGAAAGACCAGTCCCGACATCGACCGCTCTGCCTCTGGGAGCACGGTCGGTTCCGGACGCTCTCGCAGCATCCCCGGCACGGTCGCGACCTCCCCATTCATGACGACGACGTCGGCGGGAAGGCGGGTCCCATCCCGCAGCACCACTCCCGTGACCCGCCTACCGGAACGCTCGATCTGTTCCACCGGAGCCTCGAGCAGCATCGTCGCCCCTTTCTCCTTGGCCAGGGCGACGAGCCCTTCAACAATCTGGTAGAGCCCTCCTTCGATGTACCACCCGCCAAAGGTGTATTCCAGATAGGGGATCAAAGCAAAGGTCGCCGGGGAAGAATACGGCGACGACCCAACATAGGTCGGGTAGCGGTTGTAGAGCTGACGGAGGTGCGGGCTGTGAAAATGGGCCTCGACCATCCGGTCGTAGTTCCCCCATCCGTACCGCCACGGCATGTAGCGCAGACTCCCCGGATTGGTTCGCTGTACCCAATCGGCTGGGCGATGGCGCAGGAACGTGTCTTTCGACAGCTCGTAGAGCTGCGCGCCTAAGCGCAAAAAGCGCAGAAAACCATCAACATCCCGACGGTCGAGTTGGCGAACCGTCTCCAACCAATCAGGGATCGAGGCGGTATAGGTGAAGCGGGTCCCATCCGGGTAGATGTACTCACAGATCGGGTGGACCGGAACGACTCGCAGATAGTCCTCGATCTGGCTTCCTGCCGCGGCGAAGAGGTCGGCAAAGATCCAGGGCATGGTGATCAACGACGGCCCCGTGTCAAAGCGAAAGCCGGCGGACTCCCAGCGATTCATCTTTCCGCCAAAGGACGGCCCCTGCTCACACACCGTCACCGCGGCACCCCGTGCCGCCAAGCGAACGGCCACCGCCAGTCCACTCAAGCCCCCACCGATCACCACCACTCGTTTCTGATTCACGGTCCCTCCTCCTGCCCGTCCCATTCGTTGAAGCCTCTTCGTGACTGCCCAGCCCGTTCACGACCGGCTCGTTCGCTCCCAGTAACGACGCCCCTTCCACTCGACCCCGCGCCCGGTCCGGCAGCACCACCAGGAGTGCAGCCCAAGCGCGATCAGCATGGCTTCCGCAATCGGGTGGAGCAGCACGCTCCAGAGTGGTTGGCGAAAGCGCAGCGCGAGCAGCCCTCGAATCCCCAGCACCGCCATCGCCGCCCCCAACAAGGCCGGCTCCATCGGGAGAAAGAGCCAGCCGACGAAAGGTCCCAGAAAGAAGATCGCGTGGACGGCGAGAAAGATCCAGAAACTGATCGATGACTCGAATGCCGGGTAGAAGTTCTTCTGAAAGCCGCTCCAGAT
>JBMOHS010000117.1:0-12427 GCA_049317725.1 Blastocatellia bacterium
TTGCCGGGGATACTGGTGCCTACTACACGGGCCGGACGTTGGGGCGACATAAGCTGGCCCCGCGGATCAGCCCCGGCAAGACGTGGGAAGGGGTCGCGGGCGGACTGCTCGGCAACCTCGTCGCTGTTGTCGTCTCCCGGGGGACCTTCTTTCCCGAACTTCCGCTCTGGGAAGCTCTTCCCTTGGCCTTGTTGATGGGAGGGTTGGGGGTGACCGGGGACCTTTGTGAGTCGATGATCAAGCGGGGGGCGCGAGCGAAGGATGCAGGAGGTCTTCTCCCGGGCCACGGTGGGCTGCTCGATCGGTTCGATAGTCTGCTCTTCAATGCGCCAGTCCTCTATTACTACGCCGTGAGCAGGTGGTTATGAAGCAAGTGGCGATTCTTGGATCGACGGGGTCGATTGGCTGCAACACGCTGCGGGTCATCGACGCGTTTCCGGAGGAGTACGGGGTAGCCGCGCTGGGCGCGGGCAGCAATGTCGGTGTGCTGGCCGACCAGATCGAGCGCTATCGGCCGCGGGTCGTCTCGGTCGCGGACGCGGCGACCGCTGCGGAGTTGCGTGGGATGCTGGCGGAGCGTCGAGTCGAGATTCCACCGCGGATTGGAGTGGGGGTCGAGGGGCTGATCGAGGTTGCCACGTGTGAAGGGGTGGAGATCGTTATAGGAGCGGTCGTCGGAGCGCTCGGCTTGGTTCCCACCCTGCGGGCGCTGGAGTTGGGGCGACGGGTCGCGCTCGCCAACAAGGAGACGCTCGTCATCGCCGGCGAGTTGATGACGACGGCGGCGGCGAAGTCGGGAGCGGAATTGCTTCCGGTCGACAGCGAGCACAATGCCCTCCATCAGTGTTTGCGTGGCGAGGTGAGGGGGGAGCTGAAACGCATCATCCTCACGGCTTCCGGAGGTCCGTTTCGTACCACGCCATTGGCGGAGATGGAACGGGCAACTCCAGGCGAGGCGCTCTGCCATCCAACTTGGCGGATGGGTGCCAAGATCACCATCGACTCCGCGACGATGATGAACAAAGGGCTCGAGGTGATCGAGGCCCGCTGGCTTTTCGATTGTGCAACGGAAGAGATCGATGTCATCGTCCATCCACAGTCGGTGATCCACTCGATGGTCGAACTGGTCGATGGGTCGATTCTCGCGCAGTTGGGGGTAACAGATATGCGCCACGCCATTCAGTACGCGCTGACCTATCCGAGCCGACGACCGTCAGTCTTGCCCCCACTCGATCTTGCCGCCCTGGGCCGTCTCGAGTTTTTCGCGCCCGACGAAGAGCGCTTTCCGTGCCTGCGCTTGGCCTACGACGCGTTGCGGGTCGGTGGGACAATGCCGGCGGTACTCAACGCCGCCAACGAAGTGGCCGTCAGCGCCTTTCTGGCAGGACGGATCTCTTTCGGAGAGATCGCACGGGTGATCGAGCGGACTTGCAGCACACACGAGGCCCTGCCGGCTCGGGATCTGGAGACAGTCTTGGCAGCAGATCGCTGGGCGCGCGAATGGACTGGTGCTCAGATGGTCACCTGCGGGCAGCTCGCATGACCGCGCAGAATGGTACTGATTTGATGACCCTGATTGGAAGCGGGATCCCGACTCGCGCCAAGCCTGTTCTCGCCGAAGATGTCGAAGATGCCGATGATGCGGCGAAGGCGACTTTTGACAGTCCCCCCTGACCTGCCCTACACTTGCCCGCATTGTTTTGAGAGGAGATCCAAGGTGAGTTTTGTAGCATTTGTCGTCATTCTTTGCGCAATGATCGTCATCCATGAGTTTGGCCACTTCATTGTGGCGAAGATGCTCGGGATTTCGGTCGAGACCTTCTCCGTAGGGTTTGGGCCGCGATTGCTTGGCTTTCGGCTGGGTGAAACGGATTATCGGCTCAGCGCGATCCCCCTGGGCGGATACGTCAAGTTTCGCGGGGAGAATCTCGAGATGTTGCAGGGGGAGAGCGAAGGGTCGATCGATGAGTTCCTCGCTCACCCCAAATGGAAGCGGTTTCTGGTGGCGATCGCCGGTCCAGCCTTCAACATCGCGACGGCGATCCTCATTCCGGCAGTTGGAATTTTGATTGGGTTTCGCGACAGCGCCGATCAGGTTCAGAAGCCGACGATCGGGAGGGTAGCAGTAGAATCGGCCGCGGCACGTGCCGGACTTCTTCCGGGAGACCGGATCTTGGTGACCAATGGGCGTGAGAACCCCACGTGGCGGGACATTGAACTGGAGGTCATGCTCCGGCCGAACGAGCCGATCGCGCTACGAGTCGATCGTCAAGGGCAGATGGTCGACCTGACATTGACGCCGAGCGCCCGACAGGTGGGGAACGAGCAGGTCGGGGACTCCGGGATCGAGCCCTACATCGCCCTCGAGAACATCCGAGTCCTGGGGGTACGGGAGGGAATGCCCGCGGCTGTGGCGGGCCTGCGCCCTGGTGACAGAGTAGTTGCGCTCAATGGTCGACCCGTGGCCGCTTGGCACGAATTCAAGGATGGTTTGCAGGGGAGCCAAGGGGCACCGGTCACGCTGACTGTCGACCGATCGGGGCAGCGCCAAGATCTGACGGCGGCACCCGTGTTGCAGGATGGCGAGTACCGGCTGGGCTTTTCGCCGGACCTCTCCGTGACCGTCCAGACCGATTCGGTGTTGGGGGCGATCCGCTACGGGTGGGACTACAACTGGATGTGGCTTCGCATGACCGGGGTGGCCTTTCAACAGATCTTCAGTGGGCGCCGTTCGGCGCGGGACGCGGTAGGGGGACCGGTCAAGATCGCGCAAGAGACGATGAACACCTACGAGGTCGCCGGCTGGGCTGGGACCATCAAGTTGATGGGAATGTTGAGCCTCAACCTCGGTGTCTTCAATCTGCTGCCGATTCCAGTGCTGGACGGAGGCGTCATTCTTCTGCTTCTCATCGAAGGGATCATGGGGCTGCTTGGATTGACCCTCAGCATGAACGTGAGGGAACGGTTCCAGCAGGTTGGGTTCGTCATGGTTCTTCTCTTGATGGGGTTTGTCTTCATCAACGATTTCGTCAATCTCGGGCGCAGCTTCTTCCAGCGGGATGAGGCGCGAGAGCAGGTTGTCAAGCCACCACAGCCCTCGCCATCTCCGAGTCCGAACAGGTAGCAGGGAAGGGCACGTCGGAGGACTGGCATCTTGGCGCAGCAAGCAAAATTCATCCGTGGTCTCGGGTTGCTCGACTCGACGATGATCGTCGCCGGGTCGATGATTGGCTCAGGGATCTTCATCGTCTCGGCCGACATCGCCCGGCAAGTGGGGGCACCCGGATGGCTCTTGGTGGTCTGGGTGGTGACCGGGGCGTTGACGCTGATGGCGGCGCTGAGCTACGGCGAGCTGGCGGCGATGATGCCGAAGGCAGGGGGCCAGTACGTCTACCTCCGCGAAGCCTTCTCCCCCTTGTGGGGGTTCCTCTACGGTTGGACGCTCTTTCTCGTCATTCAGACGGGAACGATCGCGGCGGTTGCGGTAGGGTTTGCACGCTACCTTGGGGTTCTTTGGCCGCGGATCTCAGAGACGAACTATCTGGTCGCCCCGATCGCGCTGGGGGGACAGTACGCGATCTCCCTCTCGACAGCACAACTGATGGGGATCGGGATGATCCTTCTCTTGACCTGGATGAACACCCGAGGGTTGCGGCTGGGTAAGTGGATTCAGAACGTCTTTACAGTGGCCAAGACAGGGGCCCTCATCGCCTTGATCGTACTGGGGGGGACGGTCGGGTACCAGGCGATCGCCGCCCAGGCCAATTTTGGGGATCTCTGGACGGTGCGTGGGTCCCTTCAAGAGGTCGGACAGGGGGTGACGGCGGCGACAGGTCTCGGGTTGCTGGTGGCAATCTGCGTGGCCCAGACCAATTCGCTCTTCTCCTCCGATGCCTGGCACAACGTGACATTTACGGCTGGAGAGGTCCGCAACCCGCGCCGCAATCTGCCGCTCTCGCTGGCGCTCGGGACGATTCTGGTGATCTCGCTCTACCTGTTGGCCAATGCCGCCTACCTCGTTGCCTTACCCTTTGAGACGATCCAGACGGTGGCGAGTGATCGCGTCGCTTCCGCGACGGCGGAAGTCATCTTTCCAGGTGGCGGCGCGGCGTTGATGGCCGTGGGGATTCTCATCTCGATCTTCGGCTGCAACAATGGGTTGATTCTGACGGGGGCACGTGCCTACTACGCCATGGCGCAGGACGGGCTCTTCTTCCGCGCGGCAGGGCAGCTCAATCGCTCCCACGTGCCCGCCTGGGGGTTGGTGATCCAGTGCCTCTGGTCTTGCCTGCTGGTCTTGCCCAGAACGGTCCAAGTGGCCGCGGATGGAACATTGAGCTATGGGAACCTCTACGGGAACCTGCTCAACTATGTCATCTCGGCGGCACTCCTCTTCTATTTATTGACGATCACGGCAATCTTTGTCTTGCGGCGCAAGCGGCCGGATCTACCCCGTCCGTACCGTGCGATTGGGTATCCAGTGATTCCCGCGTTGTATGTGATTGGAGCTGGAGTGGTGTTGGTGGTACTGTTCGCCTACCAGACCGCGACGACTTGGCCGGGGCTGGTGATTGTGGTCAGTGGGGTCCCGGTCTACTTTGGATGGCGAGCCCTTGCCCGCCGGCGTGGAATCGAGCCGGTCGAGGCCTTCAGCGAGTAGGCGCCAGGGGGCAAGGCGGGGGAGATCCCGTGGCTTGCTACCGCTGGCCCGTGCCGCGTTTTCCCTTCTGTTCTGAATGGGGGAGCGTCAGGCGCGATGTCCGGGAGATGGTCCAACCGGAATATCTCCCCCACACCTTTGTCGATCCGCAGTCCATTCTGAATTCTGACGTACCACCCTCGTCGGCGTGATGAGGCAGGTGGGAGAGGTGAGATTCCATTGTCCGGTGGGAGCTGGTCCGTGCCCCTGGGGAGTGGAGCATGAATCTGGATACGCCCTGAGGAGGCTTCGATGTCACTTTTTGCGACCAAGTCGATCGATGCGATCATTGCCGAAGCACAGGAGACCGGCGAGCATACCCTGAAAAAGACGCTCAGCTCGCTCGATCTGATCATGCTGGGTATTGGCGCGATCATTGGGACGGGGATCTTCGTCTTGACAGGACAGGCGGCCGGGAAGCACGCCGGGCCGGCCGTGGTCGTCTCGATGATTCTGGCGGGAGTGGTCAGTGCCTTCGCGGCGTTCTGTTACTCCGAGTTTGCGTCGAGTGTGCCGATTTCTGGGTCAGCCTACGCGTATGGATATGGCACATTGGGAGAGTTTGTTGCCTGGATCATTGGCTGGGACCTGATCCTTGAGTACGCATTTGGAGCGGCGACCGTCGCGGTCGGCTGGTCAGGGTACGTCGTCAGCTTTCTCAAGGACTTGGGGATCCAGGTGCCCCCGCAGTTGACCGTGGGGCCGTGGACGACGCTGACCTTGGCCGATGGGAGTCAGGTAACAGGCTTGATCAACCTGCCAGGGTTGCTCATCTCAGTGGCGGTGACATTGCTTCTGATCAAGGGCATCAAGGAGTCGGCCTCGTTCAACTCGGTGATTGTTGTCATCAAGGTGGTGGTCGTTCTGCTCTTCATCGTCGCGGGGATTGGCTATGTCAGCAAGGACAACCTCGGGATTGGCTGTACCGCGGGAGCGCCGGGCTGCGCGGAGTTCATGCCCTTTGGTTTCGGCGGCGTGATTACGGGCGCAGCGGTGATCTTCTTCGCCTACATTGGTTTCGACGCCGTCTCGACAGCTGCCCAGGAGGCGCGCGATCCGAAGCGGGATATGCCGATCGGGATCCTCGGCTCCCTCGCCGTCTGCACGGTCCTCTATGTACTGGTGGCCGGGATCATGGTCGGACTGGTCGACTACCGGATGCTGACCAACGCAGCTGCCCCGATCGCGGTGGCAGTCGACGAGGCGCTCAAGCTGGCGAAGGGGACGACGATGGGGACGATCCTCGCGGGCTTTCCGATGATCATCAAAGTGGGAGCAGTGCTTGGGCTCAGCTCGACGATGGTGGTCATGGTTATGGGGCAGCCGCGGGTCTTCTACTCGATGTCAAAGGATGGGCTCTTGCCGGGCTGGGCGGCGAAGGTTCACCCGAAGTACCAGACACCGTACGTGACGACGGCGATTACCGGGACAATCGTGGCGATTCTCGCCGGGTTCGTTCCGATCAGCCTGCTGGGCGAGCTGGTAAGCATTGGAACGCTCTTCGCGTTTGTCATTGTCGGAACAGGGATCATCATTCTGCGCCGCTCGAGCCCGACGATGAACCGCCCTTTCAAGGTGCCGTTCTCGCCATTCGTGCCGATTGCCACCGTCGTTTCGTCGGCATACCTGATGAACAGCCTGCCGCTCGATACGTGGATCCGGCTGATCGACTGGATGTGTCTTGGCTTGGTGCTCTACTTCGCCTACAGCTACCGGCATAGCAACCTGGGGAAGGAGGGGAATGGCGGGAACGGCCCAGAGACATCCGGGGCAGCCGGGGCTGAGACGACCGCCTACAAGCCGCCGCAGGCCGCCTTGGTCGGGATCGGGTTGACACTTCTGCTGACCACTTGGCAAGTCCACACCTACATCCCAGGGGCGGGTCTGCTCGATTATGGCATCCGGCTCTTCTTCTGGATCGTTGTCGGATTGATGGTGGTCATGCTGATGTATGGGCGCAAGGATCAGCGGGTGAAGCGGAGCGAGCAGGTCCGGAAAGTGGGATTGGCGATCTCGTTGCTCAACCTGGTGGTGTGGGCGGGGATCACCTACTGGTTCTTTGTCCACTACGCTGAGCTGCACGCGAAGTAGCGGATCCCGGAGACGAGGTCACGGGCGATCGAAAGAAGCTGGCGAGGGAGAGTCGATCTCTTCCTCGCCAGCTTTTTTCGTTCAGGCAGAAGCCGGGTGGGTGTCAGACCGTTCGTGTCACCTTGGTCAGGGAGCGTGGTTGGTCTGGGTTGAGGCCCCGGGAGGCCGCCAGCAGCCCGGCGAAGAGCTGAGCGGGAATGATGTAGGGGATGGCACTCAGCGTCTCCTCGATCTTGGTGGGGATGCGGATGGCCCGAGTCGCCAGCTTGCAGACCGGTTCTTCGCTCGAGACAACCAGCGTCTCAGCCCCCATTCCCTTGAGCCGGGTCAGCAGTTCGCGCGTCCCTTTGAGGGTCGGGCCAGGCTGGGCCAGCAGGAAGACGGGGAAGCGTGGCTCGACGAGGGCGATCGGTCCGTGCTGAAAGTCGGCACCGGAGAAACGCTCCGCCACAATGTAGCAGGTCTCCATCAGCTTGATCGAGAACTCATAGGCGTTGGCGTACTGCAGACCGCGACCAACGACGACGCAGCGCTCAAGGTAGGCGTAGCGCTCGACGAGGGCCTCGATCTGAGGTTGCAGCGTCAGGGACTGGGCGGCAAGCTCCGGCAGCCGCTCGACCTCCAACTGTGCGAGGGATGGGCTGAGTGACTTGGCGAGGAGGTGGAAAAGGAGAAGCTGCCCCGTGTAGGTCTTGGTCGCGGCGACGCTGCGCTCACGACCTGCCTGGATGACAAAGGTCTCATCGGCAAGGCTGGCCATCGTCGATTTGGCTTCATTGGTGATGGCGAGCGTGCTGGCACCGGACTTCTTGGCACTCTCGAGGACCATGTTGATGTCGACTCCCTCGCCGGATTGGGAGACGCCAATCACCAGAGTATCGCGGAGGTCGAGTCGACGCCGATAGAGGGTATGGATGGAAGGAGCTGCCATGGAGACGGGGATGCCCGTCGACATCTCGATCAGGTACCGTCCAAAGAGGGCGGCGTTATCAGAGCTGCCACGGGCGACCATGACGATCATCCGCGGTGGTCGCGATTGAAGGTGGGCCCCGTACGCGGCCATGCGCGGGCCTTCCCGCTCGATCGTCCGGGCAATGACATCGGGTTGTTGCGCGATTTCAGCCAGCATTAACGACATAGTTCAGATCAGTCCTCTCTGCAAGAGATTGGCCCGGAGTCCCAAGGGGGGGTGGACCGGGGAGGAGAAGAATACCCAACGACGTGGGCGGGAGATCGCGAAGAGACGATCCAATCCAAGGCGAGACTCCAAGACGAGACTTCTCGCCCGGACGTGAACCTCCAGCCGTTATCTTACCGGATCGGGGGGCTTCCGCGAAGGGAAGGGGGCGAAGGGGGCGAACCGGGAAGGTAGGCGCGGCGAAGGGCGCGTCTCAGCTCACCGCGGAGGAGCCCCCAGCTTCGGCTTCCACGGAGGGCCTGGAGGGCGTTGCTGAGAGCGGCCGCAGTCGCTTCCGGAGGCGCGTCGCAGGCCTTGGTCGCCTCGATCCAGGTTTGGAGGGCAACGCTGGCCCCTTCGGCCTCAGCGGCAAGGAGGTTGGCGAGACCATCTTCCGGGGAGACGCGGGAGGGAGCCCAGATGTGGGCGGCTGACGCGGCCAGACGAGGCAGCAGCGCATACGGCAGCGGCGACTCTGCTGTGGCTGGCCAGATGAGGACGCCGCCAATCGGCGGACTCTCCAATCGTTGCGGGTCGAGCGGCGGAGGGGCAGCGAGGCAGGGCAGGGCGGTTCCTGACGAAGGCAGCCGCAAGAGGGCGAGGTCTCCCGCCTGCTCATCGGCCAGTCGCAGCCGGACGCTGGGAAATCGTTGACGAAGGGCACGAAACTCCCCCTCCACGGAGCCCTTGGCGATGATCGTCAGCACGGAGTTGGGAGCCAGCGTGGACCACTGGGCGAGTGTCTCCGCAAGCGGACTTTCCAAGGACAATGGGGCGCGATCATTGGCAAGAAAGAGCAGATGGTCGACTCCGAGGCGGGTCAGCGTACGCAGACGCGACTCCCACTCGAGGCGATCCGAGGAGGTCAAGGCGGTCTTCGATGGGGAATTGATGGCAACTGCCAGATTGACGAAGTGTTCCTGGGCCGTCGCGAGCAGGCTGGGAACACGGTCGAGCAGGGATTCAGTCGACTCTCCGACAGGCACCAGGGCATACAGGTTGAGGCGGTGCTGGCCGAGGAGAGCAAGGAGGTCGAGGCGGACCCGCTGGGACCAGCCGGTACCAACCTCATCGAGCAGCCCGCGGATGGCAAGCTGAGGGGCTTCTGACCACTCTCCATTCTTCATCAGATCTCCGCGATGGCCGAGCTCTTCCAGTCGCGTCAGGCCATAGCTGGCGCCCTGTTCGCTCGCCGCGAAGACTTCGATCGTCCGGGTCGATCCCCGTCGCCGATTGCGGATCCGGTACCCCTCACTCGGCAGAGAGGCTCCCTCTTTGCCGCCGAAGCCAATGGTCAACCGGACCTGGTCGACGTCGATCCGCATTCTCCACCAGGGGAAGTTGGCCCACTGCCGCGCCAATCGTGGGGCCAGCTTGGCCTCGGTCAGTTCCCAGACCGCGATCGACTGGTCGGCGCGCGGCGCGAAACTGCGGAGCGGTGCGGTGTGGACCGAGGGGCGGATCTCGATCTCGAACCGGTCCGACTCCGGGTTAGCGAGCGGAGTGAGCGAGACTTGGAGCCGTTGCAGAAGCCGCATCTCGAAACGGACCCGTTCCCCGGTTGTCATCCGAATGGCGTGAACATTCCGCCAGAACTGTTCCCGAAAGAGCAATTCCGCCTCTCCGGAGAGGTTGCCCCGCAGCGTCTCGACGAGCGCGTCCCGCGAGGCAGGTGCGGAGAGCCCGGGGAGGCGATACCCGATGGATTGATGGGCGAGTATGCGTGCGAGGAGCAGCGCGACCTGTGCGCGATCGACCCGGATCAGCCGCGCGTACTCGTCGCGCAGGAAGAGGAGCGAGCTGACGAAGAGGGTCGACTGGCTGAGCCCCGCAGCGACGGTTCGTGCCGTTCCCGTGGGAGTTGTCCACGCATCAATAGAGGGATGCGCATCACCGCGCAGGACAGGCGGGGGGGAGGCGTAGGATGCCAACCGATCGATCCATTTGCGTTCCCGCAGTGCGGTCAAGAGCGACGGGGAGGACTGGGCGAGTTCTGCCTTTCCGGCTTCGCTGCCGGACAGGTCGAGCAAGGCGATTCGCACATCCCGGTCGATCGTTCGCTCCAGGTTGGAGAGCAAGGCGGCCCATTCCTCCGCAGTCGTGCCGGGAAGGTGAACGAAGAGAAGCAGGTCTGGTGCTGCGTTCCCCTGGGACTCCTTTCCCCCGATCGCCTCAATCTGACGGGTCACCTCCCGGCGGATCGCTGCCCCTCCGCGTCCGGAGTAGACAGGAAGGATCTCCGGGACAAAGCCAAATCGGTCGAGAAGGAGCCGGGTCAGCAGCAGCAGGACTGCTGTCTGATCGTCCGGGACGGATGGTGACGTCTCTCTCGCCTCGCGCTGTCCCGCGACATCCACGAAGAGCAGGTGATCGATCGAGCCCTGTTCAAGGGCCTTCACGGCTGATGTCCGAAGCGCGGAGCCTGGTGGGCTCTCCGTGTAGGCGACCAGGGGCAGGTGAGGGTGGCGCAAGCGAAGTCGCTCGGGGAAGGACAGCCCCTCCGACGCAGCACCCGACTCGATCGCCTCCCAGGCGAAGATGACTCCCTCGCACCCGCGCGCTGCTTCCCGTTCGAGCCAGTCGAGAGCCTCGTGGCGAGTCCCCCGGGCAGGCGCGCTGAGGAGCGCGTGGTCGAGCAGGGCGGCGGTCTGTCGCGCCTCCAGGGACGCACGGGCCATTCCTGATCCTGGCAGGAGCAGAATGCGGCCGGCGAGATGATCTTGTCGGGGTTGTCGCAGCACGGGCCGCGTCTGGGATCCGACAGGCGTTCCAAGTCCGAGCAACGCCACAATTCCCCAGCAGGCGATTATCCAGTGTGCCCAACTGGGGGGCTGGGCACTGTTCTTGAGCAGTTGACTGTTGCCCCTTTCGCCAACCCGCATTCCCCCCTCCTCCCCTTTCTGCCCATTCTTGATGATTGCTGGTCTGCGGTCCCGATCGCGGTCGGGCCGAAAGGGAGGAAGATACCTCAGTTGCGGGGCCGCACTTTGCGGGCCCGCGGAAGGACACCCCGGACCCGGTTGTACTCCGATGTCGTCAAGATGCGTTGTATCGAGATGCTCGCCGGCAGACGCTGAGTGATCTCCCGCGAGGTGTTCTGCGCCCGTTCCGTGGCGGGAGGATGGCTCGCCAGAATCGAGCCGATCTGATTTGGCTGGCTCTGACTGATGCGACTGAGCGTCTCGAACATCTCGACCATTCCGCGCGTGTTGTAGTTGGCCCGGTCCAAATTATAGAGCCCCAGGAAATCGGCCTCCCGTTCCGCGTCCCGGCTGTGCTTCATCAGGTAGCCGCCGGCGACGAGGTTGCCCACCAGGTCGATTGCCGCCCCTTTAGCCCCACCCAGAATCGCCCCGGCGATGGAGGCGATCGCGCCAAGGGTGCCGTACTTTTGTGCCTTCTTGACGTTCTCCAGTCCGTGGCGTCCGACGATGTGGCCAATTTCGTGGCCGATCACGCTGGCGAGTTGGGCCTCGTTGGTCGTGGCGGCGATCAGTCCTGTATGGACATAGACGCGCCCTCCCAAGGTGGCGAAGGCATTGATCGAGGCATCGTCGACGACGTAGAACTGCCAGCGAATCTCTGGTCGTTCTGATTGACGGGCGAGCTTCTGTCCGAGGGCGTTGATGTAGCTGTTGACGGCCTGTCCTTGAACCAGCCTGACCTCCTTGAGGATCTGCTGGTGTACCTCCTCGGCGAGCTTCATCTCCTCCTCTTCGGTCATATAGCCCTGATTGCTGTATTCCCGTTGCCGAAACTTATCGTAAGGGTTCGGCGAGTTCTGTTGGGCCAACGCCGCGAAGCCCACGGTGGGGCCCATCAAGAAGATGAGAAGAACAAGGGTGGTGATCGATGGTCGATGTCGCGAGCGCATAGAGTTCTTTCCTCCGATTCGGCAATTGAGGAGCGTGGTCAAGGCGCCCCGGACATTCATTTTCCTTCCCGAAGAAGGCTGACAGCGTGGGGGAGGAGGCGGATGATCGATTGCAGGTTCTCCTGGGCGCCCCGTACGCTTCCTGGAAGATTGATGATCAACGTACGTCCGCGAAGGCCGCTCACGGCGCGGGAGAGGGCCGCCAAGGGCGTGATGCGAGCACTCTCGGCCCGCATCCGCTCCGCGAGTCCGGGCGCGTCGCGGTCGAGAATCGACCGGGTCGCCTCGGGGGTGACATCCCGCGCCGTGAAGCCTGTCCCTCCCGTCGTCAGGATCAGGTCGACCTCGCCGCTGTCCGCGAGCGCTTTCAACCGGGCCGCAATCTCTTGCACCTCATCGGGGAGCACTTCCCGCACTACCACCTCGATGCCGGGCAGCTGTGTCAGCGCCGCCACCACGGCTGGCCCGGATCGATCTTCCCGTTCCCCCCGCGCCGTCGAGTCGCTGATCGTCAAGACCGCAGCTCGAATCGACTCCCTTCCTTCCTCACTCATAACTCATACTTCTCCCTCACCCCTCACCCCTC
>JBMOHS010000118.1:0-12384 GCA_049317725.1 Blastocatellia bacterium
GCACGTGACGGGAATCGTCGAGGCGGTGCTGGTCCTCCCCGCGCTCGAGGCCTTGCGAGAGAGTTTTCCCCGGGCCACGATCGGAGTGGTCACCTCGAAGTCGGCCGGACCTGTCTACGCGAGAAGCAGGGTCTCCCCGAAGGTCTGGACCGTGGGCAATTGGCGGGAGGGGGAGCTGCTCAACCCGCGACATCTCTGGGGAACCATCGGCGTGGTCAAAGAGCTTCGAGAGGAGCGGGTCGACCTGCTGGTCGAGCTGGTCCAGGACGGGCCGACACGTTGGCTGGGAGCGTGTCTCCCCCCGCCGACGTGGCGGCTCACCGCATCGGGGTTGCACGGCGGGAAAGCGAGGTCATGGGAGCGGTGGATGCGTCGCTTCTTTGAGCAGGCCAGCCAAGACCTGCCACGAGGGGGGCTCGCGGCTCCCCTGCACCGGACACAAGAGTGGTTGCAGCAACTCGAACCACTTGGAGTCCGGCCGAGCGTCAGCACTCCGCGGTTGAGGACAGATCCTTCGACCGATCGGCGTGTCGCCGAGCGTCTGGAGAAGGCAACTCGAATGAAGGGGCGTACAACCGAGGGGTTGTTGATCGGGCTGGCTGCGGGAAGCGGATCCGGCGAGATGGGGTGGACGACGGAGCGAGTGGTCTCGCTGGCCCGCCGGCTGGTGCATCACTTCGATGCACGAATCCTCCTTCTCAACGATCGCAACCAGCCTGGTTGGACGCGGGAGGTCGAGTCGGAACTGCGGCGGGTGGTCCCGGGGCGATCAATCCGACTCCCTGCCCGGCCCTCCTTCGACGACACCCTCTCATTTCTGGCACGAGCGAGCCTGTTGGTCGCCCCACTGGGCTCGATTGCCCATCTCGCCGCCGCGGTCTCGACGCCGGTCGTCGCCTTGACTCAAGGCCCAAGGCCAGGGCCGCTCGAGCTCCTCAGCCCGCACACAATCCACGTGCGCCCCTCCCTCAAGGAGGCACTGATCGAGGAGGAGAAAGTCTATGAGGGAGCATGCCATCTGTTGCATACCAGCCGGGCAGAATTGTTGAGCCAGCGGTAGCCTCCACTCCCCTTGGTGTTTATAATGTCAGCTTCTCTGGATGCAGAGCCGGCCGGCTTCAATTCACTGGACACTGGAACTGCCCGCCGAGTGGAGCGACCCAATCGGCCCTGGGAAAAGAAGAAAGATCAGGAAAGACAAAGAATCGTGGTGGAACGAAGGCCACTTGTTGGCCAGTCGGATCGACCCTGGAGTGGAACTGAACCAACAATGCCTAGCAAAGGAGTGATCTTGTCTATCAAGCCTCGCACAACTATTCTAACCTGCCTGCTGATTCTGTGCCTGCTCGTCTCGCCATTTGGGAGTTGGGCCGATGAAGGAATGTGGCTTCCCGGATCGATCTCGAACCTGCCACTGAATGAACTCCGAAAGCGTGGACTTGAATTGAAGCCGGAGCAGATCTACAGCGCCACCGAACCCAGCCTCAAGGATGCAATCGTCCAGATCAGCATTGGTGGAACCGGGTCATTCATCTCTCCAGATGGATTGATCCTCACCAATCACCACGTCGCCTTTGGGGCGGTCACCGCCGCGAGCACGCCCGAGAATGACTACATCAACCAGGGATTTCTCGCAAAGACCCGACAGGAAGAGATTCCCGCTCGCAACTATTCGATCGGAGTCACCCTCAATTACGAGGACGTCACCGAGAAGGTGCTCTCGGCAGTCAAGCCGGAGATGGATCCGGCCGAGCGGGCAGCGGCGCTGACGCAACGGCAGGATGAACTGGCCCAGGCAGCCAAGGGTGATCGGGATGATATCCGAACCCAAGTTCTCGAGGCGACGGGTGGCTATCAATTCTTTCTCTACACCTACCTCATCATCCGGGATGTCCGGCTCGTCTATGCTCCGCCCAAATCGATCGGGTATTACGGAGGGGATCCAGACAACTTTGAGTGGCCACGACACTGCGGCGATTTTGCGCTCCTTCGCGCCTATGTGGATAAGGATGGAACCTCGGCGAAACTTCACCCCGAAAACATCCCCTACAAGCCGAAGAAGTTTCTCCCACTCAACGTGGGTGGCATTCGCGAGGGCGACTTCGCAATGGTGCTGGGCTATCCTGGACGGACGACCCGGTATCGGGAGTCCTACTCGATCGAGTACAACCAACGAGTTCAGTTGCCGGCGCAGATCAAGTCCTTGCGGCAACGGATCGAGGCCCTGACTCAATTGAGCGAGCAAGACCCAGAGATGCGGATCCGACTCGCCGATCAGATCTTTGGGCTGAGCAACTCCCTCAAGAACTACGAGGGTACCGTTCTGGGCCTCAAGCGAATGGACTTGGTGGCCAAGCGGCGTGCGGAGGAAGAGTCCTTCCAGAAATGGATCGACGCCGATCCTGCTCGAAAAGCGAAGTATGGGTCCGTTCTCCCTTCGATCAAGGCACTCTACGACGAGATCAACTCGTTCGGTCCGCTGCAAGCAGCCATCAACGAAATCATGGCGACGGGGGAGCTCATGCGGGCACTGGAGTTCGCGTATGTGCGGGCCGCTGAAGCCGAGAAGCCCGCCGCGCAGCGAATCCCACAGTTCAGTGACCCGCAGGTCCGGATGGCGATGGCGCAACTCAATCGTGGGTGGGGATCACGTGAACCTGCGACCGAGGCTCGACGGCTCGCTGGGGCCCTGGCACTCGCGGCTGAACTTCCGGAGAACCAGCGGATCCCGGAGATAGAAGCTCTTTTCGCGGGAAAGAGCGGTGCAGATCGACGAAAAGCAGAAGAAGAGTTTGCCAAAGAAGCGATCACCAAGAGCCGATTCCAGGACTTTTCCGAGGTAGGGAAGTTGATAGAATTCTCGCTGAGTCAAGTCAAAGCGGTCGAGGACCCACTGCTTCGTCTGGTGGGTCAGCTGAGCGAGCTGAGTGGCCCACTCAGGGAAAAGACGCGATTGTTCAATGGCAAGATCCTGCAGTTGCGCCCCGAGTATGTCCGTGGGCTCCTCGAGATGAGAAAGTCCCCGTACTACCCAGACGCCAACTTCACTCTGCGTTGGACGCACGGCCAGATCCGGGGGTATGCGCCACGGGATGCGGTCACTTATGATTGGCAGACCAGTCTGCGCGGGGTCCTGGAAAAAGATACTGGCGTTGAGCCATTTGACGCTCCCCCTGCCCTGCGGGCGCTCGCCGAGAAGCGCGACTTCGGCAGTTATGTCGATCCCCGCCTGAAGGACGTCCCCGTCAACTTCCTGACCACCAACGATATCACCGGGGGAAACTCTGGAAGCCCAGTGATGAACGGTCGGGGGGAGGTGATCGGGATTGCCTTTGACGGCAATTACGAAGGACTGGGCGGTGATTTCAACTTCGACCCAGCCTCGAACCGCACGCTGGCGGTCGACGTTCGGTATATGCTCTTTCTCCTGGAGAAGTTTGCCGGCGCCAGCGAACTGATCCGGGAGATGACGATCGTGCAAGGGAAAGGGGCAGCGAGTCGACGATAGCGGAAGGAGACACGAGTGGTCAGATCGAAAGTGCGAGGCAAGGTGTGGGCAGGCGGGTGGCTCTTCCTGCTGATCTGGGTGTGGTTACAGCCCGGGTGGGAGCGGGTCGGAGCACAACCGGCGATCAGTCGCCAAGCTGTCAGCGCCGCGCCGCGCACCGTCGAGGGGCTGCGCCGGCAGATCACGGAATGGATCGAGGATCCCCGCTTCGCGGGGGCGAGGTGGGGGATCCTCATTCAGACAGTCAAGGGGCAGACGATCTATGCGCGCGACGCAGATCAGACCTTCATGCCGGCGTCCAACATGAAGCTCTACACGACGGCGACAGCCCTCGACATTCTCGGCCCGGATGCCCGGGTGAGAACCTCTGTCTGGGCAACGCGACGTCCCACCCGGAATGGGCGGCTGGTGGGAGACCTGGTCTTTCAAGGGCGGGGAGACCCCAACCTCTCCGCGCGCTTCCAGGACGGCAGATCACGTGACTACAGCGAGTTGCCAGTTGCCTCCCGCGTTCCGGCGATCGAGTCCCTGGCCGATCAATTGGGGGCGCGGGGAGTCCGCACGATCCAGGGCAACCTGATCGCGGACGACAGCTACCTTCCGGGTGACTTGTTGGGTCCTGGCTGGGAATGGGATGACGTCCAGTACTACTACGGCGCAGAGGTGAGTGCCCTCTCCGTCAATGACAACAGTGTCACGTTGCGTGTCACACCAGCGAGGCGTGTCGGGCTTGCAGCAGCGGTAGAGGTGCTGCCCGCCACGGGCTATGTGCGCCTGGTCAACCGGGTGGAGACGGTGGCGGGAGGTGAGACGCGCGTGAGGGCCTATCGTGCGCTCAACAGCAACACCATCGAGCTGTCGGGGAGGATGGCGCGAACCGCCTCACCGACGGAGGTGAGCGTCGCCATCCACGACCCGGCACTCTTCGCCGCGACGTTACTGAAGGAAGCGCTCGGCCGACGGCAGATCCGCCTGCTCGGACGAGTGGTGCGAGTCGACCTGGGACAGCGGGCGCTCGATCCGATTGATGAACGGCGCTGGGTGGAGTTGGCGGGGATCGACTCGGCGCCCATCTCCGAGCTGATCCGGGTCGTCAACAAACAGAGTCAGAACCTGCATGCCGAGCTGCTCTTGCGGATGCTCGGACGGGCCCCGGTCCAGCTTCCCTGTGAAGAGGACCCCTTTCCATCGGAAGGGTGTGAGAGGCCTCAGCAAGCCCGAGCGGCGTCGAATCCTCACCTTCCACTTGATGAGTTTGGCCAGCCGCTCCCGATTCTCGCCCGCGGCAACGCGCTGCGCCGCGCGTTTCTCACGCGAGCTGGCATCGATCCGTCCCGGCTCAGCCTGCGGGATGGCTCTGGGCTGGCCCGCCAAAACCTGATCACACCAGCGGCGACAATCCGCCTGCTCGAATTCATGGAGAACCATCCTCATCGAGCCGCCTTCTGGGAGTCGCTGGTCATTGCCGGGGTCGATGGAACACTCGAACGGCGGATGCGGGACTCCCCCGCCGCCAACAACTTTCGTGGCAAGACTGGAACCCTCTCCTACGCCAACGCGCTCTCCGGCTACCTGCAGACCCGGGGAGGAGACCGCCTCCTGGTCAGCTTGATGGGGAACCACTACGTCGGCCCGGGGCGCGATGTGACGATGGTCTTCGATCAGATCTGCGGTCTGCTGGCCGATTATGCGGGAGAGTTGACCGAGAGCACGGGTGCTCAATAGCCCGCTGAGGGCTTCCAGATCAACTCACGGAGGAGGTAGCAGCGGTACTCGTTCTCCTTGTTTTGAAGCGAGATTCTGTCACTGCCGTTTCGGGCTCCTTCGCTCCATCAGCAGGTAGAGCAGCGGCAGAACAAAGAGGGTGAGGAAGGTCGAAGTGATCAACCCGCCGATGACGACGGTCGCCAGCGGCCGCTGCACCTCCGCACCTGGCTGGGTCGAGAGCGCCATCGGGAGGAAGCCGAGGCTCGCCACCAGCGCCGTCATCAAGACTGGACGAAACCGGGTACGGGCGCCCTCACGCACCGCCTCGACAACCTGCCTTCCCTGCTCCCGTAAGCGATTGACGTACGAGATCATGACGACCCCGTTGAGCACGGCGATGCCAAAGAGGGCGATGAACCCGATCGAGGCCGAGAGGGTCAACGGAAGACTGCGCACCCAGAGGGCGGCAATTCCGCCGACAAGCGCGAAGGGGACATTGAGCAGAATGAGCAGGGCGTAGCGAACTGAGCCGAACATGACGAAGAGGAGGGCGAAGATGAGCAGCAAGGCCATCGGAACGACGACAAAGAGACGGCGGGTGGCCCGCTCCTGATTCTCGAACTGCCCGCCCCAGGTGATGAGGTATCCGGCGGGAAGCGGGACCGCGGCCGCGATCCGCGCCCGGGCCTCAGCGACGAAGCTCCCGATATCCCGGCCCCGGACATTGCTCTGAATGACAATTCGTCGCTGGTTGTTCTCCCGGCTGATCAGGTCAGCGGCACGCTGCACCCGGACATCGGCTAAGTCACGCAAGAAGAGGCGCTCTCCGCCTGGTGCCAGCACGGGAAGCGCGCGAATGCGATCGGGATCGTTACGCAAGGCTTCCGGGAAGCGAACGACGACATCGAAGCGACGTTGGCCATCGATGAGGGTGGTCGCGACTTTCCCCCCAACTGCCGTTTCGACCAGCTCCCGCACATCGCCGACATCGAGACCATAGCGTGCGAGGACATCCCGGCGCAGTTCAATCTGGAGTTGTGCTGCGCCGGAGAGCTTCTCCGCTTGGACATCAGCGGCACCGGGCACCTCTTCGAGGACACGCGCAATGGCACCGGCCGTCGACTCGAGGACGGCGAGGTCCTCGCCAAAGAGCTTGACGGCGACATCCGCCTTGACCCCCGAGATGGTCTCATCGAGGCGCATCGCCATCGGCTGGGTAAAGTTGTACGAGACGCCAGGGAGCTTGCTCAACTCGGCGTCGAGGGCCTCGATCAGTGAATTCTTATCGCGGCCTGTCGTCCACTCCTCACTTGGCTTGAGCAGAACATAGAGGTCTCCCTGATGGATTCCCATGGCCTCCGTCGCCAAATCCGGCCGGCCCAGTTTGGTGACGACGCCGGCGACCTCCGGGAACCGCTTGACCGTCTCCTCGATCCGCAGCGAAATCTCGACCGATTCGGTCAGCGAGACACTCGGGAGCTTGCGGGTCTCGATGAGGATCGTCCCTTCATCGAGCCGTGGCATGAACTCCGTCCCAATCCAGCCAAGAGAGCCAACGGCGAGGATCACCGCGAGGAGCGCCCCGCCGATCGTCGCCCAGCGATACTGGATGGCCAGGTCGAGCTGCCGCGCGTAGCCGCGCTCGATTGCGTGATAGAGGCGCCCTTCTGTCTCCTTCTGCCCGCGCCGCAAGAGCAGGGATGAGATCGTCGGAACGAAGGTCAAGGCAAGGAGGAGGGAGCCGAGGAGGGCAGCGCAGACGGTGATCGCCATCGGTGCAAACATGCGCCCCTCGAGACCTTCCAGCGTAAAGACAGGCAGGTAGACGGCGACGATGATCAAGACTCCGAAGACGATCGGCCGCCCGACCTCCAGCGCAGCCTCGCGGAGAATGTGGGGAGAGACGATCAGAGATTCTCCCCCCTCTTCACGCATCCGCCGGATGAAATTTTCCATCATGACGACGGCGCCATCGACGATCAGTCCAAAGTCGATCGCGCCGAGGCTCATCAGATTGGCCGAGACACCGAGGAGGCGCATGACGATGAAGGCGGTCACCATCGAGATGGGGATGACCGAGGCAACGATCAGCGAGGCCCGAAGATTGCGGAGAAAGAGGAAGAGGACGACGATCACCAGCACCGCTCCCTCGATCAGATTGCGCTCGACCGTCCGGATCGTCCGATCGATCACCTCTGTCTGGTCATAGAACTTTTCGATCCGGACCCCAACGGGCAGCGCGTCCTGCAAACTGGCGATCTTCTCCTTGACGCGCTCGGTCACCTGCTTGCCATTCTCCCCCTTGAGAAGAATGACCATGCCGGAGACTCGCTCCCCCTTCCCATCCCGGGTCGTCGCCCCCTGACGCGGCAGCGCGTCGATGCGAATCTCTGCGACATCCTGGAGGTAGACGGGCGTTCCCCCCTCGGCTTTGACGACGATGGCCCGCAGGTCCGCTTCATCCCGCACTTGCCCGACCCCCCGGACGGTATACTGCTCCGCCCGATGCTCAATGTAGCCGCCTCCAAAATTGGCGTTGCTGGCGGCAACACGATCGTAGATCTGCCGAAGCGTCAGACCGTATTTGCGCAGCTTGGCTGGGTCGACGAGAACGTGAAACTGGCGGGTCAGCCCTCCCCAGGTGTTGACCTCGCTGACGCCGCGAACTGCACGAAGCTGCAATTTGAGGAACCAGTCGTGGAGCGTTTTCAGATCGAGAAGGCGCGTCCGCTGCTCTTCCGGGGTGGAGAAAGGACGGTCATCTTCCAGCGTGTACTGGTAGACCTCGCCGAAGGCGGTGGCGATGGGTCCCAATCCTGGATCGAGTCCCGCGGGAATCCGACCCTTGGCTTCATTGAGCCGCTCGTTGATCAGTTGGCGGGCGAGGTAGGTCTCGACACGGTCCTCAAAGACGACCGTGATCAACGAGAGCCCAAACTTGGAGATTGAGCGGACCTCGAGAGTCCGTGGGATTCCCAGCATCGCCCCTTCGATCGGGAAGGTGACCTGCGCTTCGACCTCGCTCGCCGCCATTCCAGGGGCCTCGGTAATGATCGTCACCTGATTGTTGGTCAGGTCCGGAAAGGCGTCGATCGGAATCGTCACCAGCGAATACCCACCAAGCGCGATCACCCCGAGGACGATCACCAACGTAATCAAGCGTTGCCGCAAGGAGAAGGAGATGAGCTGATCGATCATACCAAACACCGTTCCCGCTTGGCGGGCTACCCGCCAAACGATCCACACCCCGTTATTCGTCCTCTTCGAGGAGGCTCTTGAGCAGCTCAGATTTGAGCAGAAAACTTCCCTTGGTCACGACACGGTCCGCCACCGCCACCCCTTCGAGCGCTTCCACCTGACCATCTTCGCTGCGCCCCGTCCGCACGGAGCGTCGCTGGTAACGGTTTTGACCCAGCGCGATGAAGACGGTCGGCGTGCCGTCGACCTCCTGCAACGCGGCAGCCGGAATGGTCAGGACGCGGGCACGCGTCCCAGACTGTACCCGCGCCGTGACATACATCTCCGGTTTGAGTCGCCCCGTGCGGTTTTCGACCAGCCCCCGAATCGCCAGCCGCCGCGTCTCAGGGTTGAGCTGCTCCCCCAGCCGCAGAATCTTTCCTGGAAAGGTCTCCCCAGGGTACGCGGCGACGGAGAGGGTCAAGGGCGCCCCTACCCGCAGCGCCGGTAACTGCTGCTCCTCGACCTCGACGTGGACCCAGAGTGCCCCCAGATCGCTGAGGGTGAAGAGGGGATCTCCCGGATTGACGCTGGTGCCTGGGGTTACCGAGCGCGCGAGCAGAACCCCTTCGCGAGGTGCGCGTACCAGCACTGGAGCCTCATAGTCAAGCTTCTCCTCATCCAATCCGAGCAGCTCGATGTGGCCCCGGGCACGCTCCAGTTCAGCTTCGGCATGCGTCACCTCCTCGCGTGCGGAGGCCTCCTCGACTCGAATCCGGTCCCGTTCATAAAGAGAGAGGGCTCGGGCCTGCAGCAGCCGCTCGGCCCGATCGAGGCTGGCCTTGGCAAAGGCCGCCTCAGTCCGCTTGCGAACGAGCATCGCGCGCGCTTGTGCAAGGTTGGCACCCGCATCGTGTACCTCGTGGGTATGAATCTTGGCAAGGACTTGGCCCGCCTTGATCCTGTCGCCCAGTTGGACGAGTACTTCGAGAACTCGTCCTTCAACGTAGGCACCCACTTGAACCGTTCGATCCTCGTTGAGGATGAGCCGTCCGGTCGCCTCGATCGTCTCGGCCATCTCCCGCTCCGAGACCGCCTCGACCTGGATCCCTGCGTAGGCAATGGCATCATCGGGCAACGTCAAGATCGTCCCGACAGGATCTTCCACAGACTTGGCCGAGTCGCTCGCGGGACGGGCCGCCGGACGGTCTGGGGGAGTTCCGGTTGGCGGGCCCTCGGGCGCCTTGTCACACCCACACAGCAAGAGCGCCATTCCCAGCCAAGCCAATCGCCCCCGACAGTTGCCTCTCCTTCCCATCATCGCAGCTCCTTCCTCCCGACGATCAACGCTAACTCCGCAAGTGCCATCTGCAGATCGAGCCGCGTCCGCTGGTAGAGTCGTCGGACTTCATTCCGGGCACGTTGTGCTTCGAGCAGCTTGTAGAGGTCGGCGGCCCCCTCCCGATAGGCAGTCAGCGCAATTGCGCGGGACTCATCCGCCTGCCGAAGCAGATCGCGATCCATCTCCCGCTGCCGCTCTTCGAGCCGTTTCACCGCTCGCTGTCCAGCTTCGACCTCCGCCTCGATGAACCGGGTCTGGGCCAGCAGCTCATACTCCGTGGCGTTGACTGCTGCTGCCGCGCGCCCAATCTCTCCCTGGTTGCGTTGAAAGAACGGGAGCGGAACGCTGACATACCCAATCAAGGTGTTGAAGATCCCGGTCCGCTTATACCCCGCCGAAAACTCCCAGTCAGGGCGTGCGTTCGCCTGCTGTAGTCGCAGATGGGATCGTTCCATCTCAAGACGTGTCTTCAGTTGGGAGAGCTCGACCCGCTGGGTGATCGATTCCCGCTTGAGATCTTCGAGAGGGACGGAGAGTAGCGGAGAGCCCTCGAGCGAGGGCTCCCGTAAACGAAAATCGAGGCGCAAGCTCGGCTCTCCAAGGGCCTGCAGCAGCGACAGTCGCGCCTGGTCGTAGCCCTGCTCCTCCAACAAAATCTGCTGGCGGAGCGTCTGCTCCTCGAGGCGAACCCGAATCAACTCCCACTCCGCCAAGTAGCCCTCTTCGAACCGCGTCTTCGTCCAGGTGACCAGCTCGGCGAGATCCCGTTGGTTCTCCCGCTCGATCTCGAGCATCCGCTGGGCCTCCAACGCCAGCCGGTAACGTCTTGTCACCTCGCGCCAGACCTGCCGACGAACCAGCTCGACCTCGCGCTCGGCCACCTCCACTCCCCGCTCGGCGACTTCGCGCCGGCGCCCCTGTTTCCCGGCTGTCTCCCAACGCTGCGTCCCGTAGACAAAGAATTCAATATCATTCTGGAAGAGAAACGGCGGCCGCTGCCACGCGCGCCAGTTCTCTGTCTGAATCGTCAAAGTCGGATTGGGCCGCATTCCCGCGTACTGACGGACCTCTGCTGCTCCCTCTACTCGACGCTGCGCTGCCGCCAGCAACGGATGGCCCTCTCCTGCCCGTACCCAGCACTCCTCCAGCGTCAACAGCCGCTCCTCGGTCTGCCCCCAAGCCGCCCCTGCCATCAGGCAGACAACCCAGAAGCCTGCGATTGGTCCCTTCTTCCGGATCCACCCTGTTCCCGTACACTTCATTCCTGTCACTCCTCCTGCGCCACAACCAGTTTTCGTAAGGTACCCCATCTTGTTTTGCGACGCACTACTTCTTACGATCGGCAGGAAATCTTAAACGACATTGCATTTCAATATCGAAACGATCGATCAAGATTGCTTCCGGGAGCGGTTCAGACCAGTCGGCGGTCCCGGATTTGGAAGTACTGGTGGATGAGCGAAGAGGCGAGTCGAGTGGTCGGGAGATCGAGGGCGAGGGCGCCACGTTCGGCGATGCGGGCCAAGGCTTCGCGGCGGTGCTGGAGGAGGTCCTCGGCGACGCTCTGTTGGTAGACCTCCTCGACGGACGTCGGGGGGAGATCGACGAGATGGGAGAGATCGAGATCGCCGATGGTGACGACGAGGGGGAGGTGGCGCGGAAGGAGTGAGGCCGTGGCAGAGAGGAGTTGCGCGGAGGCGACCTCATCGACGACATCGGTCAGAAGCAGGACGAGCGACCGTCGTGGATTGACGTGGGAGAGATAGGCGCAGGCGCGCTCGTGGGAGGGCTCGACCAAGCGAGCCTCGACCTGATAGAGGGCTTCAAGCAGCTTCTGAAAGTGGGCGGGTCCCCGCTGCGGGGGGAGCCAGGAGCGAACCTCCTGGTCAAAGATCAGCAAGCCCATTTGGTCTCCTGCCGCGAGGACGATGCGGGAAAGACTGAGCGCCGCGTTGATGGCGTGATCCAGCTTGTTCAAGTCATCGACCCGCGAGGTCATCAAACGTCCTGCATCGAGCAGGAGAACGACCCGCTGGTGGTGCTCAAATCGATACTGTCGCGTCACGAGACGCCCCCGTCGCGCAGTGGGGAGCCAAGCGATGTCGCGGAGGTCATCTCCTGGAAGATAGTCGCGCAGACTCTCAAAGTCGCGTCCCTGGCCGCGTTGTCGAGTCGGATGCTGCCCAAAGCGAAAGGGGTAGAGTTGGCGGAAGTGCAGCTCCTCACGGCGAGCCTGTCGCAAGTTGGGATAGACACGACAGGACGCCGCCGCCGGATAGACGGACTGTCGCCGCACCAATCCCCATGGGGAGAGGCAACGGAGGTGTAGATCACCGAAGTGGTATTCGCCGCGCCGTGGCGCACGCAACTGATATCCAACGCTGACGACACGCGAGGACGTCGTCGAGTGGGGGAGCTTCAGTCTCAGATCCCGAGCTCCGACCAGTTCCAGGCCAAGGGGAAAGTCGTCGCGCAGGTCGAGCTGAAGCTCGCGTCCGGCGGGGACAGTCAGACGGATCTCGACCGTATTGGGCTCTCCCAACATCAGGCGCGGGCCCAACTGACGCTCAATCTGCCAAGTGTCGACTCGTTCTGTTTGCCACCCATCGATCCAGGCGGTCAGCAGGAGCAGCGCATCAAAGAAGAGCAGACC
>JBMOHS010000119.1:0-12286 GCA_049317725.1 Blastocatellia bacterium
TCCCAACCCCGAGTGGGGGAGCTGAGGCATACACTTCGATGGCGTCGATGTCGATCAAGGCTCCAGCCGTTCCTTCGTGCCGGATTTCGATCGTGTGCACTCCCGCAGCCAGCCCCGTCCTCTCGTAGACCGTCTGCCAGTTTAAAGGACCGTTCGCGTTAACCTCAGCGACCTTCACTCCATCCACGTAGATCCCCATCAATCCCCTTGACTCATGTCTCGAGTACCGCAATCGAAAGGCTGTCCCATTGATGGCGATGCTCGCCGATGCACCTGCCGCGCCACTGTACATCAGGGTCGAGTTGTATGGCCCACTCCCACCCCAAGGTAACCATCCTGAACTGTAATTCCAACGGCTGTGTCGGTCATCGTAGATCCCTGTTCCAAGTGGAGCCGATTGCAGAACATTTACAAGCTGGTTGGCAATCACGATTGAGCCTTTCCTGACCGAAAGGGATGATGGACTGATCGTATAGTTGACAACACCTGAACCGCTGCCACCATTGTTTACATTAATCCAGTCCGGATAGTTACTGGAGGCGATCCACTGGCAAGATGTAGGAGCCGCAACCTCAATAGTGCCCGATCCACCATTGCTGCCGACAGTAATTTGCTTGTTGGATAGCTGATATCTGCAATTGGAGTTCTCATACAAGCCAATACCACGTTGAATGGATGCGTCCCAGTCACCGGTGAACTGCCACCAGTTTGTCATTTTTTTCAATCCATTTGAGAATACAATGTTATTGGCGATACCGGGCATGGTTTGCATCCACATCATGTACCAATTTGTTTCAGTAACATAATGCAGATTAGGTGCGAGATTGGCTGGCCATTGATAAGGAATGTCACGCCAGGTTGCATTGTTGACCAAGCTATACGTACCGCCATCAGGATTCCAATCCAGAATGTCACTTAACGCCAACGATGAATTATTATAGTCATAGTCAGATATGCCGTTGGGTGGGAAATGTGTGTTGCCAGCCCTGCCATAGGGATCCCAACTTTTGACAGGTCGCGCAAACTGATTCCAAAAAAGATCAGTGTTTCCGTCCTGACGATTATTGATAAAAGAGTATATCGACTCCAACTGGTGGCCATGATTATGGGTTGACTCAGCGTGACTTCTCGTGAAATTTATCCCATATGTTACAAACGTACGCTGATATACAGGCTGATCATTATTCCATCTATAGCTGTTCGAAATATCTCCTGTTACTGGGCTCGACATGTTTGATTCATCAGGAACTATGCTGCCATGATGATAATATACCAACCAAAACTCTTTGACACCTAGCGTGTTGACGTAATACTCGGCATTGAATCTGCTTAAAATACTGTTGTAATCTGGAAAGTAGGGTCCATTTGGGCCTTGAGCAAACCCTTTTGGCACTTTTTCATATACAGTAAATGATTTGAGAACTTCATAACCAAGCGAAGGTGTAGTCGCTACGTTTCTATACCCTCTGTAACGACTCCCCTCTTCCAGCATGAACTTACTTCTTTTTTCGATCAGTAACGATCTAGCCTTTAGATCTTCAAGGGTTGATGTCCACCCCGTCTCAGTACTATCGAGATTGATGCCATCCAGGGTGGGGAAGAATCTGATAATTACGACCGGAATACGAAACAGTGCCCCAGCAGCCGGAGTTGCCAGATATGGATCTACCGGACTGTCTTCAACCGGCAGTATGGGCGAGTTAACAGTAACATTAATGAAGCGTGAAGTCGAACCTAACACACCGGTAAGCGTTGCCGTTCCACTTGTGAGCCCCCTTATCCATCCCTCTCCATCAACAATAGCAACTGCGGGATTGCTGCTGCTCCACTGTGCTGCTATCATTGGCAAGGTAATGTTCCCAACATTAGATGTTGCACTGATACTTAGCAGATTACTGTGTCGCCATCCAGTGGTCAGTTCAATGTTGGAATGATTTGGAGTTAGATTCCAGCTTGAAATTGAAATAGCACTGTTCATTCGAGCGGCAATCTCAGCTGTAGTTCTTGGGGCATTGCTGATTATCAAATAGTCAAGTAAACTGTTGAGGTAGTTGCTTGTGCCATCCACTCCAATCTGGAAGGAGGAAACATTGACAGCTGGAAGTGAATTGCTGAAAGTTGTCTCATTTCTTAACGTACCATCAATAAATATTCGGAGTTTTTTTGATGAATCGCTCCAAGTAAATGCAACATGATGCCACTGTCCGGAGACCCAAGTGCCAACATTTTGCGCTACGCCAACCTCTCCTCCAGGATGAAGACTGAATCTGTTGAGAATGATTCTCAAATTATTCGCTCCATCCTTGGCGACAAGAATCCCGCCACCACCTCCAAAAGAAAAAATTGTGCGGTTTTGATTGTCATTTCCGTTCCAAAACGGCTTTATCCAGAATTCAATGCTGCCCTCTCTTGAATTGATGTTATTGACACTGGAATAACTCAACATTGAGCCTGGTGCCAGATAGACAGCTTGATTCTGTACACCAGTTTGATATGTGATCCCACTCGCTTGTATAGGAAGCTGACCAGCATTACCGGTGAGGTTGTTATCAAAATTCAGAACGAATAGTTCACTCTGATTTACAATGCTCGCCATGGATCCAGCTTGTTGATCGTTCAACAAAGTGGCAAATATCTGCCTATCGAAAATCATTGATGATGTTAGAATGGACACAAATGCGGCACAAACTGTTAATCTGAAGATCATGCTTTTCATGGCAATATTCTCTCACCTTGACCTTGTCGATTACTAAAGCGAAACTCATCTTTTGATATCAAATGGTCACTTAACAACAGTCCATATTTCAGAAAAACTTCCGGTTAAGTGCTGGGATTCGATGGATGGATTGCGTTGATGTATAAACCTTCTCAATCAAATCCCCTATAGATTTTGAATCATCTTACGTACCTTGTGATAGAAGCTATCCAGAAACCAGGGAAAGTAATGAATAAAGGGATGATCTGATAAAAAGACACGATGATTCCAAAAAGGTAACTACTCACGGCATCAATGAATTTCAAGGTTTCCTGTCTTCTTCTCGGTGACCTCTCAGTGCTGCAATGATCTCTTCCGCTCAGACGTTAGTGGATTGTGGACGAAGATCACTGCCAAATCTTCTTCTCGGTGATCTCTGTGTCTTGTATGTTTACGATGTTGTCCTTTAGTGGTAAGAGGGACACGGCAGCAAGGTGGTAGATCGGTTGTGTCTTGCATGACCGGAGGATCCCATGGATCCCCCATTTTTTCACCCCAACCCACACGAAAGTCTGAAGCCCCTCTTCAGCTGAAAATTCTTTGACATTCCAGTAAGCGTCTTTCAGCTGAAAAATGGCTCAAAATTTTTTGCCATAGAAAAAGTTTTATTAAAAAGACCAGTTGAGAGTAGGTCATAACGTTACGATGGACGACAAATCACTTAACTTCATGTTGATAAGTGTAAAGCAATCAATGGTTTATGCTGATAGGGCTTCCCTAGTCGAGTAAAAGTCATCACGACTTTCATTGACCTGTCCAGTGGCTGCCATTCGACTACCGGCAATGCATGCACCAAGGTGAATAGTTGAGATGGCCAGCCACCCCTTGTGGAGTCATCGGCGAGTGAGAGGGGGTAAGTCCAAGTTGTTGGCATCCTGAGACCTCTTCCCCCAGTGTGGTGGCTCCGTCAAATTGGAGTGATACGGGATGGAGCTGGCGATTGCGGTACTGGTACGGATCTTCTCGAACCCGGGGTCGAACGTCTTGCAGAAGCAGCTGGTGCTGAGGGGCCAGCCGCCGCTGGTCGTCAACGCGACCAGCTATCTGCTCTTGGCGGTGGCGGCGCTCGGCTGGGTCATCTGGGAGCGGCCGGGGCTGCCCGGGGCGGGCTACTTTGGCTATGCCGTGCTCTCTGGGATAACGGGAGCGTTGGGCAATGGCTTTCTGGTGCGGGCGCTGCAACGGGGAGACCTCTCGGTGTTGGGTCCGATCAACGCCTACAAGTCGGTGATCGGGCTGGCGACGGCGTATTTCTTGATCGGAGAGCGCCTTCGCTGGAGTGGTGCGATTGGGATGGGGCTGATCATCGCGGGGAGCTACCTGGTCTTGGGGCGTCGGGGGGAGGGCGGCAGTGCCTTCTGGGAGCACGTGCGAGAGCCGGCGGTGCGGGACCGATTGATCGCGCTGGTGCTGACCGGGGTTCAATCCGTCTTCGACAAGCAGGTGATCGAGCATGCAGGGCTTGGGATGGCCTTTGTCAGTTGGTCCTGTTTTGGGGCGCTCTTCTCGATGGCTCTGGTGCGGCTGGGAGGACCGGTAAGGGAGCGGGTTGGCCGGATCGATGGGGGAACGGTCGCGCGTTATGCGATGCTGACGGTAACGACAGGATTGATGGTCGCCTCGACCAACTACGTCTTTCGGGGGATGGCGGTCGGGGAGGCATTGGCGCTCTTTCAGCTCTCGATTCTGGTCTCGGTCCTCTTTGGAGTGCACTTCTTTCGGGAGGAGGGAGTGGTGCGCAAACTGCTTGGGGCCCTGGTGATGATGGTCGGCTCGATGACGATCCTGCTGGGAAGTTGACCGGGAGAGTTGGGCCACTGATGACGAGGGAGCAATGGATCGGCGGACCCGTCTTTTCCCCGGCGGTCTGAGCCCCTCTCTTTGCGAGGTCCGGGGAATGGACTACACTACCCCGTCGATCAGGGCTGGGGGAGGATTTGAGCAAAGGGGGGAGGGGCAGGATGGAAGAGAGGGCGAGGCGAGTGGGGCGTGTCTCGGTGATCGACTCGCACACGGGCGGGGAGCCGACGCGAGTCGTTTGGGAGGGCGGGCCGGATCTGGGGAGTGGATCGATGGCCGAGCGCTTGGCTCGCTTTCGCACGGAGCACGATGCCTTCCGGAGTGCGGTAGTCAACGAACCGCGCGGGTCTGACGTCCTGGTGGGAGCCCTGCTCTGCGAGCCGGTCGATCCGGGCTGCGTCGCGGGAGTGATCTTCTTCAACAATGTTGGCTATTTGGGAATGTGCGGGCACGGTACGATCGGGCTGGTGGTGACGTTGGCGCACCTGGGCCGCCTCGGTCCGGGGGAGCACCGGATCGAGACGCCGGTCGGGGAGATTCGGGCACGGCTGCACGACTCGGGGGAGGTCTCGGTCTTCAATGTTCCGAGCTACTCTTACCGGGAAGCCGTTCCGGTCGAGGTCGAGGGGATCGGCACGGTGGTCGGCGACATCGCCTGGGGTGGGAATTGGTTCTTCCTCGTCGAGGCGGGGGGGGAGGCACTGACCCTCGATCGGGTCGAGGCCCTGACCAATTACACGTGGCGGATTCGACAAGCCTTGGTTGAGCAGGGGATCACAGGTGAGGGCGGGCAGGAGATTGACCACATCGAGCTCTTTGGCCCGCCGAGTGGGGCGGGGCTCGACAGCCGCAACTTCGTGCTCTGTCCGGGGAAGAGCTACGACCGATCACCGTGCGGGACGGGAACGAGCGCCAAGCTGGCGGTGCTCCAAGCGCGCGGGGAGCTGACCGAGGGGCAGGTCTGGCGACAGGAGAGCATCGTCGGGAGTGTCTTTGAAGGGGAGATCCGCGTTCGGGATGGCCGGGTCTACCCGACAATCACCGGAACGGCCTTTGTGCAGGCAGAGGGGACCCTGCTGCTCGATCCGCGCGATCCCTTCTGTTGGGGGATCCGGCAGTGAGCGCAGGGGGGGCAGGGCTAGCGGGCTCGATTCCCGATCTGCTGATTGTCGGCGGCGGGATCGTCGGCGCGGCCTGCGCCTGGGAGGCGGTCCGCGCCGGGCTGCGGGTGACGGTGGTCGAGTCTGGGCCGATTGGTGGCGGGGCCTCGGCGGCGGGGATGGGCCATCTCGTGGTCATGGACGATTCGGACGCACAGTTTGCCCTGACCCGCTACTCGCTCGACTGTTGGCTAGAGTTGCGGCCGCAACTGCCGGATGATGCCGAGTACGACCCGTGCGGGACGCTCTGGATCGCTGCCGACGACGAGGAGATGGGCGAGGTTCGGCGCAAGCAGGCCTACCTCGCATCACAGGGCGCGGCGAAGGCGATTGAGGTGCTTGACCCGGTGCAGCTCCGGCAGGCCGAGCCTGCCCTCCGCGACGGCTTGGCGGGGGCGCTGCGGGTGATCGACGACGCAGTCGTCTACACGCCCTGCGTCGTTCGCTGGTTGCTGGACGAGGTCGTGCGGTTGGGCGGGGAGGTTCGGGCGGGAGAGGTGGTCGAGCTCCTCCCCGATGGGGTCCGCTTGGCGGATGGAGCGAGGCTCTCGGCCGGGGCGACGGTCAATGCTGGCGGCATCTCGGCACCACGCCTCACCCCTGGGATTCCAGTCGTTCCGCGCAAAGGGCACTTGGCGATCACCGATCGGTATCCAGGCTGGGTGCGCCATCAACTGGTCGAGCTGGGCTACCTCAAGAGTGCCCACGGCTCGACGAGCGATTCCGTCGCCTTCAATGTGCAGCCACGGCGGACGGGACAGCTCCTGATTGGATCCTCGCGCCAGTTTGGAGTCGAGACGCCAGAGGTGGAGGGCGAGATGTTGGGGCGCATGCTGCGCCGTGCGGTTGAGTATCTGCCAAGCATCGGCGACCTCTCGGTCTTGCGGGTCTGGGCGGGGTTCCGTCCAGCGACCCCGGACAACCTCCCACTGATCGGTCGTTGGCCGGTGAGTGGTGCAGAGGACGACCGCGCCGTCTGGTTGGCGACGGGCCACGAGGGCTTGGGGATCACGACCTCGCTGGGAACGGCCCGCCTGCTGGTCGATCAGATTGTCGGGCGACCGAGCCCGATTCCCGTCGAGCCGTACTGGCCGACTCGATCATCAAGCAATGGAGAAGGGCATGGATGATCGTCGACTCAGGATCCGCTTGCGGATGGATGGCGAGGAGGTCACCGCGGACCCGGGGTGGACCGTGGCGGCGCTGCTCGAGCGGCTGGGGAGGACGGCGGCGAGGCGTTCCGTCCTGGGAGAGCGGCGTGCACCGCTCTGTGGCATGGGGCTCTGCTTCGAGTGCCGGGTGACGATCGATGGGGAGCGCCACCGGCGCGGCTGTCAGGTCCTCTGCCGGGAGGGGATGGAGGTGGTGACCGATGGGTAGCCCAACAGCCGAGCAGGCGACAGACATCCTGATCATCGGGGCGGGCCCGGCGGGATTGGCGGCTGCGGCCGAGGCCTCCCGATGGAGCGGGAGCGGGACGCGGGTCACGCTCCTCGACGAGAATCCGTGGGCAGGCGGGCAGATTTGGCGACCTGCGGGAGGGCAGCGTGAGTCCCCGGACGTCCGTACCCTCCTCGATGAGTGCCGGGAGCGGGGCGTGGTGCGTCTCACGGAGATGCGGATCGTTGCGCCACTCGCACCGGGAGTGTTGCTGGCGGAGGGGCCGGCGGGGCCGATCGTCCTGCGCTATCGTCGACTGATCCTCGCGACGGGTGCACGGGAGCGATTTCTGCCGTTTCCGGGGTGGACCTTGCCGGGTGTCTACGGGGCTGGCGGACTGCAGGCCCTCGTCAAGGGAGGTTTGCCGATCGAGGGGCGGCGCGTCGTCGTCGCCGGGAGTGGGCCGTTGCTGTTGGCGGTCGCAGCGACGCTGCGGCGCGTGGGCGCGCGCGTGCTGCTTCTCGCTGAGCAGGCGCCGCTCTCGCGGATGGTCTCCTTTGGCGCTGGGCTGGCTGGCCATCCACGGAAGGTGGGCCAGCTCCTCAGCCTCTCCTGGCAATTGCGGGGGATCCCGCGCCACTTCGGGTGCTATCCGGTGGCGGCAGAGGGGGAAGAGCGGCTGACGGCGGTCCGCTTGCGGAGTGGTGCGCGGGAATGGACGCTGCCGTGCGATGCGCTCGCCTGCGGGTTTCACCTCCTGCCCAATACCGAACTGGCAAGCCTCTTGGGCTGTCGCCTCGACGCGAGCGGCGTGGTCGCGGTCGATCGGCGGCAGCGCACCTCTGTCGCCGAGGTCTTCGCGGTCGGGGAAGCGGCGGGGATTGGCGGGCTCGAGACGGCGCTCATCGAGGGCCGGCTCGCCGGGAGGGTCGCCGCCGGCGCGGGAGAAGAGGCGGTTGAGCCGTTGTTGGGCCCGCGAGATCGGGCGCGGCGCTTTGCCGCCCGTCTCGAACGGGCCTTTGCCCTGCGCAAAGAGCTGCGGCAGATGGCCACCGGGGAGACGATCGTCTGTCGCTGCGAGGATGTGACGCTTGGCCGTCTGCAACGCTGGTCGGACTGGCGCTCGGCGAAGTTGCAGACCCGCTGCGGGATGGGGCCGTGCCAGGGACGGATCTGCAGCCCGGCCGTCCACTTCCTGTTGGGGTGGAAGGAGGCGTCGTCGAGCTCGGTGCGGCCACCGGTCCTGCCGGCGCGCGTCGAGACCCTCCTCGCCCTTGCTCTATCTTCCAGTGAAGAATCTGAAGCGACCAATGTTTCGGTCTGAACAAAGTGCAGAAGGAGAATGGAATGGAGCCAACAAGCATTGATTGGCGCGGCGTGATGCCGGCGATGACGACCCCCTTTGGGCCCACGGGCGAGATCGATCACGACTTTGCCCGTCGGCACGCGCAATGGATGGTCGAGGCCGGCTGCACCGGGATCATCGCCCCCGGATCGCTTGGGGAAGGGAACACGCTGCGGCTCGACGAGCGGGCGGCCCTCTGGGAGACCCTCGTCGTGGCCCTTGCCGAGCGGGCCCCGGTGATTGCGGCCATCTCGGCCCTGAGCACTGCGGAAGCCGTCGCCATGGCCCAACTGGCCGCCACGCGCGGCTGTCAGGGCTTGATGGTGCTGCCCCCGTACGTCTACCGTGGAGACTGGCCAGAGATGCGCGCGCACGTTGGCGCGGTCTTTGCTGCGACCTCGCTGCCGTGCATGCTCTATAACAATCCGGTCGCCTATGGAACAGACTTCACTCCCGAACAGATCGCCGAGTTGGCGGAGGCCTACCCGACCCTTGCGGCGGTCAAGGAGTCGAGCACCGACCTGCGCCGGTTGACGGGGATTCGGGCCCTGCTCGGGGAGCGGCTGGCCCTGCTGGTCGGGGTCGACGACGCGATCGTCGAGGGGATCGGCGCCGGGGCGGTCGGTTGGGTTGCCGGGCTGGTCAACGCCTTCCCGCACGAATCGGTCGCCCTCTTCGAGGCGGCACAGCGCGGAGCGATGGCGGAGGCCTTTGCCCTCTACCGCTGGTTCCTGCCGCTGCTCCGCATGGACACGGTTCCCAAGTTTGTCCAACTGATCAAGCTGGCGCAGCAGGAGGTCGGCTGGGGATCGGAGGCGGTCCGTCCGCCGCGCCTTCCCTTGACCGGTTCTGAGCGGGAGCAGACCTTGGCGGAGATCCGTGCCGCCCTGCGTGATCGCCCCGCGCTCTCGGCGTGAGGCCGGCAGTTGTTGATGTCGCTGGCGAGAGAATGGTCTCCCCAGCGGGTACAGAGAATGGAAGGAATGGCAATATGACACTGACAGGGAAGTCGATTTTGGCAGGGCGGCGGGGAGAAGGGCAGGGAGTCGCCCAATATGCGGTCGATCCGGCGACTGGGGAGGTCTTGGAGCCGGGCTATCTCCCCTCGACCCGGGCTGAGGTCGAGGAGGCGGTCGCGGCAGCACAAGAGGCCTTTGCCATCTATGGTCGCCTTACCGGACGCCAGAAGGGTGCCTTCCTGCGCGAGATCGCGGCGCGGATCGAGGCGCTCGGGCCGGTCCTCACCGAGCGCGCCGTCCGCGAGTCGGGCCTGCCGGTTGGCCGCATCCAGATGGAGACCGGGCGGACCTGCCACCAACTGCGGATGTTCGCCGCGCTCGTCGAGGAGGGGAGCTGGGTCGACGCGCGGCTCGATCAGCCAGACCCGCAGCGGACTCCCGTGCCCAAGCCGGACGTGCGGTCGATGAAGCGGCCTCTCGGACCGGTGGTGATCTTTGGGGCGAGCAACTTTCCGCTCGCCTTCTCGGTCGCGGGGGGAGACACGGCCTCGGCGCTCGCCGCTGGCTGCCCGGTGGTCGTCAAGGCCCACCCCGCCCACCCTGGCACCAGCGAGCTGGTCGGCTTGGCGATCCAGGAAGCGGCTCGCGCAACGGGGATGCCGGCGGGGGTCTTTTCGCTGGTCTATGACAGCCCATCACACGAGGTCGGGTCCTGGCTGGTCGGGCATCCGCTGATCCGCGCCGGGGGTTTTACCGGGTCGCGGCGGGCAGGGCTGGCCCTCCTCGCGTTGGCCCAGCAGCGGCCCGAGCCGATCCCCTTCTATGCCGAGATGAGCAGCGTCAATCCGGTCTTCCTGCTGCCAGGTGCGCTGCAGGAGCGGGCGGAAGCACTGGCAACGGGGCTGCAGGCCTCGGTCACGCTTGGGGCCGGGCAGTTCTGCACCAAGCCGGGCTTGGTGATCCTCGCCGATCCAGCTGCCGCCGCACCGCTGATCGAGCGCTTGCGGGCCCTTCTCGAGCAGACACCGCCGCAGACGATGCTGACGGCGGCGATCGGGCAGGGCTACACCACTGCCATCGAGGCCCGGCACGGCCATCCCGCGATCACGCCCCACCTCGCCGCGACACGCGAGGGAGCGCCCCTCGGGAAATGCCAAGCCGTCCCCGCCCTGCACGAGGTCGACGCCGAGGCCTTTCTCGCCAATCCTCAACTTGCCGACGAGATCTTTGGGCCCGTCACCCTGCTGGTCGTGGCTTCGTCCCCCGAACAGTTGACGCAGATCGTCGCCGGACTGGAAGGGCAGTTGACGGCAACGGTCCACGGCACGGAGGCCGATCTGGCCGCCCATCGCGACCTGGTCGCCTTGCTCACGACCAAGGTGGGCCGCCTCGTCTGGAATGGCTTTCCGACGGGGGTCGAGGTCGGTGCGGCGATGGTGCACGGCGGACCGTTCCCCTCGACCTCCGATGGCCGCTCGACCTCGGTCGGGACCCGCGCGATCGACCGGTTCACCCGTCCTGTCTGCTACCAGGGATGTCCGGAGGAGCTGCTGCCACCCGAGCTGCGGCGGGCCAATCCTCTCCAGATTCTCCGCCAGGTTGATGGACAGATGACCCGCGACTCCCTCGCCTGAGGAGGCTCGAGTTCGATGAAAACCCATAAGCTCTTCTGGGCGGACGCCCATCAGACCAGCTTTACCGCGCAGCTTGTCGAGGTGGTGCGGCAGGAAGGCCGCACCGCCCTCGTCCTCGATCAGACCGCCTTCTACCCAACGGGTGGTGGACAGCCCTGCGATCTCGGCGAGATCGAGGGGCGAGCTGTCGTCGATGTCGAGATCGACGACGCTGAGCGCATTCTCCATTGGATCGAGGGCGCTCCGCCGGAGCCCGCCGGCACGGTCGTTACCAGTGCCATCGACTGGCGTCGACGGCAGGAGATGTCCCAGCAGCACACCGGCCAACACCTCCTCTCCCAAGCCTTCTTCCAGCTCTTCGGGGCGGAGACGCGCGGGTTTCGGATCACCTCCCACTCGACCGAGATCGACCTCGCCCTCGATGGGCTTCCCGAGGAGCTGCCGCACAAGATCCAGCAGGCCGAGGATCTCGCCAACCAGATCGTCTTTGAAGACCGGCCAGTTCGCACCTTCGAGGTCACCCCGGAGGTGGCCGCTAGCCTCCCGCTGCGCAAGGAGAGCTTTCTGCCGGACTGCGTCCGCCTAGTCGAGATTGCCGATTTCGACCTTTCGCCGTGCGGGGGGACACACGCCACTCGAACAGGGGAGGTCGGATTGATCACTGTCCGCGCCTTTGAGCGTGCCAAGAAGATGACTCGCCTGCACGTCCTCTGTGGCATCCGCGCCCTCGCCGACCACCGCCGCCTGCGCCAGACACTCGACACTGCCGCGCGTCGGCTGAGCGTTGGCCCGGATGAGCTGCCCGAGGCGATCGGCCGGCTCCAAGCGGAGTCCCAGCTCCTCCAGCGCCGTCTCCGTTCCCTCACACAAGTCGTCGCCGACGCCGAAGCCGCCACCCTGCTCGATGCCCTCCCCGACACTCCCGGGCGGGCCCGCGTTGTCGCCCGCGTCTTTGACGGCGGAGAAGGCGGCAAAGACCTCGAGTCCCTCACGCTGCTCGCGCACCGGCTCATCGCGCGTCCCGGTGTCCTCGCCCTCCTGGCAACCGTCGATGGGGAGACCTACCGGCTGGTCCTCGCCCGCTCCTCCGATCTCGACTGCGATGTCCAACAGATGATCCGCCAGCTCTGCACGACCTACGGCGGCCGCGGCGGTGGCACCCCCAGCCTGGCCCAGGGCGGCCTCCCGGCGGCACAGCTTTCGGTGGAGACGCTCACTGCTGCGCTGGTCTCAATGGGGTAAATGGAGAATGG
>JBMOHS010000120.1:0-12215 GCA_049317725.1 Blastocatellia bacterium
AACTGATCGATGACTCGAATGCCGGGTAGAAGTTCTTCTGAAAGCCGCTCCAGATCCCGGCGAGCGAGTCGTACATCCGGACCCGCACAATCGCTTGGCCATCGAGACAGAGCCCGCGACGCCCCCGCCTCCGCCAGAGCTGGGCGAGGCGCGTATCCTCAAAGATCTGATCGCGAACGGCTGAATGCCCTCCCAGGGCCACATAGCTCTCGCGATCGATCATCAAGCAGGCACCGTGCGCCAGGGCCAGCGAGACATACCCGAAAATCAGCGAAAGCGGTGCCGGATAGATCGAGAAGACCACCAGATTGAGCATCGGCATCAGCGTCCGTTCCCAGAAGGAGTCCAACACCAGCCCGGGCCAACAGGAGAGAAACTGGAGCCGGCGACGGACCATCTCCGATTGGAGTCGGTCGATTGCCCCTGGCAGAAGGCGGGCGTCCGCGTCAAGGAAGAGCAGGATCGGGGCCGTCGCGGCGGCGGCCAGTTGGGCGCACGCGAAGTTCTTGCCCGTCCACCCCTCCGGCAAGGGCACGGGCGCGAGCAGGCGCAATCGGGGATCACGGGTCGCCGTCTCGGCCACGATCTGCGGAGTCTCATCGGTCGAGTGGTCATCGTAGACGAGGATCTCCGCCACGCAACTCCCCTGTTCAAGAATCGACTCCAGGCAGGCTGGCAGTTGGGAGGCCTCATTCCGGGCCGGGATGAGCACTCCGACGGAACCGGGCGGGACCGTCCCCCGTCTCGCAGGGGCCGGCCATCCGACGACGTTGGCCAAGGTGATGCCCAGCAGAAAGAGGCAGCCTCCCAGCAACAGCAATGTCATGACATCACACTCTTGTCGAGCCACCGTCGGCTCATTGGTCGCTCAATAAACGATCGATCCGGGTGAAGAGTTGGCCGAGGGAGTCCGCCTCAGCCGCGCCCTGCAACCGCAGGACGATCTGCCCCTGACGGTCGATGAGGATCAGGTTCGCCCGGCCGTTCTGATACCCATAGGCCCGCGAGACATCCCCCTTCCAATCGAGCAGAACGGAGTACTTGACTTGGCTGCGAAAGATGGTTCGCACCAGCCCTCGCACCATCGAGGGAACGGATGAGAGGACTGCAACCCCGCGCTGATCGATCCGTGCTTGATACCGATCCCAGAGTGGTCGAACCCATCCCTCGATCTGCTCCGACCCTTTCCGATCCCCAAAGATGAGGACCGTGACCCGCTCGGAAGGAAATCGATAGCTCGCCGGCTGGTTGTACTGATCCCGCAAGGTGAAACCACTGGCGATCCCGCCTGAGGCGCGTTCCTCGCCTCCACTGCCATTCCTGATGTTGTCCAGTGCTGTCGACTTGATGGAGTCCGTATTCGCCATCGAATACGAAAAGAACGAGAAGGTGACGGCCGCCAGGACGAGGAGGCGGCTCCATCGTATTGGTTGAAAAGGTCTGATCCTGCCCCACGTAGACATATCCAAACTGTATTGCCCTCGACGAGCGTGTCGAAGAATGCGCGAGTACTCCAATTACCCCCGCACCGAGGCCAAATGCCCCATCCCGCCCAAAATCATCCGGGAGGCATCCTCGATCAGCCCAATGGCTGGTCGAGGGCCAAATTGCTGGTGGAGACTGGCCAGTCCCGCCTCGACCAACTGGATGGCCATTCGATGGGCTGGTTCGGCGCCAAATTCGACCAGATAGTTGGACCGGGCATGGCGGGCATCCTGCCGTGCTGGCTTTCCCAGCACCTCACTCCCGGCCAACTCGTCCAAGAGGTCGTCACAGATCTGGTAGGCCATTCCGAGATCTTCCCCGAAGCGGGCCAGCACCGCCGTCTCTGCTGGCGTCGTTCCGCAGGCGAGTGCTCCCGCGACCAACGTCAACCTCATCAACGCGGTCGTCTTGAGGTTGCGGCTCGCCAGTGACTCCCCTCCCTGCCCGCCCCCCTGGAGCACTAGATCGACGACTTGGCCCCCAATCATCCCGTCAGCACCGATGCTCATCACCGCCTCGCGAACCAACTGCAAGCCTGCCTCGTGGCACCCATTGGTGAGGGCGGCCTCAACCAACAGCCCGTAGGACTGGTTGAGTAATGCCAGGGCGGTCAGCAGCGCGAGGCTCTCGCCGTGAACCCGGTGGAGTGACTTTCGGCCCCGTCGCAGATCGGCGTCGTCCATCGCCGGCAGGTCATCAAGGATGATCGAGCTGGTGTGGAGGTACTCCATCGCACAAGCTGCCGGCAGTGCCGGCCGTGGATCTGCTCCCACCAGCTCGGCCCCCAACAGGGCCAAGATCGGTCGCCAACGCTTCCCTCCCGGAAAGAGCGAATACCGCAAGGCCTCGTTGAGGGCAACCGCTCGTTCCTGATGACTCACCGGGAGATGGCGGGTCAACGCCGCCTCCACCTCTCCGCGGTAGGTCTCAATGTAGGCAGCCAGCTTCTCCGACATAGACAACTCTCCGACAAGATCAACGGAAAAGAAGGCGACTCAATTCTTCAGTCGACTCCAGGATCGGAAGATGCCCGGCCGATGCCAGCGCATGCACCCTCGCGTGGGGCCACATCCGTTGCCACAGGCCCATCGACTGCTTGACCGCGGAGAAGGTGCGTGCTCCGTGAATCAGATCCGTCTCCAACTCGATCTTGGCCCACCGGTCGATGCTCCCAATTCCCGTCAACATCTCCAGATACCTGTACGAAACCGTATGATCGATCCGCCGGAAAGAGTGAGTCAAGTCTGTCTCTCCCGCCCGATGGCCCCGCAGCGAAAGGTTGGTCACCACTCGGCCCAACGGATTGGCAAACGTGCTGTAGTAGGCAACCTTGCCGAAGAGGGGCACCAAGAAGAGCTGAAAATACCACGGGGTGAACGCGAAGGGGTCGATCAGCACGAGGCGCTCGATCCGTTTCTGGATCGAGGGCTGTTGCTCAAGCGCGGCCAGACCGAGGAGCGCCCCGCTGCAGTTCCCGATCAGGGTCAGGGTCGGGGATTCGACCGCTTCGAGGGCCGTCGCCACGATCTCCGCGACCTGCGCCAACTCTCTTGGCCTCGATCCACGGCTCCCGCCATAGCCGGGCAGATCTGGCGCGAGCAGCGTCGCTCCTGCGGGGAGGTACTTGACCAGTGGCGCAAAGGTCGAGTGGTCTCCACTCCATCCGTGCAGACCGAAATAAGTCCGCGCCCCAGTGCCATAGCGCTCAACGTACACGTGCTTTGACTCTCTCTGCGGTCAGTTTCCCGCCAAGGACGACCATCGGCATCCCCGTACCGGGTGTCGTGCTCGCCCCAACATAAAAGAGGCCATCGATATCCGACGAATAGTTCCTGGCGCGGAACGGCCCAACTTGAAAGAGGGTATGGGCCGCCCCAAAAGCCGACCCATCATAGAGACCGAACCGCTTGCGCCACTCACCCGGGGTCAGCACCTCCTCGAAGACGATCCGCGAAGGGTCGAGGTCGATCCCGTCCGCCATCAGCCGGTCGAGCACTTGTTGTCGAACCTGGGCCACTGTCTCCGGCGCATCCAGGCTCGGCATCTCGCTCAGCAGCGGCGTCGGGACCAGTACGAACATCGCCGTGTCGCCCGGCGGCGCCAAGTCCGGATCAGTGTCGGAGGGCACTGCGGTGTAGAAGGGCAGGTCCTCCGGGATCTTCTTCTCCTTGAGCAGCTCATCGAAAGCGCGCCGGAAGTCCTGCGGCAGAAAGATCGTGTGGTGGCCAAGCCGTTCGACCTTCCCGCGGATTCCCCAATAAAAAGTCATAACCCCAGGGGTCATCTTGGGTACCTTCGGCGCCTGACGCGGTCGGCCTGCCGACACGAGCAGCTCGGCTTGGGTCATCGGAACATCGACATTCGAGACGACGATCGAGGCAGAGACGACCTCTCCAGAACGCAACTCGATACCCTTGACCTTCCCTCCGGACTCGAGAATCTTTGCCACCGGGGCGCCGGTCTCAATCCGCACGCCAACCTCGCGCGCCAAACGAGCAATCCCCTCGACCAACCCGTAGATGCCCCCTTTGGGCAACCAGAGCCCATAGGCCAGCTCGCCATACGAGAGGATCGTGAAGAGCCCCGGCAGGTCGTAGGGAGATCCTCCGAGATACATCCCGTAAGACCCAAACGCCTCCCGAATGTAGCGCCGACGAAAGAAACGGCCGAGCTCCCCATCGAGCGAACGCCAGATGCTCAGCCGCGCCATCTCCGCCAAGCTCAATGCCTGGAACCACTTGAGGGGATTATCCTCGTTGCGATTGACCAGCTTCTCGAAGGACATCCGGTACTTGATCGACGCATCCTCGAGAAAAGCCAGCATGTTCGGTCTCGACCCGGGCTCGATGCGCTCACATTCGGCGAGGAGCCGCTGCAGATTGGAGGAGAGGGTGAAGGTCGTTCCATCCCGCCACTGAAACCGCACCGAGGGGTCGACCGCGATCGGTTCAACATAGTCCGTGAAGCGGCGTCCCGCCGCGGCAAAAAGCTCCTCGAAGACCCACGGATAGTTGAGAAGCGACGGCCCCGTATCGAAGGTGAACCCGTCGCAGCAGATCTGGTTGGCGCGGCCGCCGACCCGATCGTTCGCCTCATAGAGAGTCACCGCATAGCCAGCCAGTTGCAGGTGAATCGCGGCACTGAGGCCACCGAGCCCCCCTCCCACCACGATCACCTCTTGTCCAGATTTCGCGACTGTTGCGCTTGTCGTCATTGCCTACCACTCTCTCTCTTCTCTCCCCGAGGGGAGGTTCAGGGCCGCAGGAAGGCCAACGGCAATCGCCAATACTTGCTGCTGGGGAGCACCCGAAACTTCTCGCGCATCGGGACACTCTCGCGGTGCAGGATCCCGCGTGGGCTCGACGCGATCTGTCGGTTGAGTTGCCGATAGACATCGATGCACGCCCGAATCGCCACCCGGCTATCTGGATTGAAGGCGTCGAGCGTCGCTTCGGACCGGTTGTAGTACTCTTCCGTCAACGCCGTTAAATGGCCCAGGACTTGATTGAGAGGCACCAGCTGGGCCGGGTCCGTTGCATCCATCCGCTCGACCCCCGCTTGCCTGAGGAGGTCTTGCGGGAGGTAAACCCTGCCCCGACGCTGATCCTCGGCGACGTCTCGGAGAAAATTGGTCAACTGGAGCGCAATCCCGAGGTCACGGGCGCTCTCAAGGGCACGGGGAAAGTCGGCCGCAGTCGGTGACCCATAAACGTAGGCCAGGAAGTACCCGACGACAATCGCGCTGCCGTAGATGTAGGAGTCGATCAGATCGTCAAGGGTGGCGAAGGGACGAGGATGAAGGTCGAGCCGCATCGCCTCGAGAAAGGCGCGATAGTGCTCGTGCGGAATCTTCGCTTCGCGAACCACCTCCGCAAAGGCTGCCACAAAGACTGGCACCCCTTGGCGCAACGCCTCGCGGAAGGTCTCTGTGCCAAGGGCGCGCTCGTAGCCTTCCGCCCACTCATTGAGTAATCTGGCACGGTCTTCGAGCGGAAGCGGGAAGGAGTCGACAATCTCGTCCGGGTAACGAACCGCCGCGTAGATCGCCTCAACCCGGGCACGCTTGGCAGGCGGGAGAAAGCGGGTGACGATGAAGAAACTGGTGCTGTAGGTCTTCAAGACCGTACGGGCCCGCGCAGCAGTGTACCGCCAGGACTCTTCATCCGTGAGGATGGAGAGGGCCCGCTGGCGCGTCTCCGCATCGAGCTGTTGCCACTGCGCCAAGCTCCAGACCAGCGGTGCGGGCTTGATCGCCTCGGCACCCATCCCGACCATCCGCTCACCATCCTCGCCCCGCTCCACGTGCGCCATGCGCTCCTTGTCTCCCCTCCTCAGAACAGCAGACTCGCTGGCCGGATCTGACCCAATCGAGAAGTCAACCTTTCGGCCACCAGTTTTCATCGGGTCAGAAGCTCAGTCGTTCGAGCGCTGCCACCCGATCGAGGTAGCCAGCAACGCTGAATTTACGAGCACAGCCGGAGGCTGCCATGTACCGGATCAGCCCGAAAATGGGTCTCTCCGGCCCCCACGGGCGGTCGTGCTTCCCCCCAATTGCCCAAGCGATGCCAGTATACCCATTTGGGTCTCTCCCATCCAACTGATAGCGGTCGTTGAGGTGGACCGCGATGGAAAAGGCCTCCTCCGGGTGGCGTGTCCACTCGAGGATCTTCTTCGCCCAGTACATCCGCAAATACCCGTGCATGCGTCCGGAGAGAACCATCTCCCGCTGCGCGGCATTCCAGAGCGGATCATGGGTCGCCGATTGCTCAAGCTGCTCCAGGGAATAGAGATATGGACGAGGATCGCCTGCGTGGCGGGTCAATGTCTGGACCGCCCAGCCGTGGCATCCTTGGAGGGTGTCGTAGTGGGGGTTGCGTGCGACGTAGTTGATGGCGAGCTCGCGCCTGACAATCAACTCTTCGAGAAACGCGGCGCGGGCCGCCTCCGGGACACCGGGCCGCTTCTCGACCGCCAAGGCGATCGTCAACGGTCCGAGGTGACCAAAATGGAGGTAGGCGGAGAGCTGGCTGGTTCCCTCGATCGGGGGCAGGTTGCGTGCGGTGTCGTACTGCCCCAAGACTCCATCGAGAAAGGTCTCCAGCCGGGCCAGTCCGGCCGAGGTCCCCCCGCGTGCTCCAGGAACCGCACCGACCGCACGATCGATCGGCAACTCCCGTAAGAGCCTCTCCGGATCGATCGGTTCGCTCTTCGGCAGAGGAAGAACAGATGGCCACCGGACCCGCACCTCCGGTTCTTCCAGACGCTTTAGAAATTGTGGCAAGACGCGCTGGATCTTCGGACGAATTGTTCGCGCAGCATACTCCTCTTTCGGGAAGAGGTTGGTCGGCACGACCACATCGGCATCGACCGTCCAGAAGGGAACGGACAGTTGACGGGCGGCACTGCGCCGCCACCCCTCCGGCTCCCGCATCGGATTCTCATCGCCAATGACGAGAGAGGGATGCACCTCAAGGCAAAAAGCGAGCAGATCGTGGGCCGGGTAAGGTCGAAAGATGAAGTGCGCTCTCCGCTCCTCGACGCGCCGCCGGGTCTCCTCCAACCCCTCGATCAGGAAGGTGTAATGGCGGAGATTTGCCCGTGGGTACTTCGGGTGCAGCCCGAAAAAGACGAGCACCGGCTGCCCTAGCAGATTCCCAGCCTCAATCGCCAGATTGAGTGCCGGGTTATCCAGGCCCCGCTGTGCCCGTTGCATCCAGTAGACGACGCACTGGCCATCTGTCACTGGCGGGCCCGGCCGGCGAATCGTCACGCGCGGGTCAGCCATCAATCGATCCAATCCTTCCAACAAGCAGCCTCCAGGTTCTCTCTTCCCCGGCTCAGATCCGAGCAGCAGAGACTTGTGCAACCCTCTCCACCTTTCCTTCCAACAGCGTGGAGCCATCTTCGATCGTCCCCAGAATCTCCGCCGTCGCGAGCGCGCGGTAATCGAAGATCTGGTCGAGCATCCGTCGGACGAAGAGTCGGTGGGCGATCCATCCAAAGGGCCCCATTGGCAAGCGGTAGCGCACCAAGTCTCGCATCCTCGTCTGCCCAGGCGCAATCTCCTCGAACGTATGGGTATGATGCCACAAAGTGTAAGGGCCCTTCAGTTGCCGATCAACAAAATGAGTCTCCGGTTCCCAGGACTCGATGAGGGTCTTCCAGCGGAACCCGATGCCGAAGAGTGCCAGCCGGTACTCAATCAGTGTGCCAGCTTCCATCCGGATCGGCGGTGGCGTCAGGATCCGAAATCGCAAGAAGGGCGGCGTGATCCGCTCCAAGTTGAACGCGTCACTGAAGAAGGCAAATGCCTCTTCTCGCGATTTCGGGACAATCTGTTCCCGTTCCAGTAGATAAGTCTTCATTCTCTTACTCTCCTTCCCGATCAATGCGGGCCCAGTTTTTTCTCACGCGAAGGCTCAAAGACGCGAAGATTCTTTTTTGAGTAAAAACTGGAGCCTCTTCCCCTCGATGCGGGCCAAATTGTTTTCTGCCATGAAAGCACAAGGACAAGAAAATTACTTTGGTGAAGAAAACCCAGAGCCCCTTCGCGCCTTTGCGTGAGCCTCTTCCCCTCACCCCTCGCCCCTCACCCCTTCCCCACAAGCAGATCGCGAAGAGCCGATTCGAGCGTGGGGAAGCGAAACGCATAGCCAGCCGCGAGGGCCGCCGCCGGCGTGACCCTTTGACTGGCGAGCACGACGGCGGCCATCTCTCCAGTCATCAACCGCAGGGCAAATTCAGGGACCGGCAGGAAGACGGGTCGGTGAAGCGTCGCAGCCAAGATCCTGGTGAAGGCCTCATTGGTGACAATCCCCGGCGCGACGCCATTGACCGGCCCTGCGAGCGTCGGGTTGGCGAGAGCGAATTCGATCAAGCCGACGATGTCCGCCAGGTGAATCCACGGGAACCACTGACGCCCATTGCCCAGACGCCCTCCCAATCCGAGCTTGAAGGGGAGCAACATCTTCTCGAGCGCGCCGCCAGTAGGGCTAAGCACCACTCCAATCCGCAAGAGAACGACCCGGGTTCCCCCCAAAGAAGCGCACCGCGACTCTTCCTCCCACTCCTGGCAGACCTCGCTGAGGTAGCTCGTCCCTGGCTGGGAGGTCTCGTCAAGAAGCTCGTCCCCTCTATCACCGTAGAATCCAACGGCGGACGCAGCGATCAGTTGCAGGGGCTTTGCCTCTTTGACTGCGGCCATGCCTTCAATGAGGTGACGCGTGCCTAGCACCCTGGAGTCTCGGATACGACGCTTCTGCTCCTCGGTCCACCTGCCTGCGGCGACCGGCTCTCCAGCGAGATGGATGACCGCATCGACCCCGGCAAAGGCTTCACTCGGCGGGGGTGCCTCTTCCGGATTCCAGCGGAAGCACCTAGCTGCCGCCAGCATTGGGCTCCCGGCTTTCGCCCGCTCCGGGTTCCTCGTCAAGATCACCAGCTCATGCCCACTCGCCACCAGGCGCTTGCCCACCGCGCCACCAATTACTCCCGTGCCACCTGTCATCAACACCCGCATGCATTCCCCCTCAACCATTCCCCTCGGCTACACAGATCAAACGTACAACTTTTCCGCTCAGCTTTCCTGACAACTTTCCGCAGGTCTCCTCTCATCGATCGAGACTCGCAGTCTTCTTTACACAGAAAGACTGCATCCTTCTCCGAGATTATTCCGTTTTGATCACAAAAACTTGGATCCTCTCTGTCCGGGACAGAAAAGAGAATGTCCAGATCCTTGCTTGACAAGAATTGGACGCAGAGACAATAATGCCCAGCTATGAAGGAACAGGAGTTGGCAAAACAGGACTACTCCACTACTCCGAAGTATCGGATCGGGACGGTCAGCCGGTTGACCGGGCTCTCCGCGGATGTGGTGCGAGTCTGGGAAAGACGATATGGCGCCATCACCCCACTGCGCAGTGACGGTGGATCAAGGCTCTACTCCGATGCCGACATTGCCCGGCTACGGCGGCTTCGGCAAGCGGTCGAGCTGGGTCACGCGATCGGCCAAGTCGCGCGCCTTCCCGAAAACGAACTCGATACCCTCTCGGGAAGACAACGGGCGGTCATCGCTCTCGAAGAAGATGAGACAGACCCCTACGCGCTCACCCGCGAACGTTTTCTCGAAGCGATCAACCGTTTCGATGTTGTCGCCGCAGATGATGAGATCAGCCGCGCCGCCACCCTTTATCCCCCCCGAGTGATCGTCAAAAATATCGTTTCGCCGATTCTGCAGGAGGTAGGTGAGCGCTGGGCGCACCGCGAGTTCGGGATCGCCCAGGAGCATATCGCCACGCACCTCCTTCGTAATCTGCTCAGTTCCCTGTTTCGCCTCTACCCGCCCGATGAAGCCGCCGAGACGATCGTCCTGGCGACCACGGCTGGCGAAAGACACGAGTTCGGGATCCTCATCTCCGCGCTGCTCGCAGCGACACGTGGCTGGCGAGTCGTCTATCTCGGAACGGACCTCCCCGCGACTGAGATCGTGCGGACCGTCCGCTCAGTCCGGGCGCGGGTTCTTGCCATCAGCGTCGTCAACTCACAAAATCCCCAGACCCCGGAAGAGCTCTCACTCCTCGCGGCCGGACTCCCCATCAACACGCGCGTCTGGATTGGTGGTGCTGAGTGTCAACGCCACCGCGCCCTGATCGAGCGGGCTGACTGGGTCTTCGTCCATGATGCTTCTGACCTCGACGATCGTCTCAAACGCTGAGCTGATCTCCCCTGCCACCGCTGCACCCTTACGGGATCAAGGTGTGCCTGCCTTCGTTCGTGGGCGCATCGTATAGACGAGGTAGTCGGCCCGCTTCCGCTCCGGTTTTGGATCGAGCTGATCGAGATCTGTGACGGGGAGGAGGGTCACTACTTTCATCTGCTGTCGCGGGGCACGCCGCTCGACCCGGTCGGCCGTCCCGAGACGAAAATCACTGTGAAAGGCGCCATTGAAATGGACGATGAGCGGCTCCCGCTGACTCTCTGGTGATGGGCTCGCCGCGGCAAAGCGTGAGGCAATCGACTCGGCCATCGTCTCATCCTTCAGGCATTGAGCGAGGTAGAACCGCTCCATCAACGACTGCTGCCGCGGATCGGGAGGACTCTTCCGGGTCTTGTCGCCCGAGTTGGCACCGGCCTGAGCGGTCTGACCCTGCGTATTGCCCGAAGGGTGGCTCGACATCGCCTCGACGAAGCGCTCGAAATACCCATCCATCGGGCAACTCGACTCGCGGGCGATCAGCGCTCGCTCCTCCGCTGGCAGAGTGGCGAGAAATCCAGTCCCCTCTCGGGAGATGCGTGACGCATACTTGCGGGGAATGTTGCTGGCAAGTACCGGCCATTGGTGGGCTTTCGCCAACTCGACCAGTGGGCGATAGTCGCTTTGATAGTTGGGCCAAGGCCGCGCGGCCGCCAGAAAGGACTCCTCGCTCAACCGGCCAGCGAGATAGTCGTTCAGCTGGGATTGGACATCGCGCTCGAACATCTCGAGTGAAACGACCAGTTGGCCACGGCGGCGTGCCAACCCCTCGAGAATCGCCCGTTCCAAGCGGTGGCTCGACGGATCGTCGTGCTGCTCACCTACCATCACCAAGTTTGTCCGGGAGAGGTCGAGCAACATCGTTTCCAGATCGACGAACCGTTTTGCCCTCGTGTCATAGACGCGATGTGGGGTGTAACCTGTCGTCCCCTGGTGAACCTGCGCCAACAAGAGCCCGTTCCCCTCCACCGCCCCCCACGGTAACAGGCCAACGACCAACAACACCATTCCAACCAGTGAGAGGGGCCTTGGCTTGCCTCCCCCTTGTGGCCTTCTCGTGATCATCTTCAACGCTCCCAACGTTCTTCTTGCCATTCGACTCCTCCTGCAGACGTTTTGCGAGACGGGCTCGTCCCTTGGACCGACGGCCCCTTCATTGGCCACCTCTTCAAGCCCGGTTGACTCGCGAGGCAGTATACCTTATTCCAAGCCACCTTCTCCTTCCCCTGCAAGATCGAGATTGCATCGGATTGGTCGATCAGGTATAAGGTTGGTGCTCATTCTTCCACCCTGCAATCATCACCACTGGAAAGGCAAAGTCTTCCCTTTCTTGTTCAAAGAAAGACGGAGTCTTTCTTTGATGATCAGACGGAGTCTTCCGTGATTGAGCCTGACAAGATCAAACAACCAGCGACCCGCGCAACCCGGCGGTGGAGATTTCTCCTCACCCGTCTGCCGATCACCTTCCAGAAACGAGCACTTTTCCATTTTGCCGAGATCAGCCTGTTCAATGGGAGAGGATTGGCTTGGCTGACTCGATCGGCAAGCAGATTCCCGGGCGGTTCCGTGCCAGCCCATCTCTCTCCCCGACAACTGGGACAACTCGGCGAACAGCTTGCGGCCCGCTATCTCATCTCCCAGGGGTATCAGATTGTCGCGAGCAACTTTCGCGGCCCCATCGGTCGCCGACCAGATGGGCGCGCCATTGAGGGCGAGATCGACCTCATCGCCTATGACCTGACCCTCTCGCCGGCAGTCCTCGTCTTCCTCGAAGTCAAGACGCGTCGCGACGATCAACTCGCCCGCCCAGAGGCTGCCGTCGACCAGCGGAAACGCCTCCGCATTATTCGTGCCGCCCGCCTCTACCGCCGCTTCCTCTCCCTTCGAGATTGGCCCTACCGCTTCGATGTCGTCAGCCTGCTTCTCCCCCCCAACGCGTCCCCCCAACTGTCCCATCTCAAAAACTTCTTTATCTGAA
>JBMOHS010000121.1:0-12197 GCA_049317725.1 Blastocatellia bacterium
AGAAGTGGCACCGACAGTCCCGGCAGTATTGGCGGCAGAGGTGATGAGAGCGCTCCGCAAGGATCCGGTCGAGCGACCCCAATCGGCCAAGGAGTTCTCGCGGCGGTTGCAGTTGGCGATTCAGCGGATCGATGGTCAGCTGACAAAGGATCCGACGCCGCATCGGGATTGGACGGGAGTTGTCCGATGGCTGCTGATGATGGGGCTTCTTCTCGGTGTGGCGGGTGGCTACGCGTTGTTCAAGCGGATCACTTCGGGGAAGAGCACGCCAACGGTCGAGCCAGTCGCAATGCGTCAGGACCCATTTGGAAGGATGGTCCTGATTCCCGGGGGACAGTACCGGATGGGTCAAGGAGCGGACCGCGCGGCGGAGGAGACTCTCGTCGGCGATTTTTACCTCGACGAGACGGAGGTGACCAACGAGCAATACAAGCGGTTCCTCGATGCCAATCCGGGGTATCCGCCGCCGCTCAGTTGGGAAGGGCAGGCCTATGCGGTTGGGGAGGCGAAGCTGCCCGTCACGGGGGTGAGCTGGGAGCAGGCGACCGCCTTTGCCAAGTGGGCAGGGAAGCGGCTACCGACCGAGGCAGAGTGGGAGTTCGCGGCACGCAGTCGAGGGAAGTACCTGCTCTATCCCTGGGGAGATGACTGGCGCGACAACGCCGCCAACGCCCTCGAACAGCGCAATGGTCCGACACCTGTCGACGGGTTCCAAGGTGACCGGAGCGAACAAGGCGTTCTGGGTTTGGTCGGCAACGTCAGCGAGTGGGTTGCGGATCGGCATTGGCAGTACGGCACTCAGCAGCCGGTCCATCCAGCCTGCCCCGACTGCCGGGTCATTCGTGGCGGCAACTTTAGTTCCCCTAAACCGGCGGACTGTGCCGCAACGACACGGCTGTCCGAGCATCCACGCCTGCCGGACCTTCAGTCAGAGCGGAAGGAGTACGACCAGTTTCTCGCACAGGTCGGTTTTCGTTGCGCGGACTCGGTGAAATAGGCAACTGCCAGAAGGGGGGAGGCACGATGGACAAGCCAGCCAGATCAAGGTGGGGATGGGTTCGAAGGGGACTCTTCCCCCTTGTCTTGGTGATGGTGGGGCTGCTTCCCGGCCTGACCTGGGCCCAATCCCGCCCGAGGTGGATCGCGCTGAAGTCGACCAAGACAGTCCCGGCCTCCGAGGGATATCTCGACATCTTCACCACCCCGGGGGCGATCGTTACCTTGACTGGACAGGAGAATCGACGCCTCGTCGCCGATCGGTACGGGAAGGCGACCTTTGCAAAATTGAAACGGGGCACCTACGCCTTCAAGGTCGAGCTGGAGGACCATCAGACAGAGGAGAAGCGGGCGGTGCTGATCCAACCGGGCAAGCCGACAACCTATCGGGTCGACTTGAAACCGGTCTTCTCGACGCTGGTGCTGGCATTGGGACGGCAGGCCGATCGCGATGTGCAGCTCTGGATCGACCAGCAGCCAATCCCCCCCGCGCAGATCGAGGTGCGAGAGGGGAAGGTGCTGGTCAAGCGTCTCCAGCTCGCCGAGAACGTGGTTCACGAGATCAGGATCGAGAAGCCCTACCACGAAGGGCTCGTGCTCGAGCGGCCGATCCAACTTGGCGAATGTGAGAACTTCGTTTCGATCGAGTTGATCCCGCTCAAGGGAGCCCTGACCCTCGCCGGCAATGCGGGGGCTCGGATCTACCTCGACGGGGAGGACAGGGGACTGCTGGCGAGCAGCGGGGAGTTGCGCCTTACCGGGCTGCTCCCGGGCGAGTACCGGCTGCGCGCGGAGCTCTTCGGATTTGCCGATCTCGACACCCAGGTGACCATCTCTCCTGGGAAGGAGGAGAAGCGGGTCGAGATCCGTCTTGAACCCCTGCTCGAAACGGCCGAGATTGCCCACGCCTTTCTCCAGGAGAAGGAACAGTTCTTTCCTGGCCGACCGGACGGTTGGCAAGTCGAGACGGCCCGGTCCCTTCGGATGGTTGGGTCGGGACTCGCTCTGCTTAAGAGTGGAACGATTCCGGAGCACCTCTTCAGCATCTTCCGAAATGCGACCTTGATCTTCCAGGTTCGGGAGTGGAATGGGGCCGGGATTGGCTGGATTGCGCGGGCTCGTGACCTCCGCCAGTTCTACAAGTTTGAGCTGCTACCCTCTTCGCCAGATCCAGCTCAACCCTACCAGTTGATCCTCTCCCTCTGCCGCGACGGGGATTGTCAACCTCTCGAGCGCCATCCACTCGAGACGATCGACGGGGCTCTTCTCAGAAATGGCCGCTTCCGGATTGTCATGACCCTTTCTGACGACCAGATCTGGCATTGCATCACGACCCAGGATGGAAAGAAGAGACCCCTTGGCCCGACATTTGCAGCTCCGATCTTTGCCAGAGGAGGTGTTGGCTTGAGTGGAATCGAAGGGGCGACGACGATCGTCGAAGAGTTGCGCCTGCTTCCAGGGGTCTTTGAGTCGGAAGATTGCGAGGTTCCGAGAGAGGCGGAAGGCCAGAGTGCGCCAGATCGAGGAGAGCCCAGATGATCAGTCAACCCGAATCCCAAAAGATTGGCAAGACCGGCAGTTCCGATGCCGGCTACTTGGTGCCGAAGGGAGCCACCCTCGAGAGCTTCAGTTCTTTCGTCACAGCGGAGAAGGGGGTCTGTCTGGCCGACCTGGCGGCAATGACCCAGATTCGCCTGCAGACAACCAACAGTGAATATCTGATCACCATCCTCGATCCATCGACGGCCCGCGTCTGGGTCCAGGGAGGCCGCTTCCTCCCGACACGCACCGAGGCGATTCTCTGGGGAGCCAGTCTCGGAGGGGCCTTTCTCAGAGCTGGGATGATTGGGATTGGACTTCAGCTCGAACTGGCCTTTGAGACCCAAGAGGGAACCGTCCAGAAGCTGACCACCTCACCGGTGGATCATCTCTTCATCGATCAGCATCCTGCGGAGGTGGGGGCCGACCTTGTCCCGGGCATCTCCGACGATGTCGAGTCTGCCTGATAGTTTCCCGTCGACACTCGACCATTCCCCCCCATTCTGGAATGGTGTTGCGCCCAGTCTCCTGCCTCTCTGCGGAAGGGGCTGCCTCAATTGAACCATCTTGGCGGGGGTGATCCGCTTGGTGGGGGTGGACAATGCAAGGGCACTGACCACGTCGTCCGATCCACTGAGAGCCGAGCGGGACGCCAGGGGAAGGTTGCTGGCCGCCTCGCTTGGTCGTGGCTTTCGAGCGTGAGATGCAGAAAGGCAAGGAGGAGTGAAGAGATGCCGATGTCTGGCCAAGAGTGGATTGTGCGAGCTGGTCTTGTCCTTCTGCTGCTGGTGGCAGCAACCGAGACAACGATCCTGGCCCAGGGCCAAGCCTCGAACGCGACCGGGGCAATGGTTGGGCAGGTATGGAACGAGGCGGATGGCGCCCCAGTTCCTGGCGCAACTGTCCGGATCGAGAACATCGGCAGTGGGGTGGAGATGGTTGCTCTGACGACGGAGCAGGGCCGGTTTGCCTTCAGTCTGATCCAGCCTGGACGCTACAACATCACCGTCAGCTGCCCGGGCTATGAGGTGACTCCCAACTCGTCCGTCAGCGGGTTCCCGGTCGAGTTCAAGCGGTCGAATCTAGTCATCCCTCCCCCCCTGCAACTGCGCCGGATTCTGCCGCCTCCTGCTCCCGGGGAGCAGCGACCACCCACACCACCAATAATCAATCCTCCGCGGCTCCTGCCCTTGATCAGCCCCTTCGATGGGACACGCGAATTGACCTTCAGCTTTGAGTGGATCCGGGCACTGCCACTTGCCGGACTCCGCACCTTCGACCAGCTCGCCTTTCTGGCCGCCGGGGTCTCTCCTCCCCCGGAGGCGATCGGCTCGACTTTGGGGCCGGGGCTCGGCCCTGGCGTCGGAACCCCAGGACAGATGGCTGTCAACGGCTTGCGCTCGCGTGGCAATCACTTCACCGTCGATGGCTCGGACAACAACGACGAGGATATTGGCGTCCGCCGACAGGGATTTACCGCTCTCATCCCCCAATCGATCGAATCGGTCAATCAGTTGCGCATCACGACCGCGCTGGCTTCCCCGCAGTACGGACGGGGACTGGGAGGACAGATCGATGCCGTCTCGAGGTATGGGGGGCGAGCCTTTCAAACGGAGCTCCACGGACACTTGACGGATCGACGGCTCCAAGCACGCAATCCCTTCGATCTGACATTGAAAGATTCACCTGAAGCCTACACCCTCCGCAGATGCGTTCCGCCGGCGCAGTTCTGTGAAGCGGGGGATCCGATTCTCCTTGATCGCCAACCGCTGCGCCGGCCGAACCCGGTCGGAGGCGAGAACCCCTTGACGCTGGGCCAGTTTGGGATGATCTTCAGCGGACCCCTCACCCGGCGGAAGACCTTCCTTCTCGCCTCTCTGGAACGAAGAGTCCTGCACACCAGCCGCGAATCGAACTTTTCGGTACCGACCGTCGCGCAGCGTGGGCTCTTCAATAGCGGTGACAGAGGGCTGACCGTGACGTCAGCCGATAGCTCAAGACGGATTGCTTACCCGACAGGGGCCGTCGCCGATCATTTCTTCAGCCTCATCCCCTTTCCAAACAATCCGCGTGGTCCTTATGGTGACAATACCTTCACCCGTATCTTGCCCGCGGATGCGCGGGGGGACATCGGCTCCCTGCGTCTCGATCAGGATCTCTCCTTCTTGGGCCGTCCCCAACATCTTGCTGCCCGGTACAATCTGACCGATGATCGGTCAGCCTTGCCGGTGACGGGAGAGGCCCTCTTCTCCTCGATGCGCGCCCAGGTTCGCACCCAGAACCTCTCCCTCGTCCTGGGGGAGGCGTCCGGGCTACGGACCAGCCACGAACTGCGATTCTCGTATGGTCGGACTCGGCTCGGCTTTGCGGAGTTGCAGGGCCCCTATTCAGACCTTCTCCTCCCCTCTAAATTGCGCACTGGGGATCGATCCATCCCCTTCCTCCTCAATGCCAGGAGCATCACCAATAACACTCTGCCCGGCAGGCCCGCTGAGCTCGAGACCCTGCCTGGCCGGGACTCGGAAGGCAATCTCGAAAGGGGGACTGGAACTGGGCTGCTGGGACAGATGGTCGTCTCAGGCTTCAGTCCCCTGGGTGTCGATGTCAACAATTTCCCGCAGAGTCGAGCCAATAATACATTTCAACTGGCCGAGACAGTCAGTCACCGCTTCCGTCGCCACCAACTGGTGTGGGGGGGAGATCTGCGGCGAGTGCAGCTCAACAGCCAGCTCGATCGGAACTTTCGTCCCTTGGCCCAATTTTCCAGCACAGTCAATCTGCAGCCCTTGGTCAATCCGACCAACCCTCTCTTAAACAGGACATTTCAAGGGACAGATATGGTCGCCCTTGGGGCCCCCACTGGCTTCATGCAGACCTTGGGATTCAATCCCGATTCGACGATCGGGCTGCGCCTCTGGCAGAGCAGTCTCTTTGTCGAGGATCAACTTCAGGTTACGCCGGGCTTCAAACTGGTCCTGGGCCTGCGCTACGAATGGAACTCGGTTCCGCGAGAGGTGAATGGTCGCATCGAGAAGACGTTTACCTCACCCGAGGTCGGACTCCTCAGCTCCGCCGAGAAGGAGCGGTATGGCGCATCCGGCCTGGCGGCCTACCTCGGCGACCGCGAAGGGATCTTTGCGCCTGATCGGAACAACTTGGCCCCACACGTTGCCTTTGCCTGGGATCCATTCCGCACCGGCAAGACCGTGCTTCGAGGGGGCTATGGGATCTACTTCGATCAGATTCCCGGAGTCGTCATCAGCCAATCGCGCAGCGTCTTTCCGACCTTCCTGACCATCAACACGGTCGGTTTGATCAACCCGAACTTTGTGGGAACACTCAGCCCTTTCAATCCCTCCCGATTCGCGCGAACTGGAACGCTCAACACGCTCGATGCGCGGTATGGCGCCAACGCTGCCCAAGTCCTCCTCAACCTGTCTGGTGAGGTCTCCAATCAAGGGAACAACAGTTTTCCCTACTTTGTGACGCCCAATTTCGTTCTGCCGGAGGCTCGTCTGAAGACGCCCTCCTCCCAGCAGTGGGGGGTAACCCTCGAGCAGCAGTTGGTCAAAGACCTGCATCTTTCGCTCTCCTACGTCGGGACGAAGGGAACCAACCTCATCCGATTTGCCACACCAAATCTCGGCAACCGTGCGGTCCCCATCTTCTCCAATCTGACCACCTTCATCGATCAGTTCGTCGTCACAGGGGAGTTCCGCTCACCGGGATTCAATGTCACGGGCCGGGATTCGTTGCGCCGGCCATACCCATTTACGGGGGCGGTCACCCTCATCAGCTCCGATGCCAACTCGATCTACCACGGGTTGCAGGCCGAGGCCTCCCGCCGGCTCTCGGATGGTTTGCGCTTGATGCTGGCCTACACTTGGTCGCACGCGATCGACGAGGTCTCGGACATCTTTGACTTGGCGGGGGCGCAAGGGTTGCCACAGAACAGCCAGGACCGCCGTGCCGAGCGGGCGAGCGCTAACTTTGACATTCGCCATCGCCTCGCCGGCAGCTTCGTCTGGGACCTGCCCGGGTATCGCCGGAAAGGCTGGCTCGGAGGCTGGCAGTTGGCGGGCATCCTCACACTCCAGACCGGGCAGCCGTTCACCGTCAACTCGACGATCGACGTCAACCTCGACGGGAACCTCACCGATCGCCTCCACTCGCTCGCTGGGATCCGCAAGGTCGACCGCGGCGCACAGGGCTACGAGTTCCCCCAGACATTTGCCGAGCTCGAGCGGTTGATCGCCAGCCCCGGCCGGGATGGATCGATCGGCCGCAACACCTTCCTCGCCCCCGGCGTCGCCAACCTCGATCTGGCCCTCAGCAAAGTCGTTCCCTTCAACGATCAACGGGGCCTTGAGTGGCGGTTGGAGGTCTTCAATCTCGCCAATCGTGCCCATTTCGGGATTCCGGTACGCGAACTCTTCGCGGCCGGCTTGGGTCGCTCGGTCCGAACGACGCTCCCAGCCCGAACCCTGCAAATTGCGCTGCGCTGGAGGCTATAGGGGCGGTCGTCCCGAGTAGCCGCTCCAATCCCAATCGAATCAGAACCGATGGCGGCACAAAGATCTCCCCCTTGCCGCCGCCATCTTCGGTTCTTCTCAATCTGTCAAGAACTCCTACCTTGCCCCCCTCTTGACCAGTTCCGTGGTCACCTTTTGAAAATGACGATCCATGGCGGAAATCTTTTCCTCCAATTCAACCAGGCGAGCCTTCTCTTGTTCGATCTGACTCTGCAAGGTCTGTTGACGTAGCTGGTTCCTTTCACTCTCCTTTCGAAGCTGTTCCTTCTGTGATTCGAGAGCCCGTTTGGCCGTATTGAACATTTGGAGGAGCGTCTGCCGATGGGCGGGATCGGTTGCTTGTTGGATCGCTGATTCCAGTTCAGACAGTTGGTCCTCCATCGGTAACGAATCGTTGGTTGCCTGGAGCTGTTGCGTCAGCAAGTCGAGTTCGGCGGTCAAACTGTCGACACGATTCTGCTGGCTGCTGAGGGTCTCTGTCAGCATCTGCAGCCGGTAGAGATTGACACTGTTGATTTGCGACGTGATCCGGTTCTGCTGTACCTCTTCGAGGAGGCTGCGCAACAGCGCCTCCTGGGTGCGCCCTTGGGCCTCGATCGACCGAAGGATTGCCTCGATGGTTACAGGAGATCCGGAGGCTGCTGCCGGCTGTGCGAATAGATTGACATTCAGTAGACCCACCATGACCAAGATGAATCCGATTACACTTCTGTTTACTGGCATATTCCTCCATCCCCCGAGTCGCCGGGAATCAAGCCCCGTGACTCAGAAATCGTTCTGGATCGATTGGTTGTGATGAACACTATCTTCGAACATTAAACGTCATAATTGATCCAACCAGATCGCCCAGCACAGCTGACTGCGATGGATGAATCCCTCGCGCAATGTCCTGTCGCAGCCTCGCCTCGCTCACCTCCAGGCGTCGCAAGCCAATGGTCGGTTCGATGATTCTGTGGGACGTGATGTGAAAGCCTCCAAATCTACTTGTTGGTCGTGCCGTTTGACCTGACATCTCCTCACTGAAACTATAGCTGATGTTGGCCAACACTCTGTACCCGCGGGTGGTTCCACCCGTCATCACCCGGATCGAGGCATTGTAAATGTTGACGTTGTACCAGCGTGTACCATTGTGGTCCGAGAACGTGACGGTTTTGAATGTTCCCAAGGTGGGATTGAAATAATTCCCCCGTAAGTCGATGCTGATAGAGCTGATTTCGTTGATATTGGGGCGACACTGTCCCAAGCTAGTCACATTCATGATCCCGAGATCTTTTCCAAACCCATCCTTCCCCAGAGGGTCGCCAGGTTTGACGAAGACCTGTTGCTGCCAAAATACTTTTTTGACTTGACAGGAATTCCGTTTATGAGCGTCAAGCATTTTACCACTAACCATAAGGGGGGCCGTCTCGGGAGTGAACTTGACCCAGTAGCCTCTCTCGGATTGCGCTTGAACCTCGCCTGGGATAGACACGATGACACTGGCGATCAAAGGCAGAAAAAGTCCCAGCCACCCGCAACGTCGGGACGATTGCGCCGTCCGGTTGATTGATCCTTCTCTCATCATTTCTCTCTCCTTTGGATAAATATCGGTGGAAATGTGGCGCAGTAAGGAGGCCTCCTCCTCACTGCGCCTCTGCTTGTCACAAACAGAAGCGTTCAGCTGGTCGCTTGTGGCTCACCGGGTGGGTTGTTTTTTTATCAAGGGGAGGATGATCGGGGGAACTGGCTCTTCCTTGGCTGGAACACTTCTTGTGACGTGCGAAGACCTGCTTGAAGATATGAAGGACCAGAAGGGAAGACCAACCAGCGATCGGTGCCGCAGGTTAAGGCCATTCAATTCGGGGCAACCCAATGGGTCTGCTGAGGAGTGGGTCCGTTGATTGCTCATCGAGCGGAACCCACGCCCCCCCGTCTTACCCCTCCCACTCTTTCGACGGCTGAGTCTTGGGAGGGGCAGGACGGGGGGGGAGAAGGGAAGGGGGCCTACTTCCTGTCGACAGAGTAGGCGAGGAGGGCATTGCCCGGAGACCCAAAGATGCGGCCATACCCGGAGTTGATGTAGACGATCCCGTTGACGATCACCGGGCCCCCGGCATCGATCGTGCCCCCCTTGGCCGTGCGGCCGTCTTCGCTGTCGCCATCACGCCCCCTGGCTCCCGGCTTCTCAAGTAGACCGCCAGGGGCCGAATCTCCAGCTCCTTGAGCCCCGCCGACTGCATCAGACGGGCGACCCGCTGGCGTCCGACCTGCTGCCGTCTGCCCTCGCGAAGCTCTCGGTGAATCCGAGGGCTGCCGTAAGTCTGTCGGCTTTTCTGGTGGACTTCCTGGGTCTGAACCGTCAACTCCCGGTCCAAGCTCTCGCACTTCGATGGGCTCCGCTTCTCGAATGCGCAGTCCCCACTCCTGGAGGCTTTCAGAACTCGGCAAAGGACGGTCAATGGGTAGTTGGCCTTCTCCACGCGGATGAACAGGAACCTCATCCGCTCTCGTTTGCGAAGAAGGCCGTCGCTTTTTTCAGGATGTCGCGCTCCATCTGCAGTCGCTTGTTCTCCCGTTGGAGCCGGACCAATTCTTCACGCTCTGCCCCCAGGAGGGCCCCCTCCGGCTTCAATCTCAGCCCGTCGAACCCACTCTCGAAGGGTTGTCTCCGTCAGATCCAAGTCCCTCGCCGTCTGTGCGATGTTCCGGCCACCGGCGCGAACCAGCGTGACCGCATCGGCCTTGAACTCCGGCGTAAACTGCCGTCTCTTTCTCTTCGTCATGTCCACCTCCATGTCCACCTCCAGGCGCACTATCGCGCCAAGTGAGGTGTCTACAAAAGCGGGGGAAGCCCGCAAAGTCCCGAAGAGAGAGGAGTGGGCAGGGTGCTTGATGAATCGACCTGCCCACTCGGAAAAAGGCCAGCTCCCCGAGTCGCTCCTGGACTACTCGGCGCGCCGGACCGTGATCGTCAGGGTCGCCGTCTTGGTGGTGGTCAACATCTGCAGGTTATAGCCGCCACTGAGCCCTGAGAGGGACTCGTTGATCAACACCCCGGTGATTGCCTCATCCTCGATCGACCAAAACTTCATCCACCCCGTCCGCCCCGCTGGAATGACATCCGTGTAGCGCGTATTCGTCCGCGGAAAGTTGTTCCCCAGCTCCCCCCAGACCTGACACTTGCCTCCATTGATCTCGAAGGTGTGCTCGGTCTTTGCGTCATCAAAGAGTGCTCCCGCCAGCCTGCTGATTGGGCTGATCGTGCTCCTTGATAAATCCAGCCCGCCCAAGAAGCCCCCGATCCGATTGATGATCAGCATCGGACGGTTCCCCGTACCCAACGACGGCAGCGTGTAGGTGGCCAGTGACCGCGGCAACTCGTCATAGGCGACTCCATTGAAGGCAATCGTCGCGGTTGGCGAGTTGGGATCGCAAAGAGGCAAAGTCTGTGCTAACCCGGAGACCCCGATGGCGGTAAGGTTGGCGTGGTGCCCACCAGGAAATCGAACAACGCTGCCCCCAATCAGGTAGTTCCCGATTGTCGGGCAGCCGTTCTGATCGACCGCGACAGCGATCAGGTACCCCATCACTCCCGGATCGAAGTCGCTCGTCAGGAAGCTGGTCGTCTGATTCTGCAGCAAGGTAACGGCCTGCTCACTCACGTTGCCGTTCGATCCATCGACGAAGAAGATGCGGACCTCGGCTGGATTGGTTGGGTTGGTGTTGGTCAACGAGATCAGGCTGTCGCTCTGTGTCCTGCTCGGCGTGGAGGTGTAGACGGAGAAGATCAGAACACTCCCGGGCTTCTGCTGATTGGGGAGACCGGCGACGGTTGGGGGAGCGCCCGGTCCGGGTGGAGGGATGCTGGTGGTGACACAGATCGCCGACCCAGGCAGACTATTGATCGTCGAGGTGATGCAGGATTGAGTTCCCGCACTGACCTGTACACTGACCTGCACCTGGTAGGTGATTGTCACGCTGCCATTTCCGGGGATCGTGCCATTCCAAGTGATCGTGCGATTGGTCGTTGGCGCGTTCGCTGCGGAGACACGATGAAGCTGCCCAGGGCTTGGCCCACCCACCATCGATGATCCGGCTCCGATGGCGCAAGCCCCGATGGGAGCCGCGCAGGAGAGGGCGATCAGGCTCGTTGGCAGCGTCGCCTCATACACCGAGGCAATGGGGGTTGAGGTGGAGTTTGTCAGGGTCTGTGTGATCGTAACAATACTCCCTGGCCCGATCTCTCTGCCGTTCTGGGCGACGACGGACGATCCGCCCGCAACGACACCAGCGGTGGCAGTCGCCGTAAAGGTCAGGGGGGATCCCGTCAGTCCAGGGCTGGTCGCCGTCAGGGTGTTCGTCCCGAGGCCCGTTCCTAGCGTCCAACTCCCGACGGTGGCGATGCCGCTGGCATTGGTCGTCTGGGTCGCCCCGGTGACGCTGCCGCCTCCCGACACCACGGCGAAGGTGACCGAGATGCCCGCCACGGGATTGCCAAGGGCATCGCGCACGAGAACGCTCGGTGCAATCGGGACAGCTGTCCCGGCGGTTCCCACTTGGTTGTTCCCAGCGTTGATGGCCAGCTGGGTCGCTGTTCCTGCTGTGCCTGTGGCGGTGAAGGTCAGGGAAAATCCAGTCAGCCCCGGGCTGGTTGCCGTCAGGGTGTTCGGGCCGGCGACCGTTCCGAGCGTCCAACTCCCGACGGTGGCGATGCCGCTGGCATTGCTTGTCTGGGTCGCCGCGGTAAGGCTGCCGCCTCCTGACGCCACGGCGAAGGTGACCGAGACACCCGCCACGGGATTGTTGAAGGCATCGCGCACGAGGACGCTCGGTGGAATCGCGACGGCGGTCCCGGCGGTCCCCGTCTGGTTGTTGCCAGCGTTGATGGTCAACTGGGTCGTTGTCCCTGCTGTGCCTGTGGCCGTAAAGGTCAGGGGGGATCCCGTCAGGCCCGGGCTGGTCGCCGTCAGGGTGTTCGTCCCGAGGCCCGTTCCGAGGGTCCAACTCCCCACGGTCGCGATGCCGCTGGCATTGGTCGTCTGGGTCGCCCCAGTGAGGCTGCCGCCTCCCGACACCACGGCAAAGGTGACCGAGACGCCCGCCACGGGATTGTTGAAGCCATCGCGCACGAGGACGCTCGGGGGAACCGCG
>JBMOHS010000122.1:0-12168 GCA_049317725.1 Blastocatellia bacterium
TCGTCCCTCGCCCCTCGCCCCTCACCCCTCGTCCCTCGCCCCTCACCCCTCACCCCTCGCCCCTCATCCCTCGCCCCTCGCCCCTCGCCCCTTCCCCCTCGTCCCTCGCCCCTCGTCCCTCGGTAACTACTCACGGCATCAATCAACTTCAGGGGGGCCTATCTGCTTCTCGGTGATCTCTGTGGCTCGGTGGTGCAATCATCTCTTCAGTTCTGGCGTTGATTGCCTGTTGGCCCGCCGACTTCCCGACCTTCTTCCCCGTGAGTAATTACGCTTCACCATCAAGACGCAAAACTGCAACCCATCTTTCCCCACGCGGGGTGATCCAAGCCAGCGGAAGATCCACGTGTGGCGGCCAGAGGCAGAGCGGATCGACGACCTCGAGCCCGGTGGAAGGGGCATTGGCCACCACTCATCGGGTCATTCCGGACGACGATCGCCCCGATTTTACCATTCATTCAATTCCCCTCGTCGAGCGAAGTGGTCCCGGCTATTTTTACTGTTCGTTGGACTCGCGATGGGCAAGGCGGGGAGAGGGAGAGTGCCAGCGCCCTTGTCAGAATCCTCGGAGGAAGAATGCACATCAGTGAAGGGTTTCTGCCGATTGGGCACGCGTTGGCTTGGACAGCCATCAGTACTCCGTTCGTGGTGCACGGAGGAAGACGGATGGCCCGGCAACTGGAGCAGCAGCCGGAGGCCAAGCTGCTGCTCGGTGCCGCAGGAGCGGTGACCTTTCTCTTCTCGGCGCTCAAGCTCCCCTCGGTTGGGGGGAGCAGTTCCCACCCGACGGGGACTGCCCTTGGGGCGGTGTTGCTGGGTCGATCGGCAATGCCGGTGATCGTTGGCATCGTCCTCTTGTTTCAAGCCTTGTTACTGGCGCATGGCGGCTTGACGACCCTCGGGGCGAATCTCTTCGCGATGGGGATCGCGGGGCCGTGGATCGCGTCAGGGGCCTTTCACCTGCAACGGAGAGTGGGGATCTCAGTCGGGCTGGCGGCGGGGGGAGCAGCGATTGCTGCCAATCTGGGGACCTACGCCGTGACGGCGACGCAGTTGGCGCTCGCCTTTCCCCAATCCACGACCGGCTTTGCGGGAAGCGTCGTCACCTTCCTGGGGATCTTTGCTTGGACACAGGTTCCGTTGGCGATGCTGGAAGGAATCGTGACGACGATCTTGATCCGGCACCTCTTGGCAAGGTTGGGAGGCAGATCGACCTTGTTTCTCGGGACTTCCGTGGCCTCGGATTGAGGAGGGAGGAGCGATGGCCAGCCAGAGAATGGACCAGGATTCGGCGAGCAGCCGTGAGGCGATCGAGGGCCATCGAGCCGACGTGGCGGTCGATCGCCAAGATAGGTCCCGAAGGGTCGGTCTCTTCGTGCTGCTGCTGCTTCTCGCCGGAATGCCGTCGCTGACCGAGTGGGCCGGAATGGGCGGAACCGGAACGGATGACCAAGCCATGCAGATGATCGAGCAGCTCCGGCCGGGCTACGAACGGTGGGCGGAGCCTCTCTTTGAACCCTCGGAAGGGCAGGAGAGGCTGCTCTTTCTCCTGCAGGCGTTCGGGGGAGCGAGCGTCCTGCTCTACCTGATGTGGCGGTATTCCAAGGGGCGATCGGGGGGCACCGGCCAGCGGATTCAGGCAAGCGACGGGAAGAAGCAGGCAGAGCATCCACCAGCCAAGAAGGGTGCGGAATAATCATATGCACCTGCGCCATGCAGCGATCGAGCACGGATCGAGAGTCAATCAGTGGCGGTCGTATGCGCCAGCGGAGAAGGTCTCTGTCGCGCTGGGATTTCTGGTCTTGAGCCTGCTGCTCCCGGCGTGGCCGGGTGCCCTGCTGGTTTGGGTGGCCGCCGCCGTCCTTGGCCTGGTGATCGCCCAGATTCCCCCAGGAGCCTATCTGCGGTTCCTCGCGTTACCGGCTGGGTTCACATTGCTCAGTCTGGTGGGAATTGCTGTCGAGCTGAGTTGGGAGAATGGAGTCGAGGTGACCAGAGAGTCTCTGGCACGAGCGAGCCAGGTGTTCTGGCGGGCTGGCGCCGGAATGAGCTGTCTGGCCCTGCTCTCGTTGACAACCCCGATCGAGGAGCTGGTCCTGCTGCTGCGGCGAGGCGGACTCTCCCCGCTGGGTGCGGATCTGCTGCTCTCGGTCCACCGCTTTCTTTGGCTCTTCTTCGAGAGCGTGCATGAGATGTATCGGGCATTGGGAATCCGAGGCGGTTGGCGAAGTTGGCGTTTGTCGTTGCGATCGGTGGGGATGATGACCAGTTCCTTGCTCGTCTTGGCGATCGATCGTGCCGAGCGGTGCGAGAGCGGACTGCGAACCCGGGGAGGGTCTGGAGAGATCCGGATGTTGACCTCGCACCAAGCGATCTCTCCTCGGCGACTGCTCTGGGCGTCGGCGGCTGGATTCCTGATCACTTGGATCAGCTTGATTTGGAATTGAGATGGGTGAATCGGTCCTTCTGGAAGCGCGCAACCTGGGGTATGGATACGCCGGTTACCCACCAGTACTGCGAGGAGCGAGTCTTCACTTGGCAGCGGGTCGTCGTGTCGCCCTGCTGGGCCCGAACGGGGCGGGCAAGAGCACCCTGCTCCTCCTGCTGCAGGGGGTCCTGCGGCCGCAAGAGGGGACGATCCGGCTCGGGGGAGAGCCGGTCAGCTATCACCCCGCAGAGGTCTGGGCGTGGCGACAGCAGGTTGGGCTGGTCCTGCAGAATCCGGACGAGCAGATCTTTGCACCGACCGTCTGGCAGGATCTCTCGTTCGGTCCGTCCAATCTGGGCTGGAGCGAGAAGCGCATCTGTGAGCAGGTCGAGAAGGCGCTGGCCGCCATGGAATTGGAGTCAATCAAGGATCGCCCGACCCACCAGCTCAGCCACGGACAGAAAAGGCGAGTGGCGATTGCCGGGGTTTTGGCGATGGCTCCCCGCATCCTCCTGCTGGACGAGCCGACGGCGGGGCTCGACCCGCGTGGGGTGGAACAGCTGCTGCTGCTGCTCGAGGAGCTGGAGCGGAGCGGGACGACGATCGTCATGGCCACCCATGACATCGACCTCGCCTACCGCTGGGCCGATCAGGTCGCCGTTCTCGACCGGGGGGTGACCGTTCGTCAGGGAGCCGTCTCGGCAGTCCTCGCCGAGAGAACCTTCCTCAAGGAGGTCGGGTTGCGCACGCCTGACCTGCTCGAAGTGGGATTGACGTTGCGTGCGTCCGGATGGTGGCCCACGGAGATGCCTCTGCCACGAACGATCGCAGAGTTTCAGTCGGCCGCCCAGCACCTGACTCCGCTTTCTTTCCCACCATCCATGGGAAAGGGGCAAGCGGAGGGAGGGGAGGTCGAGAGAGAGTCGTGTTGAGCACAAAACGGAGAACCCTCGGGCAAGTCTTGGTCTGTGTCGGTTGTTGCTGTGGGCGGGTCGATCGTGGCCACCCACCAGTCCCTGTCGAGTGGCTGAAACATGCCTGGAAGACTCGACGGCTGGCCGCGTCGATCCAACTGACGATCAGTGGCTGCCTCGGCCCCTGCGATCTGGTCAACGTGGTTTGCCTCGTCCATCCCGACGGCACCCTCTGGTTGGGCGGGCTCGACACTCAGACCCATTACGAAGCGATTGTCGAGTGGGCGACAGAATCGGCGGCGGAGGGGAGGCTCCTTCCCCTTCCCAACTCGCTCACCCCACTGCGGTTCGAGCGGTTCTCCGCTCCTTCCCCAGGTTTCGATCAACTGACTGAGCCCCGCCCCCTCTCTCCACCTTTGGGGGAGATGGGCCTCCAAGGACAAGAACATGAAGTTCGACTTTCAAGCCAATTCCCGAAACTCGCCTGATGCCTTCACCCAGGAAGCCCGGGAGCGGATTCGCCAGTCGGTCCATGGCCTCCTGGGGCTCGGGGAGGAGGTCACCGTCATGGTGACTGAACTGACCTGTCAGGAGGAGGGCTGCCCACCGATCGAGACCGTCATCGCCATTTTGACCACGCCGGGTCAGCCCCGGCAGATCAAGATCCATCGCCCGATGGTCGAGGTGACCCAGGAGGAGCTGCAAGCGGCCCTCACCGGTTCGCACCACCACCCCGACACCAACGACGAGCATTCTTTGCAAGGAGAGTAGCCTATGAGCACGACACCCCCTCCCTCATCCACTGTTCAACCAGATCGGGTTCCCGTAACGGTCTTGACCGGCTTTCTGGGGTCCGGCAAGACGACCCTGCTCAACCGAATCCTCACCGAGAATCACGGCAAACGGATTGCCGTCATCGAGAATGAGTTTGGGGAGATCGGTGTCGACCAAGAGCTGGTCATCAATGCGGAAGAAGAGGTCTTCGAGATGAACAACGGGTGCATCTGCTGCACCGTTCGTGGAGACCTGATCCGGATCCTGGGAAACTTGATGAAGAGGCGGGAGAAGTTCGACTACATCCTGGTCGAGACGACTGGTCTCGCCGATCCGGGCCCAGTGGCGCAGACCTTCTTCGTCGACGACGAGATGCAGGCGCGGCTGGCCCTCGATGGGGTCGTGACGGTTGTTGACGCCAAGCACATCTGGCAGCACATCGATACCAGTGACGAGGCCAAGGAGCAGGTCGCCTTTGCCGACGCCATTCTGCTCAACAAGATCGATCTGGTTCCCCCGGGGGAGGTCGACCGGCTTGAGGCGCGAATCAAGGCGATGAACTCGGCCGCCCGGATCTTCCGGACCAAGGATGCCGTTGTTGAACTGGACCGGATCCTCCACCTCGGGGGATTCAACCTCGACCGGGCGCTGGAGATCGATCCGCGCTTCCTCGAACCCGAATATCCCTTCGAGTGGGCGGGGGTCTTCTCGCTGGAGGCGGGAACCTACGAGTGGAAGTTGCAGCCCGGACCGGATGAGACGATGGGGATGGTGCTCTTGCCCTTGCCGTCCGAGACCAACGCGGAGGAGAGTGGGGCCGCAGAAGGGCTCGAATCGATCAAGATGGAGGCCGTCCTCACCTTCTCGGACACAGAGTTCGACCTGACAGCGGGAGAGCACCTCAAACCGGGCCAGCAACTCTGGCAGCTCCAGCTCGGCGGACGGGCCGTCCATTTCCCGCTGCGGATCACCCGGCCTGGCCTCTATGCCATCTTCACCGAACACAAACCGGCCGAATTTGGGGCCGGACTCTTTTCAGACCAGGGGGAGGTCCATCCGCTCCTCGCCCACGAATACAAGCCCGATCACGAGCACGAGGACGAGGTCAGTTCCGTCGGGATCAACGTCCCGGGTGACCTTGACGATAAGAAGCTCAACGAGTGGCTGGGCAATCTCTTGCAGACCAAGGGGACGGATATCTACCGAATGAAAGGGGTCCTCTCGATTCACGGCAGCCCGAACCGCTTCATCTTTCAAGGCGTTCATATGCTCTTCGATGGTCGCCCGGATCGGGCTTGGGGAGAAGAGCCGCGGCACAACTCCCTGATCTTCATCGGGCGGAATCTCGATCGACAAGCGCTGCAAGAAGGTTTCCGGCAATGTCTGGTCCGTCCTCAAGGAGCCACTCGATAAGGAGCGTCATGCCAGCCGGAACAACCAATAAAAAAGCCGCCTTGGCCCCCTTGGCCATTCGGTGGAAGAGGGAGTTTGAAGGGCACATCATCCGTCTCGCCTGGGAGCCGGGCGGGAAGTTTCTGGCCGTTGGCGTCGTCGACGGGCCCGTCTACGTCTTGCCCGTCGACGGATCGGAGCCGATCCGGCTGGCCGGGCACCGCTTTGGAACGACGACCGTGGCCTGGAGCGCGGATGGCCGCTGGCTCGCCAGTGGCGGACAGGATGGGTACATCCGGCTCTGGGATCCGAGTCAGCTCGAACCTCGTGCCGAGCTCGAAGCAGGTGGCCGTTGGGTCGAGCAGGTCGCCTGGAACCCACTCGGGGGGCGCAAGGGGACCCCGCACCTCCTCGCCACGGCCGCAGGGCGCGCCCTTCGCCTCTGGGACACGGAGGGGCGGGCCCTCCTCGGCTACGACGACCACCCGAGCACGATCGCCGACCTCGTCTGGAAACCGGGCTCGCAGCTCCTGACGACTGCCTCCTACAGCCGACTGGCCATCTACTCGACGGTGCTGCGCCAAGCCCAACGCGACTTTGCCTGGAAGGGGTCGATTCTCCGGATCGCCTGGAGCCCCAACGGCAAGTTTGTCGCCACCGGCGATCAGGACTCGACGGTCCACTTCTGGTTCGAGAAGACTGGGCGGGACTTGCAGATGTGGGGCTATCCGACCAAGGTCCGGGAGCTGGCCTGGGACCCGACCAGCCGCTACCTTGCGACAGGAGGCGGCTTTGATGTGACCATCTGGGATTGTCTCAAGAGTCCGGAAGGGACGAAGCCGATTCTCCTCAAGGGGCACGAACAGTTTCTCAGCGCCCTTTGCTACCAGCACCGGGGGCAGCTCCTGGCCTCTGGTTGCCAGGGAGGGCAGGTCCGCGTCTGGCAGCCATCCGAGAGCCGCAAGGCCCGCGCCGGGATCTCGATCAACGATGGGATCACGCAGTTGGCCTGGTCTCCCGATGACCAATTCCTGGCCATGGGCACGGAGACGGGTGGGGTCGTCCTCTTCGATGCGGCCTCGCAGACCTCCCCCGGGGCCGCCTGAGCCAGCAATTGTACGACTGATCTTGAGGAGAAAGCGCTGCTCGGATCAAGGTGGACTTGGGAAGAGAGGGGGGCAGGACTGGGGCTGGCACGACAGCCGCTCCCCCACTTAACACCAGCTCCCTATCTTTTCCCTTTCTTCGTGCCTTCATGCGAGATCATCCCGTCATTCCTCCCCTTCCCCTGATTTCTGGATCGCCTCCGACGATTGACGTTCACACAACCACGAGGGTGGCCTCGGTCAAAGAATGTCTCGTTGATCGAGCAGATTCGGAAGGTATCGACCTTCCTCTGCAATGCCTTGCTTGATGGCCCAAGTGCCAACATCCTGCGCTCCAAAAGTCGCTCCCACCGGCTCTACGTCCTGCCAGTCAAGAGAAGAAAGAGATCGTCGGCTTATATCGGTAAAGATCGGTTGACCTCCGATAGCCAGTTCGTATACTTTTGAGGCATGTATGCAGGAGGACTCTGCCTGCTTTTCCTTACATCACCTCTGACGAGCGCCTGGCTTGCCCCCAATCGCCCTTGAGGAGCTTGAGAAATGGCCGAGATGGAAGACCGCTGGTTATCGATAAGTGAGATCTGCAAGTATCTCGGGGTCAGTAATGATACCGTGTACAAGTGGATTGACAAACTCGATATGCCCGCTCATCGGATGGGTCGCCTCTGGAAGTTCAAGAAGGAGGAGGTGGACGAATGGATCAAGGCCGGTGGTGCCACTCTACATTATCAAAAGGAATCTTGACCAGAAATGAGTAATGACACGTACAGCATGTCATTTACGATGGGCGGTCTACTTCACCGTGAATCAGTGGAGCTGGCCACGCTCTATCTGGATCTTGCTGACTGGAAGTCTCTTCGAGACAAGGTCGTTGCAGAAAACTTGCTACAGACCAGAACACGGAGTACGCTCAAGCGAATCTGCCAAGAGGTCATTTCCCGGATCAGGACGCTTGGTCCGGATGAACTCCAATTCCTTGTTGCTGCCAACCACCAAGAGCAAGCCTATCTCCTCTGGCTTGCGACTTGCCGCCAATACAAATTCATTGCTGATTTTGCCGTTGAGGTGCTCCGAGAGCGCTACATCACCCTCAAAAATGATCTGACCCACGAGGATTTTGATTCATTCCTCAACCGCAAATCGGAGTGGCACAAGGAACTGGACAGGATCACCCCAGCAACCAGAAGCAAATTGCGACAAGTCTTGTTCAAGATCCTTCGTGAAGCGGACCTCTTGACAGCGAACAATCGTATCAATGCCGCCTTGCTCAGCCCGAGACTGTTCAAACTGATCCTCCGAGGCAACCGTCAAGACATTTTACTCTTCCCAGTGTTTGAATCCGAGGTATGGGGGGCCAAACAATGAGTACGGATACTGTCAGTATGCCCATGCCGGACAGATTTCAGCATCTCTTTACCGTCATCTCAGGCCAACGATTCCTCAACAAGCAAGGCCTGGGCAATGAGATCCCCTTTTTCATCTGCCCCTTCAAGCCGGAAGAGACGGTTGAGGTCGAGCGGCTGAGACGTCAGCTGGTCAATCGGCTCGAACAGTCTGGTGTGCGGATTCTGGAGATCAATCTGTATGACCTTTCGATTGAGATCCTCCAAGAACGTGACATCTGGGAGCAAATTATTGCAATGGAGAATTCCGTTTCCAAAGATCAACTCAAAGAACTTCTCCAAGGCGTACTTGACCCAGAAACACACCTTGTACCAGCCATTGCGGCCAAGCTGGAAGCCATCGATTTCCAGGTTCTTTTTTTGTCTGGCGTTGGTGAGGTCTTCCCGTACATCCGCTCACACAACGTTTTGAACAATCTACAGAGCACAGCGAAAGAAAAGCCGACGGTCATGTTCTTCCCGGGCGCCTATACACATTCCCCTGAGTCGGGGGCCTCACTCGATCTCTTTGGAAGACTTCATGACGACAAATACTACCGGGCATTCAACATCTTTCATTGCGAAGCATAAATCGCGGGGTGCACGATGACTCTTAAGTCCATCTTTAACAGGCCGGTCGACCGTCCGATCGAAGGGGTCATCAAAGCCGACGATGAGGCCAGCCTCCGTCTCGAGATAGAGGAATACGTCCTGACCCACGAGGTCGAGAAACGGCTTGAATCCTTTCTGGATGCCTACAATAACTATCAGGGAGCGAATGGAGTCTGGATTTCTGGCTTCTTCGGATCTGGCAAGTCCCACCTCTTGAAGATGTTGGCGCTGCTGCTCGAAAACCGGCAGATCGACGGAGTTCCGGCCCTCGATCTTTTTCTGCCAAAGTGTGTCAACGGCGAAATTCTGCGTGCTGATCTCAAGAAAGCAGTCACCATCCCCTCAAAAAGCATCCTCTTCAATATTGACCAGAAAGCGGATGTCATCAGCAAGACCCAGATCGATGCCCTCCTCGCCGTCTTTGTCAAGGTTTTCGACGAAATGTGTGGGTACTATGGCAAGCAGGGGCACATTGCCCAGTTCGAGCGCGACCTCGACAGCCGCCTGCTTTATGATTCGTTCAAATCAGCCTATCAGAGCATCGCGGGTCGTCCTTGGCACAAGGGACGCGAGCAGGCCCTCCTTGAAGCGAAAAACATTGCCAAAGCCTATGCCCAAGCAACGGGAGATGACGAGACATCGACCCTCGGCATACTCGACAAATACCGCAACCAGTACCGGGTCTCCATTGAAGACTTCGCCGAGCAGGTTCACGCGTACATCGAACAGCAGTCTCCCAATTTCCGTCTTAACTTCTTTGTCGATGAGGTCGGTCAATATATCGCCGAGAATGTGAAGTTGATGACCAACCTTCAGACCATCGCCGAAAGCCTGGCCACCAGATGCCGGGGCCGCGCGTGGGTCATCGTCACCGCGCAGGAAGATATGGGAATGGTTGTCGGCGAAATGGGTAAACAACAAGGCAACGACTTTTCGAAGATCCAGGCGCGGTTCGCCACCCGGATGAAGCTGACCAGTGCCGATGTGGCCGAGGTCATTCAAAAAAGACTGCTCACCAAGACCGAAGAGGGGGTATACCAACTCACTGACCTCCATCACGCGCAGTCGAACAATTTTAAGACGCTGTTCGACTTTGCCGACGGATCACAAACCTATCGCAATTTTAATGACCGGGATCACTTCATCCATAGCTATCCTTTCATCCCCTACCAGTTCGCGCTCTTTCAGTCCGCAATTCAGAATCTCTCTGCACATAACGCCTTTGAGGGAAAGCACAGTTCAGTAGGCGAACGGTCCATGCTTGGTGTATTCCAGCAGGTAGCGATCAAGATCGGGGACTACCAGATCGGTCGGCTGGCGACCTTCGACCTGATGTTCGAAGGGATTCGGACGGCACTGAAATCGAATATCCAGCGGGCCATCATTCAGGCTGAGCATCACCTTGAGGGTCCTTTCGCCATCCAGCTGTTAAAGACGCTCTTCCTGGTCAAATATATCAAAGAGTTCAAGCCAACTGTGCGCAACCTCTGCGTGCTGATGTATGGCGGCTTCAATCAGGACCTGCCATCGTTGAAGAAACAGGTTGAGGAAGCCCTCGCCCTGCTGGAACAGCAGACCTATGTGCAGCGCAATGGCGAGCTCTACGAATTCCTGACCGACGAAGAGAAAGACGTCGAACAAGAGATCAGGAACACCGAGGTCGAGTCGGCCGATGTTGCGGCCGAACTTGAAAAGATCGTCTTTGATCTCGTCATTAAATTCCGTAAGATTCGCCACCAAGAGATTGGACAGGACTACCCGTTCTCCAGAAAGCTCGATGATCGCCTGCACGGGCGGGAATATGAGCTGGCCATCCACGTCATCAGCCCGTTTCACGATCAAGCTGAAAATGAGACCATTCTGCAGATGCAGAGCATGGGCCGGGACGAACTGCTGATCCTGATCCCCGCCGACGAGCGCCTCATTCGCGATCTCCTGACGTATAAGCGCACGGAAAAATATATCCGCCAAAACATCTCGACCACTCAAAATGAGGGAGTGAAGCGCATCCTGGCGGACAAGGGGCATCAAAATCAGGAAAGATATGCCGAACTACAGCGACGCGTTCAAATGTTGATCGGCAAGGCAAAACTTTTTGTCGCCGGAAACAAGATCGAAATTGGATCCGGAGATGCTCAAACCCGTGTCCTGCAAGGGTTTCACGAGCTTGTCACCCGTACCTATCCAAATCTTCGCATGCTGCGCGGCATCAACTACACCGAAAATGACATCGCCCAATGCCTCCAGCATTCACATCAAGGGCTCTTTGGCAACAACGTCAACTCCCTGTCCGAATCCGAACAGGAGCTGCTTGCCTTCATCCAGAGCAATAGCCGGGGTGGCGTCCGCACGACGCTGAAATACTTGATCGAAAAGTTCGAACGCAAGCCATATGGATGGTACTTTTCCGCCATCCTCTGTACCCTCGCCAAACTCTGTGCTCGCGGCAAGGTCGAGGTCCGTACTGACGGCAATCTGCTTGAATTGGATGAACTCGAACAAGTACTGCCCAACACCCACGCTCACGGCAATGTCGTGCTGGATCCCCAGGTCGAATTTACCGCCTCGCAAGTCCGCGCCCTCAAAGAGTTCTTCGAAGACTTCTTTGACGCCTCTCCCACCACCAGTGAAGCGAAGCTGCTCGGAAAGGAGACCGGCACCGCCTTTCAGGAACTCCTGGATCGGCTACATCGGCTGACTATCCAGGCATCCCAGTACCCGTTCCTGCTTGCACTGTCACCGGTGATTGAGAAGATCAAAGAGCTCCCCGGAAAGCCCTATACCTGGTATCTCACCGAACTCACTCGCCAGGAAGACGCGCTGATCGCTATGAAGGAGAACATCATCGATCCGATCAGCAAATTTATGAAAGGTCCCCAGAAGGATATCTTCGATACCACCCGCAATTTCGTTCAAACCCAGGAGCCAAATTTTGCCTACCTGGGTGAGGAAGTGGGAAGTGGGAAGTGGGAAGTGGAAAAGCCCGCCCCTGGCAATCCATCGGCCGACTCCTTGCTCCAGATCCTGAACGATCCTGATTGCTTCAAGGGTAACCGGATGCAGCTGGTGAAGACTCACGTCGAAGCCCTGCAGGAGAGGGTCAATGCCCAGATCGAGGCCGAGATGGCCAAAGCGAGAGCGACCGTCACCACCCTCAAAGACCGTCTCTGTGCCATGGCTGAATTCAAGGCACTGAACGCCGACCAGAAGGAGCAGCTGACTCGCCCGTTCGCCGAATTCAACGCGACGATCGAGCGCCAGAAGCTGATTGCCGTCATCCGTGATTCCCTCCGCCGGTTTGAAGAGAACCAGTACCCGCAACTGCTGGGACAACTTAGTGTCAAGTGCGAAGTGGGAAGTGGGAAGTGGGAAGTGGAAAATGGTCGGCCAGACGCAACGAAGCCCGGTACGATTGCCGAAAAACCTGCCCACTATCCGCTGGTGACGATCCACTCGCTAAAGGTCCCCTTCAACACCGCCTGGCTGGCCGATGAGACTGACGTGGAACGCTACCTGGAATCCATGCGCAAGACGTTGTTGGATGAAATCGGTAAAGGCAA
>JBMOHS010000123.1:0-12111 GCA_049317725.1 Blastocatellia bacterium
GAGGCCAGTCGCATGGGCTTTCGTCGAGTCGTCCTTCCGCTCACCAATCTCAGCGGGCTGGCCTTGGACAGCCAACTCGAGGTCTTCGGGGTCCGCTCCGTCTCCGATGCGCTCGACGTCCTCTTCTGATCGTCTTCCTTCCTCATGCTTCTTCTCGAAATGTCCCTGAATTATTAATTTTTATTATTTCGACGATGAAGTTCTCTTTTGTTGACAACCTTCCGCCACTTATCGCATTATTTTGAAATATTTTAAGGGCCTGGCCGTCCTTCTCACCACGCGTCAGCCCAAAGGCCCCCGGGATGTGCCCGGGCGGACCTGGACCGTTGAGGTGAAACAGGGTTTCACCCTTCGAGCTTGTCCCACTACAAGCCAACAAATGAAAAATGACCGAAACCCCGCATGAGGAGGGTGCTCGGTAAGGTGTATCTGCTTGGGGCAACACAGGGGGGGGAACGAATGGCTGAACCGATCCTGCCGCTCCGGATCCAGAGTACCACCTGGAGGTTTGTCCCTGATCGAGAGGACCGTGAGTAACCACGCACAAGGATTAAAACCCGCATGAATTGGAATCACCACACAAAGAACACACAGCAAGGAATCGAACAACAAACAGAAATCAAGATGACAGAAGAGGAGATTACCAAGGAGATAGAAGAAATGGCAAATGGGATCGACGCTCTTCCCGGGAAGGGGAGGCGCCGATTTCTTGCGCAGATCAGCGCTGTCGCCGGCGGAACAGTTCTGATGTCTGAAGGTGGAGGGACTGGCACCGCAGCGGCGGCGTCCCCGGCAACAACTGGACTTCCCCAGTTGGGCCGAGATCCGTCGTCAATGGGCGGGCCGGATCGAGCCGACCGGGCATTTGGTGTTCGATCGCGGACCGCAACCCTGCAGCGTGCCCAGCCCCTGGAGAATCAGATCACCAATGGGGATGAGCCACGCTATCAGAATCGCATCGCCAACTTTTCCAAAGGCCTGCCGCACAACCGGATTGGTGAGGTCGATCCAGCCGCTTATGAACAGCTCCTGCGAGCTTTGCGCACGGGGGAGATGCAGGATTTTGAGCAGATCCCCATGGGGGGAGATGCCCTGCTCAAGAACCCACAGGCGGGCTTGACCTATGAGTTGGCTGGAAGGGACCCGGCCAACGTCTTTATGCCACCAGCGCCCGCCTTCGACAGCGCTGAAATCGTTGCCGAGATTGTCGAGAACTACTGGATGGCACTGACTCGCGATGTGCCATTTGCCGACTACGATTCCCACTCCCTCACCCAGACAGCTGCCCAGGATCTCTCCAAGATGGCTCAATTCCGAGGGCCACGTCAAACTCTACAGGTGCTGCGTGGGCAGGTGGAAGGATTGGGGGCAGGAGTTTCTGGGACAGGTACGCCTGATCCCCACAACCAGTTTGCCTGGCAGACGTTCGCCCCATTTTCCAGTACTCCGAGTCGGCAGGGTTCGGACGCTCCTGTGACGACTCAAGTGCTCTTCCGCGGATTGACACCCGGGGACCTGACAGGGCCCTACATCTCTCAGTTTTTATGGCAGGACATTCCGTATGGTCCACAAGTGATCAATCAGCGGATCTTGTCGCCGGTTCAAGGCGATGATTATCTCTTTCGGTATGAGGATTGGCTCTTCGCGCAGAATTCACGGGGTCATATCAACCTCCCCAATCGTTACATGGGCATTCGTCGATTGCTTCGGAATGGGCGGGACTTGGCGGAGTGGGTACACCGGGATGTGCTCTTTCAAGCCTACTTCAATGCGGCATTGATTCTGCTGGGGATGGAAGCGCCTGTTGATCAGAACAACCCCTACAGGGAATCACGGACGCAGTGCAGCTTTGGGACGTTTGGGGCTCCACACATTCAGAGTATGGTCTGTGCCGTGGCGACCCTTGCGTTGCGTTCGGTCTGGCATCAAAAGTGGTTCGTTCACCGGCGTCTTCGACCGGAGGCCTTTGCCGGGAGGATCCATACCCATTTTACGAGGCAAGCCGTCTATCCCATCCACTTCCAGATTACGAACTCTTCGGTACTCCCCGAGCTTGCCCGACGATTCGGGAGTTTCCTCCTGCCGCAGGCGTACCCGGAAGGGTGTCCAAGCCATCCGGCCTATGGCGGTGGCCATGCGACGGTGGCAGGTGCCTGCGTGACGATCCTCAAGGCGTGGTTTGAAGAGTCGTGGGTGCTGCCCAATCCGGTCGTGCCGACAGCGGATGGCAACCGCCTGGTCCCCTATCAAGGTCCTGCATTGACAGTGGGAGGAGAGCTCAACAAGCTGGCCTCGAATGTCGCCGTGGGACGAAATATCGCCGGGGTGCATTGGCGGGCAGACGCGACGGAGTCGTTGCGGCTCGGCGAGACGATCGCGATTGATTATCTGAGAGATCTCCGGGAAGGGGTTCACGAGCCCTTCAGAGGCTTCAACTTGACCAAGTTCGATGGGACTCGCATCGTGATCTGACTTGCGGATTGATTGGTGTGGGGATGGGGGAGGATCTTCTCCCCAGTGCGGCCCTGTCTTCCGGTTTACAATGTCGAGCGAGATGGGATACAACACCCATCGACAGACAGTGGCCGGAGGGCAGGGCCTTTTTATGGCACTCGGCAGGAGAGGCCCGCCAAGTCCAAGTTGGAGTGGTCGCGGGAATGGAGGACGTGTCATGGTGTTGAGGGGGAGTGGAGGAGAGCCAGAGCAGGGGGAGCGAAGACCGGACCATTCCATGATGAGGTGGGCCTGGGTCATTCTCTTGGTGGCCAGTCTGGCAGTGCAAGGACAGGTCGGGTTTGGGCAGGCGGGAAGGGCCGTCCCATCCGGGCTCTCGCCGACGGCACCGTCGGAAGTGGGGATGTCGCCAGCCCATCTGGCCCGGATCGACACGATCGTCGAGGCGGAGATTGCTGCGGGGCAGCTGCCGGGGGCAGTGGTGCACGTCGCTCGGAGTGGGAAGCTGGTCTGGAGCCGTGCCTATGGCAACCGTGCCCTTGAGCCGGCACTGGAGCCAATGACGACCGAGACGCTCTTCGATCTCGCTTCACTGACCAAAGTGGTTGCCACCGCCACCTCGGTCATGGTCCTGGTCGACCGTGGGCTGGTCCGGCTAGGGGATCCGGTCGCGCGTTACGTGCCGGAGTTTGCGGCGAACGGCAAGCGAGCAATTACGGTCGAGCAGTTGTTGATCCATCGCAGTGGGCTGATTGCCGACAATGAGTTGCGGGACTACGAGGAGGGGCCGGCGAAGGCGATGGAGAACCTCTGGCGGCTCGCACCAATCGCCGCGGTCGGATCCCGATTCATCTATTCAGATGTCAACTACATCGTCTTGGGAGAATTGGTGCGTCGGGTCAGCGGAAAGCCGCTCGACCAGTTTGCGGAGGAGGCGATCTTCGCTCCCTTGGGGATGTCGTCGACTGGCTTCAACCCCCTGCAGCGATTCGGGGCGGCGATTGGATCTCGGACAGCCCCGACCGAGAAGCGGGGTGGGGGAGCGCTCGTCCCGAGCACGGGGGAGCGGCAAGGAGAGGGAGAGGCACGATGGATGCGGGGTGAGGTGCACGACCCACGTGCTTGGTTGCTGGGCGGAGTGGCGGGACACGCGGGGCTCTTTTCGACGGCGGGAGATCTCTCGATCTATTGTCAGATGATTCTCAACGGAGGCGTCTATCAGGGGCAGCGGGTGCTCAGCCCGCTGGCTGTGCGACGAATGGTCGAAGGGCGGCCGTCGGGGGGGAATGGAGCGGATGGCGTGGTCCGAGGGTTGGGCTGGGATCTCTTCACGGGGTACTCTGCCAATCGGGGAGACCTCTTTCCCATCGGGAGTGTCGGCCATACAGGCTTTACCGGGACCTCGCTCTGGATCGACCCGACGAGTGAGACCTTCGTCGTCTTTCTGAGCAACCGGGTTCATCCTCGGCTCGATCCGGCGCAACCAGCCGATGTCACCTCCTTGCGTGGCCGGGTCGCCTCGGTCGTTGCGGCCTCGATCCTGGCCCCGCCGATGGCCCCTCTGTCCACGACGATTTCCGGGGAGGGGCTGGCAGTAGTGGGGGCGATCCCGGGAAGGGGCCGGGCGGGGGAGGACACACAAGTTCTCAACGGCATCGACGTCCTGGCGCGGGATGGATTCGCCGCCTTGCGGGGTCGCAAGGTCGGGCTGATCACCAACCATACCGGTCGAGACCGCGAGGGACGGACAACGATCGATCTGCTCTTCCAGGCACCCGAGGTCAAACTGGTGGCGCTCTTCTCTCCTGAACACGGCATTCGTGGCGCGCTCGATCAGGAGAAGATCGACAGCGGAGTGGATGAGAAGACGGGACTTCCCGTCTACAGCCTCTACGGGGAGACTCGGCGTCCGACGGCGCAGATGCTGCAGGGGATTGATACGCTGGTCTTCGATATCCAGGACATCGGAGCTCGATTTTACACCTACATCTCGACGATGGGGATGGCGATGGAGGAGGCGGCCAAGCGAAATGTGCGCTTCGTCGTGCTCGATCGGGTCAATCCGATCAATGGGGTCGACGTCGAGGGGCCACTGGCCGATCAGGACAAGCTCTCGTTCATCGCCTACCATTCGATTCCCGTGCGGCACGGGATGACGATTGGGGAGATGGCCCAACTCTTCAACAAGGAGCGGGGAATTGGGGTCGATCTGCAGGTGATCCGCATGGAGAACTGGCAGCGGGGGCAGTGGTTGGATTCGACCGGGCAATTCTGGGTCAATCCATCTCCGAATATGCGCAGCCTGACCGAGGCGACACTCTATCCAGGGGTCTGTCTCTTGGAGCCGACCAATGTCTCGGTGGGGCGCGGGACCGGGACCCCCTTTGAGGTGATCGGGGCTCCGTGGATGGAGGGGCGGCGATTGGCTGAGGCGCTCAATCGGGCAGGCCTGCCCGGAGTCCGGTTTGTTCCAGTCCGATACACCCCGACCGCCAGTGTGCATCAGGGCAACGAGTGTGGGGGAGTCAACCTGATCATCACCGATCGGGAGGTCTTTGAACCGGTTCTGGTGGGGCTCGAGATGGCGGCACAACTGCGCCGTCTCTATCCGGCAGCCTTCCAGGCAGACCGCTTTCTGCGGCTCTTGGTCAATCAACGCGTCTTCGACAGCTTGATGCAGGGAGCGGACGGGCGGGCGTTGAAGCAACTCTACCAAGAGGAGCTGGACGCTTTTCGTGCGATCCGACGCAATTATCTGCTCTATTGATAGGGGGAGACGGGAGCCAAGGGGGGAGAGCGATGAGACGTACCGGCGCAATCTTCCTGATATTGACGGGGCTGCTCGTGGCGGCTTGGTTTCCGCCGCAGGAGACGGTCGCCCCTGCGGCGGTGGTCGGGCCGGCGCGGTCATCGAACTTGGCGGCGGGGAGCCCTGGACCTCGCGGTGAAGGAGCATCCCGTCGGGCGGAGGTGCGGGCTCTCTGGGTGGTTCGGCATACCCTTGCCTCGCCGCAATCGATCGACCGCCTGATCAAGGAGGCCCTTGAGAATGGGTACACCGATCTGATCGTCCAGGTTCGCGGCCGGGGAGACGCTTACTATCGTTCGACCTACGAGCCACGGGCGGCACTGCTGGGAGGACAACCTCCCGACTTCGATCCCCTTGACCGAGTGATCAAGGCCGCTCATCCAGTGGGGCTGCGTGTGCACGCTTGGATCAACCTCTTTCTGGTGGCCGACCTGACATCCCTTCCCTCTTCGTCTCGCCACTTGGTCCGTCGACATCCGGAATGGTTGATGGTGCCGCGGGGAATGGCTGAGGAGCAGCCCCAGCTCTCCCCCCAGTCTCCAAACTTTGCCGAACAATTGCTCGCCTTCAGTCGGCGGAACCGCGAAGACCTGGAAGGGCTCTTTGCCACGCCGGCCCATCCGGGTCTTCGGGAGTGGGTGGTGCGACTTGCCCTGGAGCTGGTTCGCCGCTACGAGGTGGATGGCCTGCATTTGGACTATGTGCGCTACCCGAACCCGACGTACGACTTCAGCCGGGCCTCACTCGACCAGTTTCGGGCAGAGATGGAGGCGCGTCTCCCCGAAGATGATCGGGAATTTCTCGAGTCGGAATCGTTGGTCGATCCGCTCTTCTATCCAGACAATTTTCCGGCGCAGTATGGATCGTTCCAACGCCGTCAAGTGGACCTGCTGGTCGAGCGATTGTCCAAGGAGGTCAAGCGGGTTCGGCCTGACCTGCTCCTCTCCGCGGCAGTCTTCGCCGATCCTCAGCAAGCCAGCCAGGATCGTTTTCAAGACTGGCCGAACTGGGCACGCCGTGGCTGGCTCGATGTGCTCTGTCCGATGGCCTACACTCCGGAGACGGAGCGGTTCCAATCTCTCCTGGAAGGCGTGCGCCAGGTCGCGGCTGGCCGCCAAGTCTGGATAGGGATCGGTGCCTACCGTCAGGGGGTCGAGCAGGCCAGGGAGAAGATCGCTGTGGCCCGTGCGGCGGGCGTTGAAGGCTTTGTCCTCTTCTCCTATGACAGCTCCGTCGCCGTCACCCCACATAACCCTTCCGGGGACTACCTCGAACAGCTGCGTCCCCTCCTGCTGCCGATCATTCCCGTTGCCAGAATTCCAGATCGTCCGCCTGCCCGCCCGGTCACGGCGGCCGGTTCAGCCGTCTTCTCCCGATAGGCCCTGATCTCCAGGGATGCCGACTTTGGCCGACTTGGGGTAGAATGGCGACATGAGCAAGAGAATGTCGGGAAAGGGTCGACGACTGTTATCGGGGCAGAGGGGGGCGCGGGTTGTCGGATTGATCAGCCTGTTGGGACTGGGCGCGGCTTGGTCGAGCACACAGGCGCAGCCAGTGGTGGCGATTGCCCGGGAGCAGGCACCAGCGGTGGTCTTGGTTGAGGCCCTCGACGAGCAGGGGCAGGTCTCGGGGCAAGGTAGTGGCTTTGTCGTGACGGCGGTGGGGACGATCGTCACCAATCTGCACGTCCTGCGGGGAGCGGCCCGGATCCAAGTTCGCTTGGCCTCAGGCGATCTCTACCAGACGACCGAGCTGGTCGATATCGACGAAGTGCGGGATCTCGCCTTGGTCCGGATTCGTGGCTATGGCTTGCCGACGGTGACATTGGGAGACTCCGATACGGTCGAGGTGGGTCAGCCGGTGGTGGTGATCAGCAGTCCTTCGGGGCTGACCAATTCGCTCTCCACGGGGATCCTCAGCGGCGTCCGTCGATTGGAGACCCACCGCATCTTTCAGATGACGGCGCCAATTGGGCAAGGCAGCAGCGGAGGGGCCCTCTTCGATTCACAAGGGCGGGTTATTGGGGTGGTCACCTATCGCCTCGAGGGTGGGCAGAATCTCAACTTCGCCGTTCCCATCAACTATGTCCGTGGGCTGATTCGGGATGAGCCGACGATGTCTCTCTCCCACCTCCGGGATTTGGCTGACCCAAGTGCGAGGAGATCGAAGGCGCCAGCGGCAGGAACCTCTGGGCAGGAGGGGGTCTCAGTCGATGAGCCACTCCTCCCCGTCTCTCGTGGAAAACGGGGGGCGGTCCCGCTCGACCCGATGTTTCCAAGGCCGGATGAGGCGTTGGCACTCTTCTACCGATTGGTCGATGGGATTGGCCGGACCCACTTCGACGAGGTCTTGGAACTGACCCGGACCGCCGAGCTGGTCCAGACCGCTCAGGATGGACGCAGCGAAACCCATACCATTCGTTATCTCAGCTACCATCACGGGATGACCCTCCATTTCTCCCTTCCTGATCGTCTTTTGACGACGGTCGATCTGTTGGTGACCTGGACGCTGGACGACCTGCGGAACACCTTCGGACCGAAGTTCAAACGTCGGACCCTTGGGACGCAGACCCTCCTGGATTATGGCCGCCTGGAGACAGGCCGGTCCCTGGTTGCCCTCCTCGATGGAGCGGGCAATATCCGGACGCTGCGTTTTGCACGGGCTGCCAAGTGAGGTGGGTCAGTGGGGAGAGGGGGGAACTGGCCCCTTGTAGAAGACAAAATAGCGCTGGTGCCGTGGTCCGCCGACGCCAAACCAGGAATAGCTGAGAAGGTAGCCGCGGAGGGTGAAGGAGGCTTCGTGGAGCAGCTCGAACCCCGCGTTCTGGAAGTCGGCCGCTTCGATGGCGTACCATTTGGGACCGATCCGTTGATCCCAGACGACGAGGGTTCCGGCAGGCAATTTCCGCATGATTTCCTGGTCGTGAGCCGGATGGCGCGTCCATTGGACGTTCTCCCACGGGTCCCGACCGAAGAGGATGGCCACATAGGGTTCGTTCCAGACCAGCCGGGTGATGGGCAGAGGTGCCTGTCGCTGGCGTGCGGCGACCCAACGGTGGATCTCTTCGAGGGCGTAGGCGTCGCGTGACCATTCCGCCCCATCGACGTAGGCAGCATTGGCGTAAGCCGACGTCGCGAGGATGACGCTGGCGCAGGCGAGGCGAATTGGCCGGGAGAGTGCCTCCCCGATCAGCCCGGCTAACCGGTTCCAACCCACCAGCGTCAGCAGGGCAATCGCCGGGCTGATGGTAATGAGATAGCGCGGATAGCCCGCCGATCCGAGCAGTCCAAAGGCACGCAGGATCGTGTGCAGCCCGAAGAGCAGCAGAAAACTCGAGGTCAAGGTCGGGAGGGCCAGCTCTCGCAGCAGGCGGACGAGACCCCAGGCAAAGGGAATCAGCAAGAAGGGGCCGACGATCTCAGGTAACCGGGCAGGGTAGGCGAGGAGGCCGGCCGCTCCGTAGATGGTCCCGGTGAGGGGCCAGTCGCGCGGCCAGTTGTGCAGGATGAAGAGGGGGTCGCCTGTCAGAGCCCACGCTGCCAGCCACCAGAGAAGTATGCCTGTGCCGAGCCAGAGGATCGAGCTGACCCGCCGCCAAGCGGCTCTGTCCTGCGGAAGCCCTCCGCCAGGAACGTGTGCCCGCCAGATCCAGACAGCCCAGAGCAGCCCGAGAAAGAATCCCTCAGGTCGGGCAAGGATCGTCAGCGAGGCGACGATCATTCCCGTAACCAGCCGCCCGCGAAGATGCAATCGCAGCGCGATGACGTAGACCAGCGCGAAGACAGGCTCGGTCATATTGTCCGCGGCGAAGAGAAAGAAGGATGGCTGGAGCCAGACAAATGGAATGGCCAGAGCGGGCCGGGGGAGACCCAGGTCGCGGGCGATCTGGTAGGTCTGCCACGCGATGACCAGGCAGATCAGCACCGAGAAGCCCCGGGTCGCCTGGTACCCTGCCAGGGCTGGAATGGCGTAGAGGGTCGTGTAGAGCGGACGGGCCCAGACTCCGACCAGGATCTCGGGATGCGTCCATGCCCACTTGGCAAACAGGTAATGGAGTCCACCGTCCTGCTGGCAACTATCCACGAAGAGCCAGAGCAGGAGAGCCCCCGCCAAGCCGCAGACGAGGATCCAGAGCCAAGCGGCCAGGGTGGGAGGAGCGTCGGGCAGGAGCTTACCAGTCGGACTCATCGTCCTCCTCGTCTTCATCGGCGGACACCCCAAAGTAACGAAGCCAGCTCTCCGTCTCCCCGTCTTCGAGTGCGGGGGGGGAGATCAGCTGGCCAGACGCCTGCGCCTCCTCCATGAAGCGGCGAAAGACCCCCGATTTGATCACCCGGACACCGCAGACCCGTACCCGATCGGTCAATTGGCGGTCAGAAGTGACGACCGTCAGATTGCGCTTGTTGGGAGTCGCTTCGACCAGCTCGACGATCCTTGAATCCGCATCCGAGCCGGGCGACGCGTAGTGGATCCGTACGCTCCGGTAGCTTGTCCCCTCCGGGAACCGGTCGTCTGGCCGGCCATCAAAGACGACGGTCAGTCTGGTCTGGCGGGCCCGGGCAAGGCGGGAGAGGTTCTCCAGCAGCTGACGGCGTGCGGCAGGCTTGTCGCGATGCCATCCGACCTGCTGCCCCATTACATTGTTGCCGTCAATCAGGTACATCTCTCCGTGCACTTCCGTTGGAGACCCTTACGGGGTCCCGGAGGCCGACGCCGAACGTACCGCCAGGGCCCGTGCGACGGCCCGGGAGGGAATGATCGTGCCCCAGCCCTGTCGGTCGATGGGCGTCTGGCGCAGTCGAATGGCGGTCTCGATCAGGATTCGCTTGACCTGCCAGGGGAGCAGGCCAGGATGAGCTTCCAACATCTGCGCGACGACAGACGACACGATCGGGGCCGCGAAGCTCGTCCCATCGACGTGCTTGTAATGGCCGCTGATGACATTGGCATCGTGCAGTTTGATGGCGAGCAGGTGGCGAATGAGATAGATCGGCAGGTTGGCGGCCGCATCGAGCTCTCGGTCGATGCCGGGGTGGGCGAGGAGCTCCTCCCGAAGTGTCGCGTCCGCTGTTCGTTGAAGTCGATCGTAGAAGTGGGCCTCGTCCGCCGTTGGCGTCCCGGGGAGGATCGGGGCAGCGAGCCAGATGCTGGGGGCGATGATCTCCGGCTTCTGGAGCCCATCGATCGTCGGTCCATACGAGGAGTGGTAGAGTTCGTTGTCCTCGAGTTCGAGGGTGTTCCGGTCGTTGAATCCTCCGACGGTGATGACCGCGGGCGTCGAGGCGGGAGGCAGGACCGAGGGGGTCGGGTTGTGGCCCGCATTGCCCGCCGCACAGACGACGACTATTCCCGCCCGAACCGCTGCCTCGGCCGCTTGTGACAGGCGGTCTGTCAGGTACGAGGCAACGTAGTCACCACCACAAGAGATATTCAGGACCCGAATTCCGAACTGCTCTCGGTGCTCAATCACCCACTCGATCCCGCGCCGGATGTCGTCGTGGAGAATCCGCTTCGCCGATCCCACTTTGACCAGCACGAGATTGGCCTCAGAGGCGATTCCGCGATAGAGCCCCTGCGAGAGATGGCCATTTCCACTGGCGACAACCGAGGTCATCATCCCGTGCCAACTGGAGACGTCGGGAATCGAGAGTTCCGCACGATCGAAGTGGGGATCGACCAGATTTTCATAGTGCAGGATTCGATTGTGAGGTTCGATGAGGTCAGGGTGAGGGTAAAAGCCCGAATCGAGGAAGGCGATGGTTACGCCACGCCCTGTGAATCGCTCCTCCGCTCCCATCCGCAGCGGCGTTGGCAGAATGTGCAGACGACCATCGCGAAAAAGCGTTGGGTTGGCCCGTACCCGGTCGACCGCTCGCCGGAAGAGGTTGAGACATCCTTCGCACGCCCCCTGCTCAGGTGCCCACCCAGGAATATTGGAGGCAATCAGCGAGAGGTACTGCTCGTCCCGTCGAGCCTCTTCCGGGAGCAGCCGGTTGTTGGATCGCCCGCAGAGTGGGCATTGTGGTGGTCTCATACGCTCTCGCTGGAGGTCACTTTTCCAACTCTTCCTTGCTGCCGAGTGGAAAAGTGGAGGAGGTCGAAAAGGGTAACGAAAAGGCAATGTATCACGGGCTCGACGGAGGGCCAAGCCGGTTGTCGATCGGGCAAGGCTCGCCCACTTCCCCCATCTCCTTTGGTTGCCTTCAGAAGCCCGCTTGTGGCACATTCAGCGGTCTGGAAGGTCGAGGCTAGGGCCTGTCCCCTCGATGAATGTGGGCCGTTGGGAGAAGGGATACGGGTTTGATCGAGAGAAGCGGAAATCGGACGGTGACCACTCCACTGGCGATTGATGCCGATGGGGTGGTTCGCCGCTACGGGGAGTTGACAGCGGTCGATCGGATCAGCTTTCAAGTGGGACAGGGGGAGGCGTTCGGGCTTCTCGGCCCGAATGGTGCCGGCAAATCGACCCTCATGCGGATGATCTACTGCCGGAGCCCACTCACAGAGGGGCGGTTGCGGGTCGTCGGCCTTGACGTCATGACCGAGGCCCGGGCGATCAAGGCACGGGTCGGGGTTGTCCCCCAGGAGAACAACCTCGATCCAGATCTCAATCTTCGGGAAAATCTGCTGGTCTATGCGCGCTACTATCGCATTCCCAGGGCACTGGCCGAGGAGCGGGCGGATCGACTGATCGAGTTCGCCGAGCTGGAAGAGAAGCGCACCGCCCGGATCGAGACTCTCTCCGGCGGAATGAAGCGGCGACTGATGATTGCGCGGGGCCTGATCAACGACCCATCCATCCTCATTCTGGATGAACCGACGACCGGGCTCGATCCTCACGTTCGCCA
>JBMOHS010000124.1:0-12063 GCA_049317725.1 Blastocatellia bacterium
GCCGCGTGCGTCAAAGGTGGCCCGCAGCCCCGTTTGGGTGTTGGTCCCCTCCCAACGCTCCCCTTGGCCTTTGGCTCGCCGGATGGTGTGGTTCCAGTCCTCGTGAGCCGCCAGGATTCCCTCCCAGTCAGCCCTCTCCACACCCACCGGGAGGCGCTTGGCCGAGCCAGCGCGCGGCTGATCGAGCGGGCTTGCCCCGCGTAAGATCGAGGGACGAGCCCCCGTACTTGACACAAGGATCGTCAACGAGAGTAACGCTGCAAGGAGGGCTTTCGATGATGCGTGTGGCATGAGGGACTCCTCAGTGGACACCGGATGCGGACCGACCGCACGGGTCCTCTCCTGACGGTTGATCTCAAAAGGCTCCCCCCGTGGAATCTCTCCCGAGGGTGTTGCTTGATGGCTGACGATTTGACGTGGTCGTTGTGTTCGGCGGGTGAACTCAAGCGACGGCACAAAACTTGATTACAAGATCAGAGAGGGCATCCGGATTCGATTGGTACTGTCGATCCTTGGTCTTGAAAAGATCGTCAAACGATGCCGAAATTCCGGAGGTCACTGCCATCTCGCTGGGCTTTCATGGATCGGGTGTTGGTCAGTGGTGCCATCCTTGCGAGACCGATGGGCGAGACCGATGGCTCTTGTTTGGCAAGGTGCTGGGGAGGACGCCAATTGCAGGAAGATCTCAAGAATGGGAGGTATTCGATATCGTCTTCTCGAACAATCAGCAGCAGCGGAGATCTCTTTCTGCTTGATCGATCCGGCGGATGGTCAAAGATCAGATCCTGGGCCAGCTCGATGTCGAACGCAGTCAAGTCCTTGTCGGGGGTCTAGTGGATCCGATACGCCTCTCCAAGCGAGGACCACGGTATCCGGCTGATTATTTTCTGCAGCCTTATCGGCAGAATCTGGCACGAGTCGCCCCTTGGCTGGAAGAGAAATGCTTGGCGATTCAACAAGAAGCCAAAGCACGTGGTCCAATGACCTGCTCTAGGCTGAAGTTACTCTGACTACTAAAAGTAGACTTATCGATTGTACCCGAAACTTTCCCCATAATCAGCTCATCTTTTTTGAGGAGGGCAGAAAAATGACGAGGAGGCGCGGCTCGTGATCTCGACGCTAGAGCACGACTTGGCCCTCCCACCCCTCCCACCCCTCCCACCCCTCCCACTCTTTTGATGGCTGAGTCTAGGGAGGGGCAGGACGGGGGGGAGAAGGGAAGGGGGCCTACTTCCCGTCGACAGAGTAGGCGAGGAGGGCATTGCCCGGAGACCCAAAGATGCGGCCATACCCGGAGTTGATGTAGACGATCCCGTTGACGATCACCGGGCCCCCAGCATCGAGCGTCCCCCCCTTGGCCGTGCGGCCGTTGACGGCCTCCCAGGGCCGCGCGGCGGTGTCGGTCTCCCAGACAATCCGCCCATCCTCCGCCGCATAGGCCCGCAGCCAGCCATCGGTCGTTCCGGAGAAGATCACCCCGGGGATCGACGAGGCCGCCGCCGATTGCGCGTTGGTGCAGCGCGCGGTGCCCCACGAGCACTTGACGGCCGGGGCCGGTGTGCTCCAGACCTGCTCACCAGTGGCGATGCGCAGCGCCGTCAGTCCCGCCTTGCGTTTGGCCGGGGGGCCAATCGGGTCGGCGACGGGCACAAAGACGTGCGTTGCATCGGCGGTGAAGCCCCACTCGATCCCCCCGAGTGCCGTTCCCTCGCTCAGCCTCGCCTCCCAGACCTTGCGCCCCTGCTGGTCTGGGTCGAGCGCGTGGAGCATCCCGGACTTCTGCCCCGCCAGCAGCAGCTCCTTCCCGTTGGGGAGCCGTCGCAGAATGGGGGAGCTGCCGAAGTCATAGTCCGGTCCCGCCTCCTTCGGACAATTCCCAACTCCTGGCTGCCGGCAGTTCATGATGAAGTTGTCTTGTGGCATTGCCTGAAAGGCCCAACGGATCTTTCCCGTGGCCAGCTCGAGGGCGAGGATCGAGTCGGGCCCAGTCGTCTCGACGTCGGTGTAGGAGTTGCCCGTCCCGACATAGAGCACCCCGCGCTTCGCATCGATCGTCGGAGCCGACCAGATCGCTGCGCCGGCCGGGCCATAGAGCTGGGTTCCTGTCTCGTTCTGGCGGTAGGGGCGCGGGGCCTCCGGGATGCTGTAGGTCTGCCAGAGCAGCTTGCCGGTCGCCGCGTCGAGCGCCGCGACGCTTCCCCGGAACCGGCAGCACTCGTACTTGTTCGGCCGCGCAATCGCCTCCTCGACTGAAGAGACGGGCACGTAGAGCCGATTGCGGTGGAGAATCGGCGAGCCGGTGATCCGGGCGACGGGATGTTCGTCAAGGCGGATCCGCCAGAGCGGACGCCCCGTCTCCGCGTCGATGGCGTGGACCGTCGCCCGCTCATCCCCGAAGTAGGCTGCAAACCGGCCCTTCGACAACGCTCCCAGCGAGACGGACGTCCGCACCGGCGCGTTGACCCGATAGGCCCAATAGGAACATCCCGTCCGCGTGTCGAGCGCCAGGACCTGCCCCGAATCGGTCGTCACGAAGAGCCGGTTCCCCAGGACCGCCGGCTGCCCAATCGCCATCGTCGCCGGATAGGCGAAGGCCCACTTCAATTTCAGCCGCGGCACGTCCGCCGCGCGCAGCCCCGGTGTCGGCTGATGACGGGAGTTCTCGAGATCACGTCCCCACCCCAGCCACTGCTCTGCTTTGAGGTCGATTGGACCCGCCGCCACGGTGCATCGGTTCTCCAACTCCGTCGCGGCGATCACTCCCCCCGGCTCCCGGCCTGTCAAGTAGACCGCCAGGGTCCGAATCTCCAGCTCCGTGAGCCCCTCCGCCTGCATCCGCATCGAACCGGTCGTCAGCGAGGCGATGATCTCCTCCGGCTGTCGCCGGGCGAGGAGCGACTTCGGCGGCGTGCGCCCCTGCGCATTGTCGTGGCAGCTCGCGCACCGCTCCTCATAGAGCTTCGCGCCATCTGGCCGCACCCCCTTGCCCTCCTGCTCTCCCCTCACCGACCATCCCCCCACGCTCAAGGCCAACAGCAGAACCCATCCGCCGGCTCGCACGATGTCCGTTGATCTCTTCATAGGTCTCCTCAATGTTTGCTTGCGTCCTCTCGCTGCTTCTTCCCACAAAGCCCCTTGACGCTCTCGCTCTTTACCGTGACATCTGATTGGTTTGACGAGCGGCTGGCTTTTCTCCCTCGCCTATTCCTGATCATACACCAACTCCAACCAAACCCCTTGACGAGGTGGTCGAGGCATCATTTTCTGAAGGCGCTTCCTTGTTGGCTGAGGGGGAATTGACCAGCGAAGGGGTCTTTGAGGACCAAAGTGGGATCGATCGGATATCGCGACGCGATCTCTCTCTTACTCGGTTGGAGTGAGGCCTTGTGGGATCAGAAAGGGGGGAACGGGGAGGATGCGGGAAGGGAAGTTGGTGAGAGAACTGGCAGGGGCCGAAGAGAAGAGATCGTCGTCGTGTTACCCGTTATTGGAAAAGTCGGTCAACCCCCTTCGAGGGGACCGCTTTCGTTCGTTTCGATGACTCCCTGGGCCGACCGTTCGTTGGCGCGGAGTCGTTCAAAGCCTGGAAGAGAGGATTTCAATCTTTCCTCCTTCTCTTTCGTTAAGTGTGAATGCAACTAGCGTGCCAAGGTTTTTGTTAAAGAAGGTGATCGATCTAACTTGTTGATTTTCTTTGCGTTGTGGAAAGTATCGCCGAAACTGGGCAGGGATTGGGTCCACGTCCGCATCGAGTAATCGAGTAAGAAGAGGACCCCTGACCTGTAGAGTTGACACAGTGGGAAGTCGATGGCAACAAAAGGTGACAGGTCGCTTCAGGCGAACTGGAGGTCGGCGAGGGCCTCTTCGACCCAGTCTGGTGTGATCTCGCTCTCGTTGATGACGGTGTACCAAAGGTCTGAACGGCCCTCAACATAGCGGCGGAGGTGGAGCAGGGAAGCCGTCAGATCTTGCCGGGAGATGGCGAGGTCGGCGGGTTGATGGCGCAATCCGACTTGGTTCATGAAGTGGGTGACCCATTGATGGCGGTTTCCCTGGAGGCGTGACATGAGCCGAATTCCGAGGCCGACGATGTGGCCGTGGGTGAAGGGACGCTGCAATCGCTCTTCCAACTCATAGAAGAGGTAGTGCTCGGAGCCCTCCTCAACGCGGAAGTGGCCGGCAGGGAGGCAGATGGTATTGAGGCGGATGCAGCCTTCGACGATGGCCCAGAGGCCCGTATCGGTACATTGGCGAATTTCGTCGACGTTCCGTTCGAGCAGAGCGACAATCTGCCGGGCGGCGTCGATCTCTTCGTGGGAGAAGGGGTACTCGCTCCGACCCGCGCGATGGGCGAACTCCCAATCGAAAGAGGCGGTATGGATCGAGAGGAGGTCGCCGACACCGGCGATGTTGAGGTCAGGGGGGGCAGTGCGAATGACGTCATAGTCGATGACGAGTGGGTCAGGGGAAGCCTCGCCGAGATAGACGACGCGGTGGCCCTGTCGGAGACCGGCGGCAGGGGTGGTGAAGGCGTCGACGCTGAGGATGGTCGGGACGGTGACGAGCCGGATGCCACGTCTCCAGGCGAAGTACTTTCCCAAGTCGACCGCTTGGCCTCCCCCGATCGCGACGACCGTTTCGCAGGGAGGGGCAGCAGCAATTTGGCGATCGAGGACCGCTTGCTCCATCGATTCGACCATCAGCACCGCCTCTGGGGAGGCGCCGAGGAGGTCCTGCGTGACGCGCCAGGGCAGTTCCATCGTCGTCACAACGAAGCGGCCGAGCTCTGTGCCGATTCCTCGGAGGCAGCCTCCGCCGGTGCGGAGGGAGAGAACGTTGGTGCGACCTGAAATCTTGTCCATAGACATGATTGGCATCTCCTTCTTTGAGGGGGGAGGGACCGACCGAGAGGCGCGGTCCAACCTACAGCTTCAGGGGCCGGATGGTTTCACTTCAGCGGCGACCAAGGGAGGGCCTGCCTCGCCGCGCAGGAGGCGACGCCGTAACCAGAAGAGATAGATCAGCAGGCCGAGCAGGATCGCGATGGAAGTAGCCTTGGCGGGGATATGGCGATCGGTCCAGCCGGGAATCTCTGTTTCGGGAAGGACGAGGGCGGCACTCAGTCCGAGGGTCCAGAGGAGGGCAAGGGTGGGCAGGATGCGCTCGCGGCCACGGCGTGGCCCGGCCGTCCTGGCTTGCCAGAGTGCGGCGACCATGATGCAGGCGTACCCAAGGTAGCCGGCGACGGCCGAAATGCTGCTGATCAGGTCCGTTTGGCGAAAGACGAGGACGACGACCGTCGAGAGGAGCCAGACGAGGAGGAGGGCGTGGCGCGGGGTCCGGTGCCCCTCGTCGATCTGACCGAGCCAACCAGATCCGGGAAGCATGCCGTCACGTGCCAGCGAGAAGAGGAGCCGCGAGGCCGCCGCCATGCTGGCAATCGCACAGGCCAGGATCGAGATGGCGACAACGGCCATGATCAGCGTCATCTGGCCAGAGCTGAAGGTGCCGAGGAGGACTGTCAGGAGGGGGTTGTCGGCCTGCTGGGTTGCTGTCACGTCCTTGATGGTCAGGACAACCCCCAGCAGGAGGAGAAAGCCGGCCAGACCGGAACCGAGCAGCGAGAGGAGCATGGCTCGTGGGATGGTCCGGCGCGGCTGGTGGGTCTCCTCCGCCAGATCGGCAGCGGCCTCGAATCCCGTCAGGCACCACGCGCCCATCAACAGCGAGAGCGAGAGGGAGGAGAGGCCGACCGTTCCGCCAAGCAGGCCGCTCTGTGGCGTCAACAGGCTGCCCAGATCGATCTTTCGTGACCAGTCGAGCAGCCAGAAGAGCGCGATGGTCAGGACCGCGACGCCAGCCATCTCGGCGTAGACGCCCGCGTTGTTGATCCAAGCCGCTAACCGCAGGCCGAAGAGGTGGATCAAGGTGACGACCAGGATGACGGCGGCGCTGCCCCACGAGAGCACCTTGAGATCGACTCCTTCGGGAAAGAGGACGCCTCCCAGGGTGCCAGCGAGCGCGCTACAGACCGCCGGAAAGCCGGTCAGGAACTGGAGCAGCAACAGCCAGCCGGCCATGAATCCGAAATGGGGGTTGACCAGGCGCGCCGTCCACTGATACCCATACCCAGCGAGCGGAATCCTCACGGCGAGGCGGGCCATGACCAGCGCGACCAGCAGCTGCCCCCCCAACACGACCAGCCACGACCAGAGCACGGCTGGCCCGACGTGGCGGTAGCCGTGCCCGAAGTTGGCAAAGATCCCGGTATTGATCGAGATGAGGGAGAAGGCGATCGCGAAGCTCGAAAACGCACCGAGCGAGCGTTCGAGCTGCTGTCGGTATCCAAACTGCTCCAGATCTTTTGCGTCCTGTTGCTCCATACACGATCACGCATTCGCCCGGAGGGGTTGCGGTTGAAGAGTCCTTTCTTTCGGGTACACTCTGACAGGCTGCCATCGATTTCGGCGATTGCAGTTTCCCCCAAAAGGTCTGTGGATACCAAGTCCAATCGGGAGAAGAAGGGCGGAGTCGAGACTTTTTATGAGGTATGTCAATCAATATCAGCATCGGGAAGCGGTCAGCCCGGAGGATCTCGACAGGTTGTTGGCTGAAGGGTGGCGCCATTTTGGGACGACCTTCTTCCGGTACTCGTTGATTGAGACGCAGGGCAGGCTGCGAAGGGTGATACCGCTGAGGATCCGGCTGGGAGAGTTCCATCTCACCCGCAGTCAGCGGCGGATTCGTGCTCGCAACCGGGATCTCGAGGTACGGATCGGGCCGACGCTGATCAGCCCGACAATCGAGTCCCTCTTTCAACAACACAAGGCGAGGTTTACCGACAACATCCCGGACTCGATCCACGATTTCCTGAGTGAGCAGCCGGCGACCGTGCCCTGTCGGAATCATCAACTCTCGCTCTATCAGGGGGACCGCCTGCTGGCGGCGAGCTTTCTCGACCTCGGAGCAACGGCAGCATCGGCTGTCTATGCAATCTTCGATCTGGCGGAGAGCCGACGCAGCCTGGGAATCGAATTGATTCTTGCCGGAGTGGAGTACGCCCGGGCGCGTGGAATGGTCTATTATTACCCCGGCTATGCCTATCGGGGCCCGTCGATCTACGACTACAAGAAGCGATTCGCGGGGCTCGAGGCCTATGATTGGAAGGGTCGCTGGTTGTCTTACCGGGAGGAAGAAGAATGAAGAAAGTTCGGTGGGGAGTTCTCAGTACGTCACGCTTTGCGTTGGAGAAGATCATTCCAGCGATGCGGGACTGTCAGTGGGCCGAGATCGTCGCGATCGCTTCGCGGGATGGGGCCAAGGCGCAAGAGGTCGCTGCCCGATTGGGAATCCCACGCGCCTATGGGAGCTATGAAGCCCTGCTGGGAGACCCAGAGATCGAGGTGATCTACAACCCACTCCCGAACCACCTCCACGTGCCCTTGTCGATCGAGGCTCTCGCGGCGGGCAAACACGTGCTCTGCGAGAAGCCGGTCGGGCTTGATGCCGCCGATGCCGAGCGGCTTCTCGTCGCGGCGCGTCGCCATCCCGATCGCAAGGTGATGGAGGCCTTCATGTACCGGCTTCATCCGCAGTGGCAGCGTGCGCTCGCCATCGTCCGAGAGGGGCAGCTTGGGGAGCTCCGCACGATCCATTCCTTCTTCTCTTACTACAACGAAGATCCAGGCAACGTGCGGAACCAAGCAGGGATCGGCGGGGGAGGGCTGCTCGATATCGGGTGCTATTGCGTCTCGCTCTCGCGCTTTCTCTTTGGAGCGGAGCCGCGACGGGTGCTGGGGCTGGTCGAGAACGACCCACGCTTCGGCGTGGATCGTCTCGCCTCGGCGATTCTCGACTTCGGGGATCGTACGTCGACCTTTACCTGTGCCACCCAGTTGACCCCTTTCCAGCGTGTCATTGTCTACGGGACAACGGGGCGTCTCGAGATCGAAGTGCCCTTCAATGCAGTACCGGAGCGGCCGGCACGACTGCTCTTGGTTACGGGAGGAACGGAGGAGGAGATCCTGCTTCCGGTCTGCAATCAATATACGATTCAGGGAGACCTCTTCTCGCTGGCGGTTTTGAAGAATCAACCCGTTCCGACTCCGCTCGAGGATGGGATTGCCAATCTGCGCGTGATCGATGCGCTCTTTGAGAGTGCCCGGAGAGATGGTTGGATCTCTCTTCCCCCGTCTGGTTGAAGTTTCCGGAAGTGGGTCCGAAAATCCTTGTCAGCGGCGGTGAGATGTGGTGTATTCCCTACGTGACTCTCCGTTGGGCAAGGACCTGCTTCTGCTCGACGGCAATCTACCCACCCAAGAATATCGATCAGGAGGCGGTATGGAAAATCTTGTCCTGCTGGCGCAGGTGTTGATTGCGCTTGGTCTGCTCAATGTATGGTTGCTCCGCTTCAATCGGCCGACGTCCTATCGCGGAGGGCAGGCACGGAATATGAGGGAGGAGTTTGCTGCTTATGGCTTACCGATGTGGATGATGTGGCTGGTGGGGACGGCGAAGGTGGTCATTGCCGGACTGATGGTTGCGGGACTCTGGTTCGACCGCTTCAAGCAACCAGCCGCGCTGGTCTTGATTGCCCTCATGGTGGGAGCGATTGCCATGCACATCAAGATTGGCGATCCTTGGCGGCGGGCCCTTCCGGCGTCGGTGATGTTGGGATTGGCTGTCTTGGTGTCGATCGGATGATCGGACGGATGGCACGGATAGGACCAATAGGACGGGCTGGGCGAATATTCCTGATTTTCCTGATTGTGTTATTCGGCCCTGTGGATCCTATTCGGCCTATAGGACCTATAGGTCCTATCAGTCCTATCCCCCCTACTTCAGCCCAAACTTCCCCCTGGCGATGGTCCGCGACGGTGCGCAACCGGACAGGCTGGCGACTCAGCGAACCGCGACGGGCGCAGATGTCACGGAACCTGCTGGACGTCAAAGGGCGGCGTCGTTTGGGAACTCAGACCGCGGGAAGTCCGGCGGATGGTTGGTCGGTGACGCTCGAAGGGCGCGCTCACTGGGATCCCGTTGATCGATTGGGTTTTCCAAGTCAAGTCTGGTTCGATCCGCGGCAGGCCTTCGTCGAGGGCAAGGCGGGGCCGGTCGACCTCAAGCTGGGGTTGCAGCAGGTCGTCTGGGGGCAAGCGGATGGACTGCGGATCCTCGATGTCGTCAATCCCCTCGATTACCGAGAGTTCATCCTCGAGGACTTTCTCGACTCCCGGCGTCCGCTCTGGATGGCGCGGGGGGACTTGCCACTGGGAGAGGGAACCCTGCAGTTGCTCTGGATTCCCTACTTTGCGCCGGGACGGCAGCCGGGAGAGGAGAAGGAGTTCGGGCTCGGTCCGGTCTACGGGCTGGGGCTCCTCCAGCGGAGTCCCTCCGCCTCTCCGGTCCCACAAGGTCGCTTCGAGATTGCTCCGACGGAGCGGCCCGCGACGACTCTCGGGAACAGCCAGGTCGGTCTGCGCTATCAGCGCAGTCTGGGAGGGTGGGATCTGACGGGCAACTATTTCCGTGGGTGGGAGGATCTGCCGACCCCATTTCTTGGCCTGCCGACCCCGACCTCGCCTCCGGGAACAGTTCTTTTCGAGCCGCGCCACGTCCGACGGGAGGTGATTGGTGGGACGGCCGCCACGGCACGTGGACCGGTCGTCTTTCGATTTGAGGCCGGGTGGAACCTGCGGCGACCGGTCGCCCTGGCACCGTCGGCGCTGCTCGATGGGTCGGCACCGGATGGCTTCGGACAGGCGACACAGTTCTCCGGGGTGGTCGGAGTTGACTACTCCGTCAAGCCTTGGCTCTCGGTCAGCGGTCAGTACTTTCTCCAAGAGACGTTCGAGAGGCAGGAGCGGCTGCTGCTGCCGCGGACGAGCCACCTCGTCTCCCTCTACTGGCGAGCCCAGTTCTTTCGGGAGCGGTTCCGCCCAGAACTCTTCCTCCTGGTCGGATTGCACGAGCGACAATCGATGATCCGGCCGCGCTTGACGCGCCTCCTTGGGGACCATTTCAGCATCAGTTTCGGAGCCGACCTCCTGGGAGGAACCGCGCGCACACCATTTGGGGCCTTCGCCGACCGGGATCGACTGGTGCTCGAGACGAAGTGGTCGTGGTAGAACGACTGCGCGCTGAGCGTGATGGTCTCCTTCACGAGCGAATTGAAATGGAGGGGCGGATTGGATACGCTAGCGGCTCGCCCTGGCCCCGCCGTGGGGGGAGGGAATCGCCTGGAGAGAGAAGGGACGGAGCTGACCGATGAGTCTTTTCGACAAGCCACCGGCTGAGCCACGGGATGCCGCTGCCGTGGTCCTTCTGCGTGACCCAGCGGATCCGAAGGTCTTCTGGGTAGAGAGAGCGAGGACGCTCGCCTTCCTCGCCGGGTACCACGCCTTTCCCGGCGGGCAGAGGGATGCTGAGGACAGCACGGTCCCGATTCTTCCCGTCTCTGGAAGCGACTGGGCAGGTGATGCCGGGAGCGAGTCGGACCTTCCGCTGCGGGTCACCGCCATCCGGGAGCTCTTTGAGGAGACGGGGGTGCTGATCGCACGCGGGGTAGAGCGGCTCTCCGTCGCCCGTCTGGCTGCGTTGCGGGAAGAGCTCCTCCGGGAGTCGGTCAGTTTTCGTGATCTCCTCGCACGGGAGGGGTTGGTGCTCGACGGAGGGCTGATCGATTCCGCCCCGCGCTGGGTGACCCCAGCCTCGCAGCCGCGCCGATTTGATACGCGGTTCTTCGCGGCGTGGTTGCCGGAGGGGCAGGAGGCGTGCGTTCTCCCCGGCGAGTTGGAGAGTGGGGAGTGGGTGCGCCCCGCAGAGGCATTGTGTCGATGGGTCGAGGGGGAATGCCTGCTGGTCACCCCGATCACCGTCACCCTCCAAGCCCTCTCTGAGGGGGTCCCCGGATTTACAGAGCGGTTGCATCGGATCTCCCAAGCCGATCGTGATCACCTCGAAACGCGGGTCGAGATGCGTTATGGCATCTACCTCGCTCCGTTGCGCACACCCACGATCCCCCCGGCGACACATACCAACTGTTATTTGGTCGGCGGAGATGAACTGGTCATCATCGATCCTGGATCGCCCTTTCCAGATCAGCAGCAGCGGCTTGATGCGGTCATCGATCGCTTTTTGGCAGAAGGGCGGCGCTTCCGGGAGATTCTGATTACCCATCTCCACCCGGACCACATTGGCGGGGTGAGCCACGTTGCCGAGCGGTATGGGCTGCCGGTGGCGGCTCACCGGGCAACTGCCGAAGCGATCGCTGGTGATGTCCGGGTCGATCGCTGGATTGAGGACGGTGACCTCATCGAACTGGCAGAGGCTCGTTCGGGCCTGAAATGGAGGCTGCGTGCACTCTGGACCCCGGGGCATGCCCGGGGCCATCTCAGCTTCTATGAAGAGCGAACCGGGACCCTCTTCACCGGGGATTGCGTCGTCGGTTTTGGCACGGTCGTCATTGCGCCTCCAGAGGGGAATATGGTCGACTACCTTGCCTCCCTGCGGCGCTACTTGAGCCTGCCCCGCCTGACGGCGCTGATGCCGGGACACGGCCCGGTGATCGCCAACGCGCGGGAGCGGATCGAGGAGTACCTGGCGCATCGGGTCGAGCGCGAAGCCCAGATCATCTCGCTGCTCTGCGACGGGCAAATGACGATCCCGCGTCTCGTCGAAAAGATCTATCGGGAAGTTCCGCAGTCGCTCCATGCGCTCGCGGAACTCTCTGTCCTGGCCCATCTCGAGAAGCTCGAGGGAGAGGGCCAGGTGAGGCGGAATGGCGGAATGCTTGAATCACCATTTTCTCCTGGAGACGAGCTTCTCTGGGGGCTGATCGAGAGGGGGGCGGCCCTGTCTCCCCCCTCTCTGGACAACTAACTCCCCCTGCTGATCGTCTGCAGAGGCGTCGAGGGGGGGCATTTACTTCTATTGACGAGGAGGAACGGAACGTATGGGACGTGGAGATCAACGATCGAAGCGAGGGAAGATCAGTCGAGGGACGAGCGGCAAGACTCGGACGAATCCAAAGCAGAAGCGGCGCACGCGCCTTGCCAAGCGCAT
>JBMOHS010000125.1:0-12028 GCA_049317725.1 Blastocatellia bacterium
CCCCCCACCCATTGCTAGGCTTTGCGCTGCGGGGCTCTCGAGTCCTCCTCCGCGAAGCGTCTCCGGATGCGCGTGGTGCGAACCAGTTCGTCTCCCACCTCACGGATCTTGAGGGTCAGATCCCGGTCGAGCGTCTCCCGTTCGAGGAACCGTTCGACCACCTGCCGTGCCTCCTCTCCCGTCTGTCCCCCCAGGAAGTGGTTGAGCCAAGCCAGGACAAAGAAGATCTTCCGTTCGCGCTTGAGGCGTGGAAGGGCACGGAGGGCCTCTTCGAGGTAGGGCAGGGTGAGGTTCGCCTGATGCGGGAGGTGAAAGAAGGGGAGGCTTCCCTCGATCCAGTCTTCCGGAATCGAGGGGTTGTGGCTGACGTAATCGGCAAAGTAGCGCCGCTTCGTCGAGGGATCAGGGCGGGCGGCCCCGATGAGGTAGGCCTGTTTTACGGCATCATCGGATCGGTCGCGACGCATCTCTTCCGCGAGGAGCCGTTCGGCGTCAGGATCGCTGTGGGCGAGCAGACCGGCGAGGAGTCTCCAGCGGTCGAATGGGCGAATCTCGATGCCGGGGGGCGGTTGTCGACCACCCAGGAGGGCTTTCAATCGCTCCCGGCCAGCCGTCGATCTGGTGAGCAACCGGAACGAGCGGAAGTAGAGGATCCGTGCATTCACCGTTGGTGCGTTCATCATCCCGGCGGCCCATTGTGCCTCAATGCGGTTGAGCCACCTCGTCTGCTGCGCGGGGGAGAGGTAGCGTTGCCAGGCTCGGCCAACCCGCTCGATGAGGCTTTCGAGGAGGTCCTCGTCCGACTCCTGGGGGGCCGCCCGCAGGACGAGTCGGAGATACTCTTCCGGGGCCATCTCCGCCTCTCGCACCGCTTCCCAGAGCGCTCCCCAGAGAAGGGTTCGCAGAAATGGATCCCCGATCGTCGGCAGGTCGTCCGTCACTGCCGCCCGGCTCTTCGCGTCGAGCAGAAAGAGCCCGTATCCGTAATCTCCGTCATTGGCGAAGAGGAAGCGGGGACAAGACGGGCGCTCTGCCCCTCTGACGACGACTTGGCGTTCTGTCAGTCGCACGCGACGCCGGTGTTGGGTCCCATCTGCCGTGGCGATCAGCAGTTGGGTCTCGATCGGCCACTGGCGCCCCTCTCCCAGCGGGTCGGCTTGGCGGACGACCACTTCGGAGAGCGTTCCCTCCTCGCATCTCCACTCGACCTCGATTCGCGGCATGCCCCGCTCCCGGATCCAGGCCCGTGCCCAATGGGCGAGGGACTCCTCTGACCCCTCTTCGAAGCACCGGATGAGATCTTCCCAAGTGGCGTTGGCGTAGGCATAACGCTCGACAAATCGTCGCACTCCCAGGCGGAAAGGCTCTTCGCCGAGGCGGTAACAGAGCGCCCGGAGGAGGCCGGGGGCCTTCTGGTAGACGATTGCGCCATAGGCCGATTTCGCATCTTTGAGGTTGTCGATCTGTTGAAAGATGGGTGTCGTTCCAGGGCTTCCGTCGATGGTGTAGGCGGACGGCTTGTGGGTCAGGTAGAACCGCTTCCAGATCTGCTCGGCGGGTAACCCGAGCGGCTGGAGTTCCGCCATGGTCCGGTAGGCCATGTAGTTGGCGAAGCCCTCTTTGAGCCAGAGATCGTCGAACCAGCGCATGGTGACGAGGTCGCCGAACCACTGATGGACCAGTTCGTGGAGCACCAGCGCCGCCCGGTTGAGGAGGTCTCCCCGGGTCGGCGTCGACCGGAAGAGAATCGCATCTTCACGAAGGAAGGTCGCTCCCGCATGCTCCATTCCACCGTAGGGAAAGCCCGGCAGCAGGACTTGGTCGTATTTGGAGAACGGGAAACGGTGTCCAAAGTAATTGGCCAAGTACCCCATCCCTCCCACGGTCAGTTCGCGCAGCGTCGGCCACTCCTGGCGTGCCCGCGCGGCCTGTGACCCACGGACGTGCAAGCGGAGTGGAAAGGGACTTTCACCTTCGCCGAGCGTGACAAAAGGACCGGCAGCAAAGGCGAAGAGATAGCTGCTGATCGGTTCTGTCTCCGCAAAGCGGTGGCGACCGGGCGGGTCTCCCTCCGCCGCATCGATTCGCGCTCCATTGGCAATCACTGACCAGTCTTCCGGCCCGTCGACGATCAGCGTGAACCGTCCCTTCAGGTCTGGCTGGTCGAAGCAGGGGAAGAGCAGGCTGGCGTCCATGGGAACCAGCAAGGAGTAGACATAGACGCTTCCATCCTCGCGATCCTGATAGCGGAGCAAGGGGCGCCCGGCCGCCGCCATCCGCGTGCGGAACCCCAACCGGATCCGATTCCGCCCAGTTGTCAAATGGGAGGCGTCGACGAAGAGGTGTCCATTGAGTTGGCGGAGCGGTCCCGCCTCCCATCCATTGACGAGTGGCGAGCCAAGAAGGGTTCCCTCGATCGGGTTCCCTTTTCCATCCAGATCGCGGAAATCGAGGAGCAGCGGGGCGAGAGGGGCTTCGCGCAAGTCGAACTGAAGTTCGACCTCACCGTCGACCGACAGGTCCTGCTTCCCTTTCCCGAGTCGAAGCGAGATGGTGTAGGCGAGGTTCTGGATCAAAGCGGCCCGGTGGCGAGCCAATTCGCGGGAGACCCCGTATGCCAGCCGTTCAGCGGGTAGACCATCGATCTCTTCCATCGTTCCTCCTCCCGTCTTGTCTGGCCTCTCCTTCGGGGTCGGCAGGGGACGGTCTCTTCTCCAAGGTCACCTCTTGACGGGCTTGGTTGCCCGCCTGGTCTTCGGCCAAGATTCGCAATCGGTAGATTCCAGGGGCCCACGCGTCTGTCTCCAGAAAGGCCTCGCGGGCCAATCCGTGACGGACTTGATTCGTCACAATATAGTCGAAGATGGTGCGACCGGAATAGCCCGCTTGGCTTCCCTCGGCATAGGCTATCCCCACCGCTTCCGGGTCGTCGGGAAGACGATCGAAGAGCAGGTTGAAGACGGGGGAGGGCTGGGACGCAATCGGGGCACCATCGGCGTGGACGACCTGATAGCCGAGCCGGTAGAGGCCCAGTCGGCGATCGCGTCGGGTCCCATCGACCTGGTCGTAGGCGCGGACGACGATGCGCAAGCGGCGCGGGACGGCGATCGGCTCTCTTCGCCCAGCACGCGGTGAGTGGTCGTGGAGGGGAGTTGAGGTCTCGTCGGTCAAGCGGATCCGCTCGATGACGGGTGGGGTGGTGTCTCTCAACCCGGGAAGGGGGACGACCAGCAGCGCATTCAGCTCCGCCCCGGAGGGTCCCGCGTTGAGATGGAGATGGCTCGCCCGATTGAGCGTCCCGATCGGTTGGCCAGCTTTGATGATCGTGCCACGCCGCAGGCGAATCGCCCGGACCCGCCCCTTCTCATCGCGATCGAACCGCCACGCCCCACCCGTTCCTCCATCGAGGGGGCGGTCGGCAGCGTCCCTCCCCACCCGCAAATGGACGTACTCGAAGTGGGGCAGACGGACGCGCTCACTCGTCTCTCCGACACCGATGACGGCGAGCGGCCGCGCGACCCGCTCGGTGACCAGGGCGTGGACGGTCTCTCCGATCGGTCCTGGGATGTCGAGGCCCGCGTGGAACCACGCCTCCCGGTCCATCCCCTGCTCCCCCCGGATCTCGCCAAGCACACCAGCGATATCGCGTGGTGCCTCCGGTGGGTGGTAGGGCCAGCGCGGGGCTACCTGTTGCCGCAGTTCGCTTGCCTCCAGCCGTGCCTGCCTGGGATCGAGTTCTTTGCCCCGCGGGTCCCCTTCCGGGGTGATGACCCGGATCAGCCCATTTCCCATATCGGCGACGACGAACCGTCCTGGGCCAAGTCTTGCCAGCCCGGCCGGTTGATTGAACCGGGCCTGGTCGAGCCGGCCCTCTGCTCGGCCAGGCCGCCCGGCGAGCCCGGCGATCGTCTCGACCCGGGGACTCTCTCCCAGGTGGAGGCGGCGAATCGTTGCGCCACCGTGGTCGGCTACCCAGACGCTCCCATCCCGGTCCGCCGTCAGCCCGATCGGCTCGGCAAATGATGCACTGGCCAGCGGACCATCGCGCACGACCCCTTCTCCCGATCCCGCGAGGACCTCAACCTGCCCGTCTGCGGTCCGGCGCAGGATCCGGTGCTGCCCCGTGTCCGCGATCAGCAGGGAACCGCTCCAGAGCCGATCCTCTCCTGCTCCCCCCGACGTTGACCCGAGCGGGAGAACGGCACACGGTGTGTCGAGCAGCCCCCCGTCTCCCCGCACCAATGTTCGAACCTGCCCGTCCGTGGCGAGCACCCGAATCCGGTTGTTGTAGGTGTCGGCAACATAGATCGTTCCGTCCTCTCCGACCGCCACCCCGACAGGCCCGTTGAAAGTGGCCTCTCCCCAACTCCCATCGGCCTCTCCCCAGGTGCCGGGTCGCCCCGCCAAGGTCTTCCAAGCCCCCGTCGTCGGGTCGACGCTGATGATCGTGTGCGCTCCCGTGTGGGCGACGATCAGCCGCCCTCCCTTCGCGTCGACGGCGATTCCGGAGGGCGTCTCCAGCCCGGAACTGAGCCGAACGGATGGTCCATCGGCGGGCACCCGGTAGATCGCTCCCGTCACACTCTCCGAGTAATAGACGGTACCCTCCCCATCGACGGCGATGCCGAAGGGTTGGTAGGCCGCACGCCGGGGGCTCTCCCCCGGACCGGCCACGCTCAACGTTGCGACTCGTCCGGGAATCGATGGGCGCCACCTCTCCCACACCTCTTCCCAACTCCACCCCGCTTGCCAGAATTGGAAGAGGATCACGCCGATTCCACCTGCCGCCACCAAGAAGATCAATCGTTTGCCCATAGCGCCAAGTCTACTCCGAAATCGCCAACCGCGAGAAGGCTTCCGCTCCTGCCACCCCCTCCACCCCTGCCTGTTTCTTGGCTTTGATCGTCATGCTGGACATTTCCCCGTGTGGCCTCTACTATCTGTCTTTTGTCAGAAATGGGAAAGGAGTCCAAAATGGCGAGAGGTTGGGAAAGCAAAGCCGTCGAACAGCAGGTCGAAGAGGCCAGTGGACAGTCCGTGTTGGGGGCGCCCCAGGTGCAGGTACCAGTCGAGCCAGCGCACGAGGATCCCGAGCATCGCCACCGGGTTCAGAGCCTGACTCTTGTCCAGAGTCAAGTCCGCGAACAGCTTCAGAACGCCCGATCTGTCTCTCAACGGCAGATGCTGCAGCAGCGTCTCCGCGCGATCGAGGCCGATCTCGAAGCTGTCCGGAATGGCCATTGATCTTCTGGGGAATCGATGACGATCTGGGCAGGGGGACGCTCGACCCCTCCTGCGACGCGATCCCGTCTCGTTTATGGACACGACGACTCTGCCTGAGCCGCGCCAGCCGAACCCTCCTTCCCGCCGCGGACGTCTCCTCTATTACGTCCAGGGAAGCTGGGCCTTCTTTCGGCGGATGTGGCCATCGATCTATGATCTGACAACCACTGAGGCCTACGTCAGCGCTTCGGCGATTGCCTTCAACGTCCTCCTCTCCTTCTTCTCCTTTCTTGTTCTCATCGGGAGTCTGCTGGTCAATGTGTTTCATTGGCAGCGTGGCTACGAGACCTTCTACCTGTTGCTGCGTTCCTTGGTGCCGAAGGAGTCCTCCCAGATCTTCTGGAGTCTCGATCGGGTGACCCTCGGGCCCGGGGGGAAGGCGACGGTCGTCTCATTCGCCCTGCTGACCTTCTCTTCGATGGGGATCTTCCAGCCGATCGAGATGGCCTTCAATCGGGCGTGGGGGTTTCGCGAGCGCGGCGTCGTTCGGCAATACCTCGTCTATCTGGCCCTGGTCGGCGGTTGCGCCGTCATCCTGCTGCTGGCGATCGCCCTCGGCAGCTTCTACAATGCCGCCTTGGAGTCGGTCTCGACCAGCCTCGAGGCGCGGGCGTGGGCCTTCCGTTTCATCGGGCCAATCATCTCCATCCCATTTCTGGTTGCCCTCATCTTCCTCATCTACTATGTCGTCCCCAATGGGCGCATTGAGGCCGGAAAGCTGGTCTTTCCGTCGGTGGCCATGGCGCTGCTCTGGGTACTGATGACACTGCTCTTCCGGGTCGCCCTCCCCCTGCTCGACTTCGAGGAGGCCTATCACCAATTGGCGACGTTGATGGCGCTGGTGACCTGGGTCTTCATCTCCTCCTACCTGCTGCTGCTCGGCGCTCACTTGACGACCCGACAGGTCTTGCCAAGCGCCTGGAGCGGAGATCTGCCCTTCTTCCGCCGTCGATCGGCAGTGCCGGAGAGAGAAGAGCCCGTCACGCCGGTGGCCTCGAAGAATCCATCCAAGTCGCCTTCCCCCTGAAAAACACGCTCTCCGTCGCTTCCAAGGGATGGATCGTCACGGTGCTGTTGGGCGTGGTGCGAAGTTCAGTTGCAACACTTTCGAGGGGTTGGCGACCCGTCCCTCGAAGCTGACGACGAGCGGCTGCGTACCAGTTCCGGCGAGGGTCAACGGCAATGGCCCGATGTTGAGTTGATCGAGGCCGATGAACCCCGGAGAGGGCCCTGCGTACTGGACGGGAATCGAAGTCGTTCCAATTCTCGCACTGATGGTGCCAGTTCCGCTGACGCTGCGGAACCCTGTCCCGAAGATGGCGAGGTAGACCGGTTCGCTCGCCGTCCCAGGATCGATCGGGATGGGCACCCAGCGAGCGAGTGCGTTATCGTAGGCGAGGATGTTGAGCGATCGAATGGCGGAGCCAACCACCCGCAGGCCATAGCCGGCCGGAACACCGTCCCCCGTGGCATTCTGCGTGAAGATGGCCGGCGCCAGCGCCCCGACCGTCAGTTCTCCGAGCGCGACAACCTGGTTGTTGAGGAAGACAGTGACCGTCGCCGGGCCGATTGCCGTCTCGGCATGCAGGTGGTAGTTGATCTGGCCTGGGGAGACGAAGAAGAGCGACTGGTCGCGCGTGACCCCCGCGCTGTCGGTCACCGCCAGTCTCGTCCCGAGGAGCGTCGTTGGCAGAGGAAGGACATTGCTGACTTCGGTTCCCGGTGCGAGGTTGGTCGCGAAGGCCGAGAGGATCGAGTCCCGTGCCTGCTCCCCCGTGGTGAAACTGGCCGCCGAGACCGACGTGACACGCGGGTGGACTGTCAAGAGCAAGGGGCCCGACTCCGCTCCTCCAGGATTGGTCACCGTGATGGTCAGCACTTGCGGCGTGGCGATGTCTGTCGGCAGCAATGCGGTCGTCACTTGATAATCGTTGACCCGGATTGTCGTTCGCGGATTGCTGTTGACCCGAATGCTCGCACCATTGAAGAAGACCTTGCCGAAGACGGTCAGAGTCTGGCCCGTACCGCCGGCGATCACCCGGTTTGGAACGAGGGAGTCAAGAGAAGGCGGCAGGCTTGTGACGGTAAGGGGTAACGTCTCGCTGACTCCGCCGCCGGGGGCAGGGGTCCGGACGCCGACCCGGCGTGTCCCAGGGGCGGCAATGTCTTCCGCGGGGATCTCCGCGGTGAGGGTCGTCGCGTTGATCAAGGTCGTTGGACGGGCCACGCCGTCGACCAAGATCGTTGAACTGGAGACAAAGTTGGTGCCGGTCACCACGAGGGTGAATCCGACATCACCGGCGTTGGCCGAGTTCGGACTGATCGAGGCAATGGTCGGAGCTGGCGCTCCGGCTTCTGCCACGGTGAAGGGCAACGCATTCGAGACGCCCCCACCCGGTGATGGGTTGAGGACCGTGATGGTGATGGTGCCGCCGGCAGCAATGTCGCTCGCGTTGATCGCCGCTGTCACCCGGGTCCCACTGACAAAGGTGGTCGTCCGGTTCTGCCCATTCCAGCGGACGATCGCCCCATTGACCATCCCCTGCCCATTGACCGTCAGGGTGAAGGCGGGACCTCCTGCAGTCGCCGAACTCGGCGTCAGGCTGGTCAGACTCGGCATAGGATTGGCGCTGGCAACCGTGAAGGTCGCCTCGTTGGAGACCCCTCCGTCCGGAGCTGGATTGGCAACGGTGACGATGGCCGGGCCAGTGGTGGTCAGGTCACTCGCCGTGATGTTCGCCGTCAGTTGCGTGGCGCTGACGAAGGTCGTTGCACGCGTCGTCCCGTTCCAGCGTACGACAGAACCGCTGACGAAGTTGGACCCGTTGACAGTCAGGGTCAAGGCACCGCTGTTGACCAGCGCCGACGACGGGGCGAGGCTCAGAATCTGGGGGAGTGAGCTCTCGGTCAAAAAGACGTAGGCCGCTCCACTCTCATGGGCCAGATTGTCGCTGATTGTTGGGTTGACCCCTCTTCCAGAGCTGTCTTCATTCTCGGCCCCGACGATCGCCGTATTGCCAGAGACTGCGACCGCCCCCCCAAACTGGTCGAACATTCCGGTGTTGCTCGCCTTGAGATAACCAGTCTGGCTCCACGTCATTCCACTGCGTGTGAAGAGATAGGCCGCGCCAGCCTCTGGCGCCAGATCGGAACTTTGATCCCCATTGACTCCAGTGGCCTGACTGCTCTCGCGATCGGCACCGACGATCACCGTCTCCCCTGAGATTGCCACCGAACGGCCGAATCGGTCATCCGAATCGGCATTGCTCGCTTTGAGATAGGCCTGCTGGGACCAGCCCGAAGAGGTGCGGACGAAGACGTAGGCAGCCCCTGAGTCGTACGATGGCAACCCTGTCTGAGGCCCATTGATCCCGGTCGCACCGTTATCTTCCAGTGGAGCCCCAACGACAATCGTTCCTCCCGAGATGGCTACCTGGAATCCAAAGGTGTCCCCCGACATTCCATTGCTCGATTTGAGGTAGGCCTGCTGCGACCAACTCGTCCCTTGCCGGATGAAGACGTAGGCTGCCCCGTTGTCGGGGGCGCTATCATCCGCCTGGTTCCCATTGATGGTGGTGGCGTTGCTCGACTCTCCGAAGGCACCGACAACGACTGTCTCACCCGAGATGGCGACCGCATTGCCAAAATTGTCGCTGCTGCCCGTATTGCTGGCCTTGAGATAGGCCTGCTGGCTCCAACTGCCTCCACTACGAACAAAGACGTAAGCAGCGCCGGCATCATTGATCAGGGGGTCGTCCGTCTGGTTGCCGTTGACACCAGTCGCGCTGCTGTCGTCCCCCCAGGCCCCGACGACAATGGTGTTGCCGGAGACTCCGACCGACCAGCCGAAACGGTCGCCGGGGCCGGTATTACTCGCCTTGAGGTAGGCTTGCTCGCTCCAATTCGTCCCGTTGCGGACGAAGACATAGGCTGCTCCGGATTCGAGCAGGCTGTTGCTGTTTCCGTTGCCGTTGACGCCGGTCGATCCGCTGTCTTCGTCCGGGGCCCCAATGACGATCGTCTCGCCGCTGATCGCCACCGATCTGCCAAAGCGGTCATTGGCATTGGTATTGCTGGCTTTGAGATAGGCCTGCTGCGACCAGGTTGTCCCCTCCCGGACGAAGACGTAGGCGGCCCCGGACTCCTGAGCCCCTGTCGAGGATTGATTCCCATTGACTCCGGTCGCCGTGCTATCCTCGCCCCAAGCGCCAACTACGACCGTCTCGCCAGAGATGGCGACCGCTTGGCCAAAATAGTCTGGTCCGTAGAACTCCTCGGTGTTGCTGGCTTTGAGATAGACGGGCGTGTTCCAGGTGGAGCCGCTGCGCACAAAGATGTAGGCCGCTCCCGCGTTGCGAGCGCTTTGGTCACCGGTATCGTTGTTGACCCCACGGGTTGCCGATGGCTCCCCATCCGCTCCAACCAGGATGGTCTCACCCGAAATCGAGACTGATCTGCCAAAAAAGCTGTACTCGGAAGTGTTGCTGGCTTTGAGGTAGGCCTGCTGGACCCAGGGGCCGCCCGTCAGACGAACGAAGACGTAAGCCGCTCCAGAACTGAGAAATCCAAGGTCGGTCTGATCTCCGTTGACACCCCGGGCGCGGGACGATTCGAAGGCGGAGCCAACGACCAGCGTCTCGCCATCGATCGCCACCGCGGAGCCGAACCGGTTGGCCCGCGCCGTCTCACTGGCTTTGAGATAGGCCTGCTGGCTCCAACTGAGGCCGCTGCGGAAGAAGACGTAGGCTGCACCCGCCTCGGGCAAGCTGTTGTCCGATCCGTCCCCGTTGACACCCGTCGCGGCGCTGCTCTCAAAACGCGCTCCGACGACGACCGTGTTGCCCGAAATGGCGACCGCCCGGCCGAAGGAGTCGCTCGAACCGGTGTTGCTCGCTTTGAGATATGCCTGCTGACTCCACGATGCCCCGGCCCGGACGAAGACGTAGACTGCCCCGGATCCGAAGCTCGAGTTGTCGGACTGATCTCCATTGACGCCCGTGGCCATGCTCGACTCGCCAAAGGCTCCGACAACGATCGTTTCGCCATTGATCGCCACGGCGCAACCAAATTGGTCGCCGTCACCGGTATTGCTCGCCTTGAGGTAGGCCTGCTGCGACCAGGTAAAGCCGGTGCGAGTAAAGACATAGGCCGCTCCCGAACTGTAACTGCTGTTGCTCAGCTGGTTTCCATTGACCCCGGTCGCCGCGCTCGACTCCAGATCCGCTCCGACGACAATCGTCTCGCCGTGGATGCTGACAGACCCGCCGAAGAAATCCCCACTCTCGGTGTTGCTCGCTTTGAGATATTCCTGCTGCGTCCAGGTTGTTCCGTTGCGGACGAAGACGTAGGCGGCTCCTGACTCGGGCGCGAAATTGTTGGACTGGTTGCCGTTGACCCCGCTTGCGGCGCTGTCTTCCTGATTGGCTCCGACAACGATCGTCTCCCCAAAGATGGCGACGGAGAATCCGAACCGATCCCCTTCCTCCGTGTTGCTTGCCTTGAGGTAGGCCTGTTGACTCCAGGCGGTCCCGTTACGGATGAAGACATAGGCGGCGCCGGAGTCGTCTGCGCTGTTGTCGAACTGATCGCCATTGACACCAGTCGCACGACTGCGCTCACCCGGTGCGCCAATCACAGCAGTATTGCCGTGGATCGCCACTGCGTGGCCGAATTGATCGTCGCCATACCCGTCCGTGCCATTGACACTCGCTTTGAGAAAGGCCTGCTGCGAAATCGTCGGATCGATGGTCACCGGGTAGGTGGCCTGGCCATCTTCGAGGACGATCTGTAGCTGGCCCTCGTCGACCGGCTCAAACCAAGCCGCCAGTCTCTTTCCGGTCGCATCCCAGGCACGCAGATTGTCATAGGAGAGCAGCGGCTCCTGGCCTGCCCGACCGAGGGTCAACGACTGACCAGTCACCGTTGTGACAGGACGCAGATCCCCGCGATAGCGCAGTTGGAGTTGGAGCCTCTCGTCGGCTTGGCCCACTGGCCGGCTCCGAATCGTGAAGCCGTGCTCGATGCCCGCCCGGTCGTTGATTACCCACTCCTCGAGCCGCTCGTCCCGCCCGTAACGAATCTTCTCGCCGTCGACCCCGATCACTCCTGCGCCGACTCTCATCCGCTGGTTCCCGACCCCATAGCTTGTCAATTCAAGGCCCCAGGACCAGTTCCCCTGCTCCGGGCGGACCGTGAAGCCGTCTCGATCGAAGGCTGCGGTCAGTCGCTGTCGACGGTTGACGGCTTGCCACCCCTCCGTGGTGGCCGCGAGGGGCTTGATTGCCCGCTGCCACTGGTCGTGGGCTTCGTGGATTCCTTGCCAGTCTTGGCTGGTCAGCCCATTGCCCGATGCGGCGGCTTGTCCGCTGCCGACGGGCTGGACCGCCCTTCCGTCCGTCAACAGCAGCAGGAACAAGAGTGTCAGGTAGTGGACCGCGCTGAGTATCCGGACGATCCCAACGCCGGGACGAACCATCGTCGTGACGGAACAGATTGGTGAGGCTGTCATGGGCTTCTCCAGGTTTGGTCAGATTGATTCGGGGTAACTACTCACGGCATTGACGAACTTCCAGGTATCCTGCGGTCTAATGATGACAACCCAAGCTGACCCAAGTTTGTCGTTCGTTGGCCAGTCCAGTATCTCAATCTTCTTCTCGGTGATCTCTGTCTTTCTGATGCCATTTACTCGTGCGTTGCCCCATAGCAAAAGTCGTCCTGATCTTCTTCTCGGTGTTCTCTGTGCCTC
>JBMOHS010000126.1:0-11843 GCA_049317725.1 Blastocatellia bacterium
CAGGACTCGGTGGAGGACTGATGCAGGTCATAGTTGAGACAGGCCTCCTCCTGACGGGTAGCGGCGATGACATCCTCGGCGGCGCGGAGGAACTCAGCCTCGCTGCCCGGGCGAACTTCGAGATAGGCTATCACGGACACTTTTCCTTCCAAGAGACTCTCCTTCTCTGATCGATCTCCGTTCGATCTGAACAATGGGGAAGGGGGGGATGGGTCCCACCCCTCGAATCAAGGCGACGAACAGCCCTTGAGGCAATACCAGAGCGAGCACGAAAGTGCAAGCGAGAGGAGAGAGCCTGCGTGCTCCTTCTTGACCTCCCGGCAGCGAGGGGGTAGACTCCGCCCGATTCCAAGACGAGAAGATCGGTAGTGTGACTCTGCCTTCTTGCCCTTCCGTTTCGCGATCCATGGGAGGCAAGGAGTCCGCAGAGCGTCATGACTGACTTACCGTTTCCGAGTCAGATCCATCAACCAAAAAACAAGTACAGAACAAGGCTGGCAAGGGAGGAACTGAGATGGCGAGGAGAAGTACGATGAGAGAGTGGATGTCAACACGGGCGACGTGGTCGCCGCTCCCGATTCGACTGGGGCTCGGGAGTGTCATGCTCGTCCACGGAGCCCAGAAAGTGCTCGGCGTGATGGGTGGAAAGGGCTTCGATCTGTGGTTGCAGGGAACCCCACCGTTTGGATTCATGAAGCCAGCGGCGCTCTGGCTGGGCGCGGCCGCGCTGGCGGAGTTCCTCGGGGGGATCCTCGTCCTGCTCGGGCTGTTGACGCGGCCGGCGGCCTTCTTCATCGCCTGTACGATGGCGACGGCCGTCTTCGGCGTCCACTGGCAGAATGGGTTTCTCGGCGCAAATGGCGGATATGAGTTTCCGCTGGTGCTGCTACTGGCGGCGATCTCCCTGATCATGTCGGGGGCGGGCAATGGCTCGGTCGACCAGAAGCTGAGTTGAGGACGAGGCCCGTCTGGGCAGCGGCAGAGCTGGCGGTGGACCGCCCTCTCCCCCTCAGAGAGAGCGGTCACCACCAGCGAATGACCAGACCCAGTTCCTACCGCGGAAAGAGCTCATCGAGGACGTCCCACGAGGCGGGTGAGCCATACTCGCAGAGTTCGAAGGCCTCGGCGTACTGAATCGCCCTTCCCCGTTCCTCCCCGTAGCGTTTGACGAGCAGGTCGCGATAGTCATTGGCGACCTCGGCATCGAACGCGATCAGCCATTCCCGCGTATAGATCCGTCGTTGTTCGTCATCGTCCGGCACGCCGGGCAGGTAGCGCCCCATCCAGGAGTCACGGTCGGCGAACTGGGAGGGCATGGCGTCGATGCAGGCGCGCTTGGTGTCGATCTGGTCGTCGATGTCGACGATGATCGAGGGATCGAAGGGGTAGGGCTTCTTGAACCCATCCGAGTAGAAGAGGATCATCGGATTCTTCGGGCAGGGAGGGGTGTCGAGGGCGAAGAAGGCGGCGGCGACGAGGACGGCGGCATCCTGCACCAGCGTCGCGGTGTAACGATGATCGGGGTGGTAGTCGTTCGGCCGGTGGCACAGGACGAGGTCGGCCTGCCAGTCGCGGATGAGCCCAGCGATCTTCTTGCGGTTCTCGATCGTCGGCATCAGTTCGCCGTCGTGAATATCGAGGACCTGCGTGGTGATGCCGAGGATCTCGGCACAGCGCTCGACTTCGGCCTTGCGCCGCAGGGCGAGTTGCCCTCCGCCCATGGCGAAATGACCAACGTTGCCATTGGTGGTGGCAACAAACTTGACGTGGTGGCCTTGCGCGGCCCACTTGGCGGCGACGCCGCCAGCCTTCAGCTCACAATCGTCGGGATGGGCTCCAAAAGCGATGATGCGCATCTGACTCCTTCTCTCTCGCGGGGAGAGGTCGAAGGGCCGGGGCGAAAGGGGAGCGAGGCCCCCCAACCACGCGGCCCTATGGGTGGCCAATGGGATCCCCGGCCGGAGTGGGCAGCCGTTGCGAGGGCTGCCGCAGGGTCGCCGGGCGGGTCAAAAAGCGTTCAAGTTCGTCGAGGGCCCAGCGGCGATGGGCGCGGACCGTCGGATCGGGGGTAGAGAGAGCGGTCGGGGTCTTGAGCAAGGTCTGGACCCCGCGCAGAGCCTCGCTCGCCTCGGCACGGACGAGAGGCGACGCCGCCTCGTACGCGGCGAGGTCCATCAGACGCCCGAGCAGGAGGGCTTGGAGCGTCAGTTGAATGGCGCGCTGATCGCTGGCGGTGGTGAGCGGGGTGAGCCAGACCGCTTTGAGGGTCGCGCCGAGGACCTCGCGCAGCCCTGGATTCCGTGAATCCTCGGCGTGAAAGGCGACCAGCCGTTCGGCTCGCGCCGGGGCGAGCAGGGCGTCGAAGGTCAGGCCGGCGGCGATCGAGGCCGCCCCAAGCAGGTCGAAGGCCGGATCGGTTCGGCGGCCGAAGTACTCGGTGGGGCCGCCCTTGTGGCTTGGAGGAACAGGGGGGAGCAGGGAGAGGATCCGTCCGGGAAGCGTGAGTGCCTCCGGTCGCAGCGTCTCGAGGATCGCCTGCAGCGCCTCACGCTGCCGCGCCGGGGCGACGATCTCCCGCACCGGCGTCGGATGGGCGGAGGCTCCCCGCTTGACGGCATAGCTGAAGTGGGCCCCCCCGAGGGACTTGGCCGCTGCCATCAACTGGTAACGGTGGTGCAGGTAGAGGGGGAGCAGCTTGGCCTCGAGCTCCGCGATCGGTTGTCCGGGCGCGAGGTTGGCGAGGCCAAACCCGGCGAGGCCAATCCGACGCACCTCCATCTCGTGGCGGAGCATGGCGATGGCATCGTCGCCGTTGTCCCAGACGCTCGCCAAGGGGTGGGCCGTGCCGACATCCCGCCCGTCGGCGTCGTCGATGAAGAGCATCCCGGCGGTCGCCCCTTCGACGAGGAGGGCGTCGAGCGATTCCCGCTCGTCGGTTCCCGCCGGGAATTGGGCATAGGCATAACGGACAGAGAAGCGATCGTAGGGGCCGATCTCCGTGGTGTAGGCGCGGGAGAGGTCCAATTTGCCGTTGACGATCTCGACGAGCGGGGCCGGATAGTCCATGACGGAGGCCCGACCGAAGCTGCTCGCGGCAAAGTTGTGGTAGAAGCCGAGCGTGTGGCCAACCTCGTGGGCGGAGAGTTGACGGATCCGGGCGAGCGACATCGCCATCGAGTCGGTCGCGGGATCGCCAAGCGAGGCCGTCACGAGGTAGTCGACCGTCGGTGCCTCTGCGGCAAGGCACTGGCTCTGGGCGCCCTCCTGCCCCTGGGCCGAGAGAGCCGGAGCGATGAGTCCCGTTCCAAGCAGCATGTCCTGACGAATCCGCAGACTGCCGAGCGAGACGTTGCCCTTGATGATCTCGCCAGTGCGCGGGTCGACGACCGAGGCGCCGTAGGACCACCCGCGCGTCGAGCGGTGGACCCAGTTGATCATGTGGTAGCGGACGTCCATCGGATCGGCGTCTTCTGGCAGGACCTTGACCTGGAAGGCGTTGCGGAAGCCGGCCGCCTCGAAGGCAGCGGCCCACCACGAGGCCCCTTCGACCAGTGCGCTCCGGATCGGCTCCGGCACACCATTGTCGACGTAGTAGACGATCGGCTCGACCGCCTCGGAGATCGTGGCCGTCGGATCCTTCTTCTGGAGGCGATGGCGGCGAATCCAGCGGGTCTCGATCGGCTGATCGAATGGCGAGGCATAATCGTGGAAGGTGTGGGCCATGGCGCTGACCCGTGGATCGTGGAGACGTGGACGATAGCCCACCTCGGGGAGCTGCACGAGGGAGTGGTGCTGGCGGACGGTCACTGCCTGCGGAGACGGGGTGACGCTGCGCAGCAGCGGGCCGGCGTCATCGCCCACCAGCGTGACGACCGCCTCGACCTCGGTGTTGCGCGGAAATCCCTTGGTGCGGGGAAGATGAATGCCGCTGCGCCCCTCGTCGAAGCGGAACGCCCCCTGGCGCGCGCTGCGCAGGCGATCCGCCACGCCGTGGGCGTCACGGACGAAGAAGGCGGTCGCGTCGACGAGGACCCGACTGCCCTCGCTGGCCTCGACCCGGAAGCCCCAGAGGACCGAGCGGGCGAAGGAGTCGGCGACTGCCCGGCGTTCCGCCGCGTCGTCCGAGAGGGCACGGTAACGGTAGTTGGACTGGACGAGGAGGACCTTGGCCCCGATCCGCTCGAAGGCGACGACGGCACCCGCACCGAGCTGCCCCCGGTCGAGCCCGATCGGGTTCGACCCGACGCCAGCCGGCAGCGAGATCTGGTAGAGGAACTCCTCGTCAAAGCGGGTGATCTCCATCCAGAGCCGGCCTGTCGAACTGTCCCAGTAGAGGGGAATGTACCCGTCGATCTTCTGCCAGCGCGCCGTCAGGGCGGCGATCGTCTTCGGCTCGGGGCGCCCCTCGTTCGGGGCCTGCGCCAGGGCGACCCCATTGGTCAGCCCCGCGAGCAGCAGGGGCAGGAGGAAGAGGAGTCGCCAACCGGCCAGCCACTTCCCTTCCCGTGCCACACCGTGACTCTTGCTCATCGACATCCTCTCCGGGTAGTCCATCCTCATTGGGTCATCCTCTTCCTTTTCCTTGCAGAAAGGCCAGCTCGAGAATCTCTGTGAGCGTTCGGACGTGAACGCCCCTCACTGGGTTCGCGGCAGGATTGTGGGAGAATTGCCCGGTCGGGTCAAGGAGGATGGCGCGCATCCCGGCGTCGAGTGCTCCCAGGAGGTCCTCGCGTGGGTGGTCCCCGACGTGGCAAGCCTCCCCTGCTGGCAGATCGAACGCCGCCAGCGCTGTTGCGAAGATCTGCGGCGAGGGCTTGGCCGCTCCCGAGAGGGTCGAGAGGTGGATGGTCTCGAAGTAGCCCCGCAGTCCGAGCGCATCGAGGAGCGGGAAGAGGCGCGTATCGAAGTTGGAGATGACCCCGAGGCGGTACCCACGCCGCCGGAGTTCGGTGAGGACCCGTTCCGTCCCCTCCATCAGTCGCCAGCAGGAGGCTCCCGCAAAAGCGGCAAAGACCTCCTCGAAGAAACCGTCAAAGTCACGGAGCGGCGGCTCCGCGGCGAAGACCCGCACTACGAGGCGATGCCACCAAGCCCGCTCCCCGGCCTGCACCTCCTCCGCCGGGGTCCCGGGCGGAAAGGCGAGCGGCTCGATCTCGGCGAAGACGCGTTTGAAGCCCTCCTGCAACCGCCTGGGATCGCTGCGGCCGCCATACCGTTCGGCAAAGTGCTGGTAGATCTCGCCGACGCTGCCGCGTGTCTCGAAGAGGGTTCCCGCCGCGTCGAAGAAGACGGCCTTGACCCGCTGCTGCTCGTCCGTCATGCCCAAGAAATCCTTTCCCCCAAATCCTTTCACTTGGCACCGGCCATCGGGTTGGCCCCCACGGAATGAATCATCGACACATACCGGGAAGAGTGTTGCCCGATAGCATTTGCCGCCCAGATGGGCTAGAGTGTCGGCATTCCTGATCGTTCGCTCGATCCGCCATCTGAATCAACCGAGCGTGTTTTTCCCAGCTCTCCGATGGTCATCGCCGCAACACGGGAAATGGGGTGTAACCAAAGCCGGTTGATGGGGCGTCCTTCCTGCATACTCTTCCCAGGTAGAAGAGCGCGGGACCAGGAAGCGCCGATGGGGATGAGGGGGATGAGATCGATTGTCTAGACGCTTGACCAGGAACCATTCCTGACAACTACTGATCAGAGAGGGAGTCTACTTCATGAGGCAGAGCAAGTTCCAGCTGACACTGCGCGTCGCCCTTGTCGCGGCGCTGATCAGCAGCGGGCTCCTGCTCGTCGCGCCCGGGAGGGTCCGGGGAGACGAGGGGGAGGCCTATGCCATTCGCGGAGCAACCTTGGTGACGGTCACGAATGGCACGATCACCGATGGGACGATCGTCATCCGGCGAGGGCTGATCGAGGCGATCGGGGCAGGGATCCCGGTTCCGGCGGACGCCCGCGTCATCGACGGCAAGGGGCTGACGGTCTACCCGGGTCTCTTCGATTCGTACACCAATCTGGGGCTGCGTCCGCCTCCGACGCCGGCTGGCGGGCCAGGCCGCGGCGGGGATCTGACCCAGGCCTTTCTGGCGCAGTTGTCGGCTCCGCCTTCGAGTGTCGGGCTCCTGCCGGAGACCCAGGTAGTTGACGATCTGCAGGTCACTGCCAACACCTTCGACGCGCAGCGGGCCGCCGGAATTACGACCGCCCTGACGGGGCCACGCAGCGGAGTCTTTCAGGGACAGAGCGCCCTGCTCAACCTCGGGGCGGGAACGTCCGCGGAGAAGCTGGTCGTGCGGACACCGGTCTCGCTTAACGTCGGTTTCAGCACGGCGCGGGGTGGGTATCCAAACTCGCTGATGGGGGTCTTCGCGTTCCTGCGGCAGTCGTTGCTCGACGCGCAACACTACCGGGAGACTTGGGCACGCTACCGCCAGTCTCCACGCGGGATGACCCGGCCGGAGATCAATCCATCAATGGAGGCGCTGCAGCCGGTGATCGCTGGCCAGCTCCCGGTCATCTTCAATGTCAACAGTGCCCGGGAGATGAAGCGGGCGCTCGCCCTCGCCGAGGAGTTCCAGTTGACGTGCTACCTCCACGGAGCGACGCAGAGCTACCAGATCGCCGAGCACCTCCAGGCGAAGAAGGCAACGGTGCTCCTCTCGCTGAGCTTCCCGCAGAAGCCGAGTGGCCTGGAGGATCCGGAAGACGAGCCCCTCGCGGTGCTGCAGGAGCGCGCGGCGGCACCGGGCGCGGCGGCAGCGCTCCACCGGGCCGGAGTCCGCTTCGCCTTCACCTCGGGAACGCTCAGCCGCCCGTCCGACTTCATCGTCAACGCCGGGCGCGCCATCGAGGCCGGCCTTCCCAAAGAGGAGGCGCTCAAGGCGCTGACACTCTACCCGGCGCAGATCTTCGGCGTCAGTGACCAGCTCGGGAGCCTCGAGAAGGGGAAGATTGCCAATCTGATCCTGACCAGTGGCGACCTCTTCGCCAAGGAGACCCGCGTCCGCCACGTCTTTGTCGATGGCCACAAGTTTGACATCAAGGCGCCGGAAGCCCCACGCGCCGCCAATGCCGCGGCACCAGCCGCCGGGCCAGCACGAAGCAATCTGAGGCTCGCCGTCGGGACGTGGGCGCTCAACCTGCAGACCCCCGCGGCGGAGGTCTCGAGCACCCTCACGCTCCGCGAGGACGGAGAGACGCTCAGCGGCGAGGTCTCGACCCCGTTCGGTTCAGCTAAGATCAGCGGAGGCAAGCTCAGCGGCAACGAGCTGCAACTGAGCTACGCGCTCAATGTCCAGGGACAGGAGCTGACGGTCTCGGCCAAGGGCCGGATCGAAGGGACCTCAATCCAGGGGACGATGGAGGCCATGGGGCAGACCTTCTCCTTCAACGGGACCAAGCGGCCCAACTGAGTCCGGCCGAGCCTCTCGCAGATGGCTCTTTTCACAGGAGACAGAACGATGCACGAGACAGAGAAGAGATGGAGATGGGGGCGGACGGGGATGCTCGGAGCCGTGTGGCTCTTGCTCTTGGCCCCGCTGGGCTTCGCGCAGCAGCGCGGAGAGCTGCTCATCCGCAACGCGACGATCATGACGGCCTCCCACGGAACGATCGAGAGGGGCTCGATCCTCGTGCGAGACGGCCGGATTGCCGCGGTCGGCAAGGCCAGCGAGGTGACGGCCGCCGCAGGGGCGAAGGTGATCGACGGGACCGGGATGTATGTCACCCCGGGCTTCGTCGACTCCCACTCCCACACGGCACTCGATGGCGTCAACGAGGGCTCGCTCTCGGTGACGTCGATGGTGCGCATGCGCGATGCGATCAACGATGTCGATGTCAACATCTACCGGCAGCTCGCCGGTGGAACGACGACGATCCACCAGTTGCACGGGAGCGCCAATGCCATCGGGGGCCAGAACTCGATCATCAAGCTGAAGTGGGGACGGCCCGTCGAGCAGATGACGCTCGCCGAGGCGCCGCGGACAATCAAATTCGCCCTCGGCGAGAACCCCAAGCGAGCGAACTTCTCGCTGCCCGGCGTTCCCCGGCGCTACCCGGCGACACGGATGGGGGTCGAGGAGACGATCCGCGAGGCCTTCACCCAGGGACGTCAGTACATTGCCGAGTGGGAGGCCTACGAGGCGGCCAAGAAGCGTGGAGAGTCGCCGCTGCCGCCGCGACGCGACCTCAAGCTGGAGGCGATCGCCGACGTCCTGCAAGGGCGCATGGATATCCATTCGCACTGCTACCGCGCCGACGAGATCGTCATGCTTCTCCGGCTCTGCGAGGAGTTTGGCATCAAGGTCCGCACGCTCCAGCACACCCTCGAGGGCTACAAGGTCGCGCCAGAGATCGCGCGCCACGGGGCCAGCGCCTCGATCCTGCCCGATTGGTGGGCCTACAAGATGGAGGCCTATGACGCCATCCCCTTCAATGCCGCGATCATGACCCGCCGCGGAGTGGTCGTCTCGATCCATTCCGACAGCAACGAGCACGCTCGGCGCTTCTACCAGGAGGCGGCGAAGATGGTCAAGCACGGTGATCTGAGCGAGGAGGAGGCCCTGCGCCTGGTGACGCTCAACCCGGCGATCCAGTTGCGGCTCGAGAACCGGATCGGGAGCATCGACGTCGGCAAGGATGCCGACCTCGTCCTCTTCAATGGCCACCCGTTCAGCGTCTACTCGCGCCCGGAGATGACCCTCATCGAGGGGGAAGTCTTCTTCGATCGGAAGCAGGATCTGGCGCGACGCGAGACCTTGATCAAGGAGAAGCGGGCCCTCATCGAGCGGGAGAAGAAGGCACCGGGGCAGGCGCAGCCGACGCAGGCCGGCGCCCGGCAGTTTCCGACGCTCAGCGAGGATCTCGACGAGCACCTTCACGGCCACCCACACCAGGACCACCAACACTAGGCAACACCAGGCAACACTGGGCCGGCCCTTGTTGGACAAAGTTTGATGGAGAGAATGGCATGCGCACAATGCGATTACTGAATCTTGTCTCTTGCTGCCTGGTGCTGGTCGGAACAGCGATGGGTCAATCGACCTCCTCCGGCAGTGCCATTGCCATCCGCAACGCGCGGCTGGTGACCGTCTCGGGGGCCCCGATCGAGCGGGGCACCCTCGTCATCCAGGACGGCAAGATTGCCGCCCTCGGGACCTCGGTAACGATTCCACGGGGTGCCCGCGTCATCGATGGAACGGGCCTCTCGGTCTATCCTGGAATGATCAACGCCCTGACCGTCCTCGGGCTGACCGAGGTGGGTGCGGTCAGCGCGACCGTCGACACCACCGAGATCGGCGACTTCAACGCCAACGCCAAGGCCCTTACCGCCGTCAATCCGCACAGCGAGCTGATTCCGGTCGCCCGGATGAATGGCGTGACGACGACAGTGACCTGCCCCCTCGGCGGACTGATCGCTGGGCAGTGCGCCGTCATCCACCTCGACGGCTGGACGCCGGAGGAGATGAAGGTCGCCTCGCCGGCCGCGATGCACATCAACTATCCCCGGCTGGGATTTCGTGGGGGTGGTGGCTTCGGGGGCGGCGGGTTCTCTGCCCCGACCGATCAGCAACGCCAAGCGCGGGATCGCCAAGTCGAGTCCCTCCGCACGAAGATCGAGGACGCCCAGGCCTACCGCCAAGCCCGTGCCGCCGCCGCGGCCGACCGCTCCCTGCCGGCGCGCCCGGTCGACCTTGGCCTTGAGGCGATGATTCCGGTTCTGGAAGGCAAGGTCCCGGTGATCGTCTCCGCCAACAGCGCGAGCGAGATCAAGGGAGCTCTCGATCTTGCCGAGAAGTTCAAGCTCAAGTTGATCATCAATGGCGGCGAAGAGGCGATCCGTCACGCCAAGATGCTCAAGGAGAAGCAGGTCCCGGTCGTCCTCCCGAGCGTCCTCTCCCTGCCAGACAGCGATGACTCGCCCTACGACGAGCCCTTCGCCCGCGCCGCCGCCCTCCACGAAGCCGGCGTCAAGATCTGCTTCTCGACGGGGGGGGCTTCTGATGCGCGCCTGCTGCCCTACCACGCCGGGATGGCCTCCGCCTTTGGGCTCCCCAAGGAGGAGGCGCTCAAGGCGACCACGCTCTACCCTGCCCAGATCTTTGGGGTCGACCAGCAGCTCGGTTCGCTCGAGGTGGGCAAGCTGGCGACGATCGTCGTCACCGATGGAGATCTCCTCGAATTCCGCACCCGGATCAAGCACATGTTCATCCAGGGTCGCCCGACGGACCTCTCCAACAAGCACAGTCGCCTCTACGAGAAGTTCAAGGATCGACCGTAGCGAAGGCAGGCGGGAAGCTGTCCCATCGGGAGGGGAAGAGAGGGCAAATCAGCGCTCTCCTCCCCTCTACTCTTTTGATCTCTGTCTTACTGGAGGGGGGAGGTCCGACGGGTGGTGGCAGGAGTGCCAGGGGCACCGGAAGCCGAGCGCGCATAGTAGCCCTGACGGGTCCTCGCGATCAGCTTGCGGTTGACGGTCGGCTGGGTAGGATTGACGGTGACCTTGACCGCGCGAAACGATCCGTCGCGCCGCTCATTGGTCGGATAGTAGCTGACGAGGTACTGGGTGCGGAGGTCGCGGGCGATCTGGGCGGCGACGGCCGGCATCTCGCTCAGCTCCGCCGGGAAGAAGGCACGCCCCCCGGAGTCATCGGCGAGCCGGGTCAGCAGCTCGCGGGCCTTCTTTGCCGGGGACTTCCCGAAGAAGCTGCGGGTGTCGTCCTCCTCGTCGATGAAGCCGACAAAATAGAGCTGGACCTCGTTCTCCTGAATGGCGGCGAGGACCTCGCGCTCCTTGAGGGAGCTGTTCTGATCGAGACCGTCGGAGATGACGATGAGGGCCTTGCGCCGGTGGCGCCCCTTCTCCTGCGCATAGTCCGCCGTCGCAATCATGGCGTCGAGCAGCGCCGTTCCCCCGCTGGTGAACATCTCGCCGATGGCGTCCTCGATCTCGACGCGATCGGTGGTGAACTCCTTGAGCAGCTCCGGTTCCCCCTTGAACTGTGCGACAAAGGCCTCGTCGTCCTCGCGCATCTGCTTGACGAGGCTCAGCGCGGCGTCGGTGACCGTCTGCAGCTTCGAGCGCATGCTCCCCGAGGTGTCGATGACCAGACCGAGGCTGATCGGCACCTCCGCGCGACTGACCGTCTCGATCGACTGCTGGATCTTGTCCTCGAAGACGAGGAAGTCCTCCTTGCGCAGATCGAAGACCGGGTTGTTGGTCTGATCGACGACCGAGACGTCGAGAACGACAAGGTCTGTCTCGAGCTTGATCGTATTGTCCCGGTCGAGGTTCTGGTCATCGGCTTGCGCCCCCTGACGGCGCGCCCCGCGGCGCTCCCGCTCGGTCGCCGGTGAAGCGGGAGCGGAGGGGGCGGGTGGCGGAGTCGGGTCTTGCGGCGCTCCCAGCTTGGGGCGCGGCGGCGGCGGCAGCGCTGGGTCCTGGAAGGCCCGGCCCTGCTCGATCGACCCAGCCACCCCCAGCATCAAGATCATCCCGCCAGCGACCACTCGCCTGCGTCCCCTGCCCCACCGTCCCTTCTCTCCGCTCCCGATGATGCTTCCCATAGCGCTCCCTCTCCGCCGATCCCTGCCCAGTCACTCTCTCAGATGCCGCTCCCGGCCACTCTCACCAACGAGGGGTAGTATACAGTCTCCCTCCACACCTTTCGAGCCCCCCCTTCCCTCTGTCTCGTTCGAGGGAGCAGGGGCAATCACCCGGGTTGCCCCGACAGATCTCCCGCCGCCGGCTTGGGTCCTGGGTGCGCGGGCCTCCGGCCCGCATCTGGAGTTTGGACATTTCGTGCCAAAAAGGGGGCATTAGCGCCCCAACGGGGCGCCGCATA
>JBMOHS010000127.1:0-11635 GCA_049317725.1 Blastocatellia bacterium
TGCCTCGACCAGTGCGAGCACGGTCCGACCGTCGTCGTCTATCCGGAAGGGGTCTGGTATGGAAAGGTCACGGCAGAGGATATTCCAGAGATCATCGAGCGCCACTTGATCGGGGGAGAGCCGGTCGAGCGACTGCGGCTGGCCCCCTCGTGCGTCAATACCCCATCCTGCCCACACCGACCGTCACCCGCAGACAACCTGCATCAGCGAAACGAGAAGAAAGGATGAAGGAGAAGAGGCCAACCAATCATTCGGGAGAGAATCCACTTCAGGACCGGCCGACACGCCCAGTGCGAGTCGCCGCGATTGGAGGGGGGACCGGGCTCTCGACGCTGCTGCGCGGGATTGGTCGAGGCAGGGCTGGCACGACCTCCAGATTTGAAGTAACGGCCATTGTCGCGGTGACGGACGATGGGCGCAGTTCGGGCCGGGTCCGGGCCGAGTTTGGAGTTCTCCCACCGGGTGACATCCGGAACTGTCTGGTGGCGCTGGCCGCAGCAGGAGATCCCCTGACGGCGCTCTTCGACCACCGCTTTCCAGGTGAGGGAGGGCTGGGAGGCCACGCACTGGGTAATCTCATGCTGCTCGCCTTGAGTCAGATGGAGGGGGGAGACTTTCTGGCAGGGATCGAAGCGGCACGATCCCTTCTGGGTGTGGAAGCAAGGGTCCTGCCATCGACCCTCTCGCCAGTCGAGCTGCATGCCCGGATTGGAGAGCAATGGGTAATTGGCCAGATCGCCATCAAGTCCCACCAAGGACCGATCAAGGACCTTGGGTTGTTGCCGCCAAATGCCGAGCCGCTTCCGGCTGCGCTGGAGGCGATTCGAACCGCTGATCTGATTACCCTCGGTCCCGGTTCCCTCTTCACGAGCGTCATTACCAATCTCGTCGTTCCCGGGATTGCCGAGGCAATTGCCGCGAGCCCCGCCCGGAAGATCTACATCTGCAACGCCATGACCGAACAGGACGAGACCGACGGGATGTCGGCGACCGATCACGTGCGGACTCTCCTCGGCTATCTGCAAGGAGGCCGGATCGACGATGCCCTCTTCAATTGCGCGCCGATCTCGTCCTCGATGCGGGATCGCTACGCAGCCGAACGAGCCGTGGCCATTCCTCCTCCGGAAGAAGTTCCGACCGATCTGCGTGATCTCCGCTTTCACCGGCTTCCCCTCGCCTCGGAGGAGGGCTTTGTGCGGCACGATCCGGACCGTCTCCGGGAAGCCCTGCTCGAAATCTGTTCCGATCAGACGGAACAGACCATATAATCCCGCCTTTCATAGATCCCCTTCCCGGATGCTTTTCAGGAGAGGGGGAGAGAAATCTGACGCAAGAGACGTGTGAGGTGACTTTGTCAAATCAACCGATCAATCTCCTGATCCTGGCCGCCGGGCTGGGAACCCGTATGAAGAGTGGGCAGGCAAAGGTCCTGCATCGGCTGGGCAGTCGGCCACTGATTGCGCACCTCCTGCGCACGGCGGCGCGTCTCGACCCGGCGCGGATCTTCGTTGTCGTCGGACATCAGCAGGAAGCGGTCAAGGCCGCCGCCCGGGCGGCCCTCTCACCTGCTCTGGCGGAGCGCCTGGTCTTTATCTATCAAGCTGAGCAACGCGGAACAGGACACGCCGTGCGCTGTGCGAAGGAGGCGCTGCGCGAAGCCGAAGGGGACGTCATCGTGCTCTATGGGGATACGCCGCTGGTCCGTGCCGAAACGCTCCTCGGCTTGGTCGAGGAACAGCGGCGCCACCGACACGCCGCGACCTTCCTGACCATTCAACTCGACCACCCTCCGGCGTATGGACGGATCGTGCGGGACACGAACGGCGCGTTCCAGCGGATCGTCGAGGAGCGCGACTGTAGCCCGGAGGAACGGGCCATCACCGAGATCAACCCTGGATTCTACTGCTTCGAGATTGCCTCGCTGCTGCCCGCCCTCGACCAGCTCTCTCCACAAAACGCGCAAGGGGAGTACTACCTGACCGATGTGCCGGTCCACCTGCTGGCAGCCGGGCACTCCATCGGAACCATCCGCCACGGGAACCCACACGAACTGGAAGGGATCAACAACCGGGTGGAGCTGGCGGCGATGGGGAAGCGGTTACGGGCGGAGACGCTCGATCGTCTGATGCGGGAGGGCGTGACGATCATCGATCCCGACTCCACTTATGTTGATGAAGGAGTGGAGATCGGCCAGGATACGATTCTCCATCCACAAGTGATCATCGAAGGGGACTCCCGCATCGGTCGACATTGCGAGATCCACGCATGGACTCGCTTGGTCGATGTCGAGATTGGCGATCACTGCGAGATTCTCAATGGCTGCCTGATCGTCGAGAGCAGCTTGGCGGGAGCCAACCGCGTCGGCCCCAACGCACACCTGCGGATGGGGGCCCGGCTCGAGGCGAAGGCCGTCGTCGGGAACTATGTCGAGGTCAAGAAGTCGACCCTCGGGCGCCATACCAAGGCCATGCACCTGAGCTATCTGGGCGACGCGACCATTGGCGAGCGCGTCAACATCGGGGCAGCCACGGTGACCTGCAACTACGATGGCCAGCGCAAGAATCCGACGATCATCGAAGACGACGCGAGCATCGGGTCGGACACCATGCTCGTCGCGCCGGTCCGTATCGGCCGGGGTGCCAAAACAGGGGCCGGATCGGTCGTTACACGGGACATCCCACCGGAGACACTGGCGACTGGCGTACCGGCGCGCATCCGGCGTTCCCTCCGACAAGAATGATCTGATCGGCGAAATAGGCCAGCCCTCCCGTCGGTCCTCCGGTGGAGGGCGGCGAGAGGGCTGATTGGTGTTGGGAGAGCCCGTGCTCAGCGTTGCTCGTTCTGGGGGGATCTTCCCTCTCTCGGGGTGCGCGTTCGCTCAATCCGAATGTTCCGACGCCCCTCGGGGGACTGGACCGTGTAGTCCGCCGGGATCTGGAAGAGCGCGGCATCCGGCTCGCTCCGCGAGAGTTGTGTCACCCGATAGACATTCTCCCCGAAGCGCGGATCTTGATGGCGGGACTCGAGCACCATCTGCAACTCGTCGGAGTACCAACGCTCACTGATGATCTCGATCGGGTAGACATTGCCGAGTTCCCCAGCCGGAATCGTTTCGACCGTGCGGGTCCCACGGGCTTCGACCCCCTCGATCGTCCGTGTTCCCAGGCTCTCCTGCCGCAGATTCTGCTTCTCCTTCTCCAACAAGACTCCAGCCCGGGCGGACTCAAAGACAAAAGAGGAGGGCAGATCAGAAGGAACCGGTGGTGCGGGTGGTGCGGGTGGTGCGGGTGGTGCGGGAGGGGTAGGAGGCGCTGGAGGAGCGGGCGGGGCCGCTCCCTCGCGCCCTGTCTCCGTCTGCGAGAAGTAGGTCAATTGGTTGCCGACAACGACCTTGGCAAAGCTCGCTCCCTTGAGAGGGTGCCCTTCAACAAAGTTGAAGAGAGAAGGGGTGCGTACGGCCGTCCGTGTCTCCGGGGAGAGCAGGTAGCTGGTCCCGGCGACAGGGTCCGAGATCCGGACGGACTTCTGTACTGGCTGGCCAGCGTCTGAGTGGACGGTACCACTCGCGATGGGCGTCAAAGAGAGTTCGCGCCGGGTGCGACCTTCCTGATCGCGGTGGATCTGAGTGGTCGTGGTGCGCTGGATGCGGTTCCCATCCGCCAGCGACTGGGTGAATTCGGTGATGGCGATCGCGGAGTAGGGCGCCCCCTTGACAATGCGGGTCTCGAAGGGGAGCTCGTCCAGTGCGAAGGTGTTGAGGAGCCGACTCTCCCCCTCTTGACCGACGACGGTCAGGACGTCGCCTCCCGAGTGGGGAACGGCGAGATCGAAGGTGTCCACGGGATCTTTCCCCCCGGTTCGCTTCAGCAGAATGGTCATCTTCTTGCCATTCTCCTCACCCTCTTTTTCGATGACGATCTCTTGTTGGTGATCCTGATTCCGAATGATCACTTGGCGCTTCTTCTCCGCCTCTTGCGCCGCTCCCCTGGGAACGGGGAGCCCACCGAGGAGCAACCCGATCACGAGAACCGTTCTTGCCATTGCTTTCTGCCTCATAAACAATCGATCTCCTTTCATTCTTGCTGACACGATGATTCCGAGAATCCACCCGCTGAGGTGGGATCAGGGCTCTTCCCGGACGAAGCGGACTGCCCGTGCAGTTCCATCCTCACCGACGACCACCTCAGCCTTGATGGGAAAAATCGCCCAATCCGGATGAACGGGAAGGCCCAAAGTGCCGAGCAGCGATCGAGGGACGAGGGTACGGATGAGTCGTCCCCGCTCGAGTGGAGCGAGTTGTTGCCCGGCATAGAGGGGGAAAAAGTCTGTGAGCACCTCCTCGTCGGTCTCGTCGACCTGATCGACGGGCTCGCCAGCCCGCTTCGAGAAGTCCGCTGTTGGGAGCGGAGCTCGCTGAGCAGTCGTCGGGGTGGGCCGACGCCGCGGGGTCTTCGCCGCCGGCCTGGGCGTCGACTGGGGTCGGACGGGTGCACCGGCGCGAACGGACAAGGCCATGGGCTGCCCCTCTTCCCGCGAGAAAGTTGCTGGAGGAGTGTGTTGGGTCACCACTTCGGGAGCAGCAGAGGGCGCTGGGCTCGGGCGGAACCAGCGAATGCCCAGCCAACTGACCAAAAGAAGACTGGCGGCGAGCGCCCCAACCGCGAGCGCAGGACTGCGCCAACGCCGAGTGATGAAGAGAGGACGGGACCGAGCGGGAGCCCCCAGCATCGACCGGAGACGCGCCTCAACCTCCCTGGGGGCTTCGAGAGAGGCGTCAGCCGCCGCGAGGAGAGCCAGCCCCTCCTGGAGTTGGCGCTGCCGTTGGGCGAAGACACGACAAGGGATACAGACGAGCAGATGAGCGGCGACGGCCTCGCCCGACTCCACCTCCATCCTCTCCTGTAAACTCTTCTGGCCTTCCAGGATCGCTTCCTGACATTCGCGGCAGCTCATTCTGGCTTCCCTGCCCTTCTGAGACCGTCTCCGGTGACTTCCCATTGCTTGGCTTCCACGCGATCCCCCCTCTGCCACCGTTCAGCCAGGAGAGAACGCCCCCGGTGGAGGCGCGACCGGACCGTCCCGATGGAACAATCGAGGACTTCAGCAGCTTGTTGATAGGTCATCTCGTGCAGATCGCAAAGCACGACGGCTTCCCGATAGTGGCCTGGAAGGGCGAGGACGAGCTGCCGCAAGCGCGCGACCGTCTCTTGTCGGGTCAGTCGATCGAGCGGGCTCTCCGCCCCCTCTATTCCCGCCGTTGGCTGGGGGTGCTCCTCGCTCCCCAACTCCTCGGAGAGCGGAACCCAGCGCCCCTCCCGCTCCATCCTGCGCCAGACGAGATGGCGCGCGACCCCATAGAGATATCCGATGAGGGTCCCCCGTGTCCCGTCGAACCCGGCACCGTCTTTCGCCCGCCACAGGACCAGAAAGACCTCTTGTGTCAGATCCTGTGCCAGCGACTCCTCCCCGCTCATCCGCAGAAGAAAACGATAAATCCCCCCTTGGTGTTGGCGATAGAACGTGAGAAAGGCCTCATCGTCGCCGGCTCGAATCGCCGCCAGCCATTGCGCATCGGTCATACCGAGGGGGTTCCTTCCCTGCTTGATTCCTTGCCGGAGAAGCCTTCTCAAGAGACCTCCCCGATCTTCCTTCTTCCTTCGTCTGTGATTGCCTCCAAGCCACGAAGGAGTTCCAGAAATTTGCCCCTCCAAACAAGAGGCTTTCGTGGGGAAGACGAGGAGAGCGGAGGTAGAATCACCTGCGGCCGATGGGCAAGACCGGCATGGAACAGAGAGGGAATGCCCCACCCGTCCGGTGGGGGATTTGGATTTCGATCAACGGAGGGGGAAGCCCCTCGTGGTCAGGAGGCCAGTTGGACGGCCACCGCTTCGCCAAACTCACGCGCGACGTGAGGGCCAATGGCGGTGACAAAATGGCCATCGATGACGATGGGATCGCGACTGGCACGAACACCGGCCTGCTGATATTCGAGGAGGGACTCGCGGGTCATATAAACAGTTGCTCGTCGCCCGGCGAGGAGGCCGGCACGGGCGAGAACGACGCCAGCGAGGCAGATCGCTCCGAGGACCTTGCCGGCGACCGCAGCCTTCTGCAGCAGGGTATGCAGAGTCTCATCCCCCCAGAGGTGGGCAGGAGCCCCGTTTCCGCCGACAACGACGATCGCGTCGTAGTCGTCAACTTGCACATCGGAGAGCGAGAGGGTCGCCTCGGTCGTCCCGCCTTGCGTGCCTGTGGCCATACCCGCGCGGGTGCTCGCCACTACCACTACGGCTCCGGCCCGCTCAAAAACGGCCTGCGGCTCGAATAACTCCTCGTCGCGAAAATTCTCGGGGGCAACGACCATGAGGATCTGCTTGGCTGAAAGATCGGTTTGGGGCATGCAAGGGGCTCCTTCCCAGGTCGAGCCGATGTTTGGCTCGAGTCAGGACGCAGGATCCGCTCTTCGGCGGCTCTCTTCTGTCAGGTGTCAGCGATTGAGTGTCAAACGACAAAAACATTGTACACTGCAAAAGGAACGCTATCGAGAAGGAAATTTCTTCCCGAGGAGAGTAGCGACGAAGTGGCGCCGGCCGCCGTGCTGGCGATGCTCGCAGAGATAGATTCCCTGCCACGTTCCGAGTCGCAACCGTCCCTCTCCAACCGGCAGGGAGAGCGCGCTGCCGATCAGGACTGATTTGATGTGCGCGGGCATGTCGTCTGGCCCCTCCAGAGTGTGCTGGTAGTAGGGAGCGCGTTCCGGGACCATCTGGTGGAGATGGCGTTCCAGATCTCCGCGAACATCGGGGTCGGCATTCTCATTGATCGCCAGGGAGGCCGAGGTATGTTGAAGGAAGAGATGGAGCAGCCCGACTTCGATCTCACGGATCTCGGGCAGTGCCGCGAGGACTTCCTCAGTGACCAAGTGAAAGCCTCGTGGACGAGCGGCTAAGGTACACTCTCTCTGAAACCAATCCATCGGATTTGTCTGGTCCATCGGGTTCGTCTGGTTTTCATTCAAACGAGAGGGAAACCCGGGGATCTCCCCGGAAAAAGACCAGCTGATGATAAGGGAATCGAAGGGGCACTGTCCATCGACCCGGGAGGGCTCTGGCAAGATTTGAAAGGGCTTGTCCAGAGATGACCCCATCAAGTTGACGCACAGATCGTGCGTCAGCCCGCCTCACGGAGAGAAGTCGAAAGGAGAAGCGTTGCGAAAAGAAGAGACCAGCGAGCGTGACCAGATCTTTCTCCCGCGTCGCCCCCTGGGGCGAACTGGATTTGTCGCCACCCGGCTGGGGATTGGAGATGTCGCCGATCGCCAGTTGCCGCGGGAAGTCTGTGTTGCCACGGTTCGACGCGCACTCGCGGCGGGGCTCAATCTGATCGACACGGCCCCGATGTACGAGGATGGGTATTCGGAGGAGATCGTTGGGGAAGCGATCCGGGATTGTCGTGAGAAGATCTTCGTGATCGACAAGATCGACGAATTGGCGGCACGGGTCGCCCCCCAAGTGGACAGTTCTCTTTCGCGGTTGAGGATGGCCTCGACCGATGCCTTTGTTTTTCACGCCGTCAATTCCCTGGTGGCCCTCGACGGACTTCTGGCGCTTGGCGGCGGTTTCGATCAGTTGGGAGAGTGCGTTGCCAAAGGGCAGACGCGCTTTCGGGGGATCTCTTCCCACCATCCAGAGGTGCTGCGAACGGCCATCGAGGCGGGGGTCTGCGATGTCGTCATGTTCCCGGTGGGGCCCTTCGTCGATATGCGCTATCTCGAGGAGATTCTGCCTCTCGCCAAGGCCCGGCAGGTCGGCACTGTCTGTTTCAAGACGTTTGGCGCCGGGAAGTTAGTCGGCGACACCATCGGCTACAACCAGCCGCTGCAACAACGCCCACGGGGCAAGCTCTCGTCGGGAGGAGTCTCCCCCTCACCGGAAGCGGACGAACTGCCCCGCTTGACCGTTGAGGAATGTTTGCACTACACGCTGACGCTGGATCCAGACGTGGCCCTGCTCGGGCTCAGTTTTCCCAACGAGCAGGATGAGGCGTTCGCGGCGGCGCAGTCCTTCGGCGCGCCCCTGTCCGAGTCGGCACTGGCGGAGATCCGTGCACGGGCGGTCGAGGCACGCCAGGGCAAAGGGCCGTGCTGGTGGAATCCAGATCCAGAGGCCTGATCTCTTTGCTGACATCAAACCAGTTCAAAATCGGCGACGATCGGGAGGTGGTCCGAAGCGATCAGTGCCGTCGTGCTGCGGTGAAGCCAAGCCTCGCGGAGCCGCAGGTCTTCGTCGTAGTAGATGTGGTCAAGATGAATGAAGGGGAGGACCCCGGGATAGGTCCGGCGCCGTCCGAGATGGAGCCGCAGATCGGCGCTCTGAAAGTGGCGAGCCAGCAGCCTGGAGGTCAGCCCGCGCGTCCACTCGTTGAAGTCCCCGAGCAGAATACGGGGACCGCGATGTCCGCCATTGCAGAGGATCTCCTCATCGAGCAGGCGACGCGCTTGATGGCGCCGCTCAAAGTAGGAGGTCCCAAGGTGAACATTGTAGAGGTGGAGTGGAAACTCCCCGTCAAGGTCGACATCGACGCGCAGGCACCCGCGCTGTTCGCGGCCAGCGATGCTGATGTCGTGATTGTGCGCAAGCACCAGAGGGTAACGGCTGAGCACGACATTGCCATAGGCGGCCCCGTGCAATCGGCGATTCTCGCCAAGGCGGAAGTGAAGGCCCAGGGCTCGCGCGAGGAAGTGGGCCTGATCCCGCTCATCTTCCTCTCCCTGGTGACAGACGACCTCCTGCAGGCCAATCAAGTCGGCGTCGATCTCTCCGAGGACACGGGCGATCCGCTCCGGTCGAACACGACGATCGAGCCCTTGGCATTTATGCACATTGTAGGTCACCACCCGCAACCGACGAATGTCAGGCATGGTCTCCGTCGCCCTCCCCCTTCTCTTTTGACGCCGGAGTTGTTTGGGAGCCCTCCAACAACTTCCGTCCTTCGCGGAAGAGCCGGATCGATCGCCAGCCGAGTGTGACACTGATCCAGAGTCCGACGAGGGCCAGCGGCCAGGCGATCAGGGCCGGCCAGAGGATCGCCATGAACGAGAGGAGGCCGAGCAGGCCTCCGCCGACGGCAGTGATGCGGGCCTCAGCGGGGCCAAGGACACGTCGATTGGTGATCGCTGCGGTCACGACACGGCCGATCCGCAGGGCCCCTGCGGCGGCACGGCTGGACCCTTCCGCCCCCAATCGGCCGCGCAGATGGCGGCGCAAGGGGGGGCGCAGCGGCTGGGTTCGCCACCGCGGTGTCAGGACGATCTCCGTCGCGTGTTCGAGGTCTTCCAGGTACATTCGTTCCATTGCCTGGCCGAAATCGGAATTTTCGACAACCAAGTCGAGTTCCCAGTTGCTGATCCAACTGGCAAGGTTGAGGTTGGTCGAGCCGACCCGGGCCCAACGGCCATCGGCGACGGCGGTCTTGGCGTGAAGCATCGGACCACTCCACTCGAAGACCCGCACCCCAGCTTCAAGCAGCGTCCGGTAGCCAGCGCGGGAGAGGGCGCGAATGCCTGGAATGTCGCTCGCGTGGGGGACGAGCAGACGCACGTCGACCCCATCGAGCGCCGCCGCGCGCAGCGCCTGAACATAGGGAGTCGTCCCAGCAAAGTAGGCATCGGTCAGCCAGAGCGTTTCGCGTGCCCCGGCGGCAATCAATTGATCCAGCCGATAGAGGCTCGCCGTGTTGGGCATGCTCGCGATGACCCGAACCGACATCGGACCGGCTGACGGAATCTCCCGCACCTCGGTCAGCTCGTCAGGGGAGAGGGGAGTTCCGCAGAGTGCCCACATCTCGGCGAAAGAGCGCTCGATCGCGGCGACGGCGGGCCCGCAAACCTCGACCCCGGTATCGCGCCAGGGCTCCACACCGTGCGCGGGATCGCCGGCCCACATCTGCCCCACGCAGAGTCCCGTGACATAGCCGACCTCCCCATCGACGACGACCATCTTGCGGTGATCCCGTCCCAGCCACCCCAATGGCCCATTGTCCCAACGCGGAGGATTGAAACAGCGCACCTCGACTCCCGCTTCGCGTAATCGCTTCCAGAATCGACGGGAAGTCGCGCGAAGGCCTCCCATCCAATCGTAGATCAGCCGCACGGTCACCCCTTCCCGGGCCTTGGTCGCGAGAAGCTCGGCAAAGGTCTCTCCCTCTCGGTCTTCGTGAAGAATATAGCTCTCGAAATAGATCTTGCGGTGGGCGTGCCGGATCGCTTCCCGCCAAGCAGGGTAGTTCTCTCGCGCGTCCTGGAGCACACGGACTTGGTTTCCGTGGATGAGGGGGGCCCCCGCGCTGCGTGCCAGGGCCCGCTCTGTGTGCAGGTGCATTCGTGTCGCCGCCCTGGTCATCCCGTCATCTCCTTTCCTCTCCTCGTATCGTCGAAAAAAGTGTAGCACAGGAGAGGGAGAGCGACCGTTGGCGATTGTTTCAGGGCCGTAACGCGTCATATAGTGAGTTTTTTCTGAGGCCTACGCCGGGAGATCGCGCTGCCTGGCGTTTCACAAAGAGACGGGAAGGATTGGCATGCGGATGGAAGGAGAGAGGCCCCGGGTACTGGCGGCGATGGCCCACCCGGATGACGCGGAGATTCTGGTTGGAGGAGTGCTGCTTCAGTTGCAAGCGCTCGGGTGTCCGGTCGGGATCCTGACGATGACCAGTGGCGATTGTGGCTCGGCAACCCACACGAAGGAGGAGATCTCGAGAATCCGCCTCGCGGAGGCCCGCGAAGCCGCTGCCTACCTCGGAGGCTGGTACGGCTGTGCGGGGCTTCTCGACATCGAAGTGATCCTCACCCCCGAGAACGTCCGCCGCGTCATCGAGGCGATGCGCCAATTTCGCCCAGACGTCGTCATCACGCACTCTCCCGTGGACTACATGCTCGACCACGAGGAGACCGTTCGCTTAACGCGAGCCGCCACCTTCGCGCTGGCCATGCCCCTCTACCACACGCGCCAGATCGCACCAGCCCCGGCCACCGCGGGCACACCGGCCCTCTACTACGCCGATCCCGTCGAGGGGACAGACCATTGGGGAGAGCGGGTCGCCCCCGAGTTCTACGTTGAGATCGGGGCGGTTCTCGAAGAGAAGCGGACGCTGCTGAGCCATCATCGATCCCAGCGGGAGTGGCTGCGAGCCCACCACGGAGTCGATGAGTACCTGCAGCGGATGACGGAGTGGGCGACGCGCCGGGGAGAGGAGTGTGGTGCCGTCGCCGCCGAGGGGCTGCGCCAGCATAAGGGCCACGGCTATCCCCGGCAACCCATCCTCCAGGAGCTCCTCGCCACGACGCTGCGGCCACCGCGCCCTTCCTGACCGGGCTTCCTCCCGCGCACGCTTTGACGGATCGACCTTCTTTTTTCGTAACTACTCACGGCGTTAATGAACTTCAAGGGGTTCTATCTTCTTCTCGGTGATCTCTCTGTCTTGCAAGGATGTCTTCCATTCAGACATTGCTCGCTTCATGAAGCTGTTCAATTCCCAATTTCCTTCTTGGTGTTCTCCGTGCCTCCGTGTGAGCCTCTTCCCCCGCCCCCGCCCCCAGCGTGGGCCCAGTTGTTTTTTCTCACACGAAGACACGAAGCCA
>JBMOHS010000128.1:0-11583 GCA_049317725.1 Blastocatellia bacterium
GAGGCCTTGACGATCGACGAGGGGGCCTTCTCGATGCTCTTCGCGACGCCGCGGCAGTTGATCGCGGTGCGGGACGCGCACGGGTTCCGGCCACTCTGCATGGGAACCTTGGACGGGGCAACGGTCTTCGCCTCGGAGACGTGCGCCTTCGACCTGATTGGGGCGACGTATGTGCGGGACGTCGCGCCGGGCGAGATCGTCGTCGTCGATGCGGATGGAGTGCATTCGTCGCATCCGTTCGCGCCAAAACCGACGACCCACTGCGTCTTTGAGCACGTCTACTTCTCGCGGCCGGATTCGGTCGTCTTCGGGCGGAGCGTCAACAAGAGCCGCCATCTGTTGGGGCGGTACCTCGCGCGGGAGTCGCCGGCAGAAGCGGACATCGTCGTGCCGGTGCCAGACTCAGGGGTGGCGGCGGCGATCGGGTATGCAGCGGAATCGGGGTTGAAGTTCCGGTTCGGGTTGATGCGCAACCATTATGTCGGGCGGACCTTCATCGAGCCGCGGTCGCAGATCCGCCACTTCGGGGTCAAGATCAAGCTCAACCCGGTGCGCGATCTGATCGAGGGGAAGCGGGTGGTGTTGATCGATGATTCGATCGTGCGGGGGACGACCTCGCAGAAGCTGGTCAAGATGATGCGGGACGCGGGGGCACGTGAGGTGCACATGCGGATCAGTTGTCCGCCGACGATCGCGCCGTGCTACTACGGGGTCGACACTCCGACGCGGGAGGAGCTGATCGCTGCCCACCAGTCGGTCGAGTCGATCCGGAACTACCTTGGGGCCGACTCGCTGGGCTATCTCAGCCTGCAAGGGCTGCTCGACGCGGTTGGGGACTCGGAGCGGAACCGTCACTGCACGGCGTGCTACACCGGGCAGTACCCGACGCAGCTCCCTGACGGGGAGCGGTCGATCGATCGACGCGAGGAGGAGCCAGCGGGCGCGGGACGCTGAAAGAGTCTGGCAGGGCGAGAGCCTCACGGGCGCACACGAGGAAGAGGAGACGATGAGAGAGCAGATCACCTACAAGGACGCGGGAGTTGACATCGACGCGGCCGACGTGGCGACGTCGCGGATCAAGCGGCTGGCGCGGACGACCTTCAACGACCGGGTCCTCTCGGACATTGGCAGTTTCGGAGGGATGTTCACGGGGCTCTTCCCGCAGATGCGGGAACCGGTGCTGGTCGCGAGTTGCGACGGGGTCGGGACGAAGTTGAAGATCGCCTTTGCCAGCGGGATCCACAACACGGTTGGGTACGACTTGGTCGCGCACTGCATCGACGACATCCTGGTGCAGGGGGCGCGGCCGCTCTTCTTTCTCGACTACATTGCCACGGGACGGCTCGATCCGGAGATCATCGAGCAGGTGATCTCCGGGATGACGCGCGGGTGCGTCGAGGGGGGCTGTGCGCTGCTGGGGGGAGAGACGGCGGAGATGCCCGAGTTCTACGCCGACGGGGAGTATGACATCGCCGGCTTCATCGTCGGGGTGGTCGACCGGGCAAAGATCATCGACGGGAAGCGGATCACGGCAGGGGACGTGGCGATCGCGCTGCCCTCGCTCGGGCTGCACACCAACGGCTACAGCTTGGCACGCAAGCTGCTGCTGGATGTTGCCGGATACCAGATCGACACCCACGTCGCCGAGCTGGGCGGCACGGTTGCGGAAGAGCTGCTCAAGCCGCACCGCAACTACCTGCCGGCGCTCGACCGGCTGCTGGCTCACGACGGCGTGATCAAGGGGCTGGCCCACATCACCGGGGGAGGCTTGACCGACAACGTGCCGCGGATCCTGCCGGGCAATGTCGATCTGGCGATCGAGGATGGGAGCTGGCCGGTCTTGCCGGTCTTCTCGCTGCTGCGGAAGATCGGGAACGTGCCGTTGGAGGAGATGCGTCGGACGTTTAATCTGGGCGTCGGGATGGTCATCATCGCGGCGCGGGAGCATGCGGCCCTCGTCGAGGAGGGGCTGACCCAGGCGGGCGAGGCCCACTACCGGATCGGAGAGGTGGTCGACGGGACAGGAAAGGTCCGATGGGTATGAAGCGGATCGGGATTCTGCTCTCGGGGCGCGGCTCGAACATGGTGGCGTTGGCGGAGGCGGTGGACAACGGAACGATTCCGGCTGCGACGCTGGCGCTGGTGATCAGCAACCGCCCGGAGGCCGCGGGGCTCGAGCGGGCGCGGGAGCGGGGCATCGCGACCTTTGTCCGGGACCACCAGGGATCGACCCGCGAGGAGCATGACCGGGCCATGGCGGCGGCGCTCGACGACCACGGGGTCGACCTGATCTGCCTTGCCGGGTACATGCGGCTCCTCTCGCCGTGGTTCATTCGCCACTACGAGGGGCAAGTTCTCAACATCCACCCATCGCTGCTGCCGGCATTTCCGGGATTGGAGGCGCAGCGGCAAGCGCTCGAGTATGGCGTCAAGGCAACCGGCTGCACGGTCCACCTGGTCGACGAGGAGCTGGACCACGGCCCGATCCTGCGACAGGCGGTGGTGCCGGTGCGGGATGGGGACAGCGTGGAGACGCTCTCGGCGCGGATCCTCGCCGAAGAGCACCGGATCTACCCAGAGGCGGTCGCCCTCGTCCTGCGCGGCGCCTACCGTGTCGTCGGCCGGCGCGTCATCGAGGATCCGGAGAGCTTCCCCACCCACCATCCCTCATAAGATCGACAACCCAGGGAAGGGGCGCTTCCCTTCCCCAAAGAATCAGAGAAAGGCATTCCCCATGTTGATCCATTCCGTATATTTTTGGTTGCGGCCCGACCTGACAGAAGAGGAGACGGCGCATTTCTGGACCCGGGTGCGAGCGCTGACGACGATTCCGAGCGTGCGCATCGGGCACGTCGGGACGCCGGCGGAGACAGACCGCCCGGTGATCGACCGGAGTTACAGTTGCATGCTGCTGACGATCTTCGATGATATGGCCGGGCACGATGCCTATCAGGTCGACCCGGTCCACGACCAGTTCCGGATCGAATGCGCGCCGCTCTGGTCGCGCGTCCAGATCTATGACGCCCTCACCTGAGGTGGGCGGTGGGGCGCAGAAGGAGGCGGCCGTGATCGAGCGCAGGGAACAGAGGAGGAGCCGGGGGCACTGGCAGGGGCTCGCGGCAGGGCTACTGGGTCTGGCCCTGGGAATCGTCCTGGGAGCGGGGAGGCAGGTCGAGGCGACCGGGTGGCAAGAAGAGCCGCTGCGCACGCTCGACGGCAAGCCGGTCCCCTTAGCCGAGCTGGAGGGAAAGGTGGTGGTGCTCTCGTTCGGGGGGACGTGGGTTCCGCACCTGACGCGAGAGCTGACGGCCCTGCAACGGGTGGCGAGCCGCTACGACTCCCGCGAGGTCGCCGTCTTCTGGGTCAGCATCAACAGTGACCAGCCGGGAGCTCGCCACGCGGCGTCGAACGAGGAACTGCGCGAATGGATGCGGCGCGAGAACGTGCGCCTGACCGTCCTGCGCGACCCGAAGATGGCCACGTACCGGGCCTTCGAGCTGACGGCGATTCCGACGATTGTCATCCTTGACCGCGCGGGCAAGGTCGCCTACCGGTTGGTCGGCATTGGCAGTGAGCCAGGGGAGCTCTTCAACGACTTGGTGCGGGAGATCGAGCGACTCCGCAAGTGAACCGGGGAGTCGCCCGGTCTCCGCGCACCGCGTGCTGCTGGCGGAGAGGAGCTACTCCCCAGCAAGGATCTGGTCGACGCGGCGGCTGACCTCGCGGAGGTAGGCCTCGTCGCCCCCTGGGAGCTCGACCGTCAAGTAGCCCTGGAACCCGATCTCGCCGATGGCCCGTCGCACCTCGGGCCAGTCGATGCTGCCCTCACGGAGCGGGACGAACTGGCGGTTGTCCGTCTTGAAGTCCTTGAGGTGAATCTTGCCGATGCGCTTGCCGAGCACCCGGATCCACTCCTGCGGATAGCCATACATCACGATATTGCCGACGTCGAAGTAGGCGTTGACCCAGGGGCTCTTCAGTTCATCGACGTACCGGGCATGCTCATAGGGGGTGAGGAGAAATTTATTCCAGACCTCCTCGACGCCGATGATGACGCCGAGCTCCTTGGCGAGGGGGATCATCTTGCGGATTTCGGCCTGCGAGCGCTGCCACGCCTGCGGGATGGTCGTCTTCGGGGTGACGACGGCCGGAACGAGGAGGACGGTGTCGGCGCCCCAGAGCTTGGCGTTGCGGAGCGAGGTCTCCATCCCGGCGACGCACTTGCGGACGACCTCCGGATCCGGATCGGAGAGCGGGAAACGCCAGTGGTCGGAGTTCATCACCGAGTGGATCGGCAGACCTGCCTTGACCGAGGCCTCGCGGATCGTCTCGGCCTCCTTCGGGTCGGCGACGGTCTGCATCTCGACCCCTTCAAAGCCCACCTCACGGGCCAGCTGGAAGCGGTCGTAGTAACTGAGCTGCTTCGGCAGCATCGAGATGAGGACGCCCTTCTTGAGGCCTCCCGCCCGCGGCTGTCCGGGGGCATCCATCGCGCCGGCTCCCCAGGACGTCGGCAGGGCCGCCGCCGTCAGGCCGAGGGCGGTGTTGCGCGCAAAGTCTCGTCTGCTGATCATCATCCAGTTCTCCTTTGGTCCCTCTGACCCGACGCCGGGGCTGCTGCTCGCGGACGGCGCGAGAGAGGGAATCTGGTGGCTGGCGCTCCCACGTTTCGAGCACCGGTTCTTCTCCCAATGACTCACCAAGATCCTCAAGGGGACTCTCTGGCAGTGCCCCGCGGCGGCCCAGATCCAAACTGGCTCTGATGCCTGCCAGGAGCCTCTTGAGTTGAACTGTAGCCACTCGCCTGACCGTTCAATGGCCGGGAAAACGGACTACCTGTATCGTGAATCGAGGTTTTTTGCCACGTAACCATAGCACAGAATCAACGCCAGGCCACAGCTTGACATGGTTGACTTGATGATCTGGCGATGAAAGGCTCGCTCCTTTCATCAAGGGTTGATCGGACATCGCCCTTGCCGCAGCGGCCGAGGCGGACAGACAGATCCATTCCTTACTGGCGAGCTTTCTCTTCTCTCTCTTCTTTCTTGGTCTTCATCCAGCTCGCCTCTGCCTTCGATGCCAGATAGAGAAACGGTCCGATGGACGCGATCCCCCAAATAATCGAGATGACCGCGCCAAAAATAAAAAGTACTGAATCTGACACGTGACTACTCCTTGTGCTTCTGGGTAATCAGGGTACCCAATGCGAGGATGGATGGAACCCACAGCCCGACGTAAATTCCCTGTTCCTTACTGCCGACGACAAACCAGAGATAGATCGACAGGAGAAAGGAGAGACCAGCGGCCAGGACGAAGAGAAACTTTGATGTTTTGACTGACATAGACCAACCTCTAAATGTAGGAAAGTTCTGTTTTGGGTGAAGAAAGGGAGCTGGAAATTGCGGAATTGAAATGAGTAATCTGATCGATTGGTGTTTGGAGGCAGGGATGAACCGTCGAGCGTCAGCCTGCCTGCCCCGATCTGCCTCTCACCTCGAGTCGACAGCAGATGGCTGTCAGGCGGGAGCGGAGAAGAGACTTCATATTCAACTGCCGGATGGAGTATACCCCGGGAGAGATCGTTGGAAAAGGTCGAGGGGTCGGGTAGAATGAAAAACTTGTCTTATCTTAGATACATAGAAAGAGAAGCCTTTGGCGTACAGGAGAGACAGACGAGCCAGCGGCTGAACGATCGTCAGAGACCGGTGAGGAATCGAACGGGGAGGAACGAGGCATGACCAAGGCGGCAGCAGCGAATGAGTCCGGGCATCCCTGGACAGTCCTGTCGGAAGAGGAAGAGCTCTTCGCACGGAGCGTGCGGGAGTTTGCCGAAGCGGAGATCAAACCCTACGTCCGGCAGATGGACGAACAGCAGAAGATCCGGCCAGAGATTCTGACGAAGTGCTTCGAGCTGGGCCTGATGGGCATCGAGCCGAGCGAGGCCTACGGCGGCTCGGGTGGGAGCTTCTTCATGGCCTGTCTGGCGATCGAGGAGTTGGCGCGGGTCGATGCCTCGGTGAGCGTCTGCGTCGACGTCAACAACACGCTGGTGATCAACGCCTTTCTCAACTACGCCAGCGAAGAGCTGCGCCAGCGGTACCTGCCGCGCCTCTGCACGGAGACGATCGGGGCCTACTGCCTGAGTGAGGCCGGCTCGGGCTCGGACGCCTTCGCCCTCCAGACGCGAGCGGAGGAGAAGGACGATCACTACGTGATCAATGGGCGCAAGATGTGGATCACCAACGGGAACGAGGCCGGGATCTTCCTGGTCTTCGCCAACGTCGATCCGAGCAAGGGGTATCGCGGGATCACCGCCTTCGTCGTCGAGCGGGACTTTCCCGGCTTCGCCGTCGGGAAGAAGGAGGACAAGCTGGGGATCCGCGCCTCCTCGACGACCGAGCTGCTCTTCGACAACTGCGTTGTCCCGAAAGCGAACGTGCTCGGCGAGATCGGCAAGGGCTACAAGATCGCCATCGAGACGCTCAACGAGGGGCGCATCGGAATCGGGGCCCAGATGGTCGGCTTGGCACAGGGAGCGTTCGAGGCGACGCGCGGCTACATCAAGGAGCGGAAGCAGTTCGGGCAGGCGATCGCGGAGTTCCAAGGCGTGCAGTTCCAGTTGGCCGAGATGGCCGTCCTCGTCGAATCGGCGCGCCTGATGGTCTACAACGCGGCGCGACTGAAGGACGCCGGGCAGCCCTTCATCAAGGAGGCGGCGATGGCCAAGCTCCACTCCTCGCAGGTCGCCGAACAGGTCGCCTCGCTCGCCGTCAATCTCTACGGCGGCTATGGGTACGTGCGGGACTATCCCGTCGAGAAGTACTATCGCGACTGCAAGATCGGGCAGATCTACGAGGGAACCTCGAACATGCAGAAGCAGACGATCGCGCGATTGCTGCTCGCCGAGTAGGCGGCGGGCGGGAACGATCGTTGGAATCTACCGCTGGAAGCCGGGTCCACCAGAGGACACGAGGACTTGGCTTCCAGTCTCTTTTTTTAAGTGGGCACAGGACGGGGCATGAACCATCCACTTTTCGAGAAACTGCAGGCGTTGGCGGCCAGTGCGGCCCCAGTGGACCGGTTGGCCGACCTGAACCCGGCGCAACGGGAGGCGGTCGAGACGGTCGAGGGGCCGGTCTTGATTCTGGCGGGGGCGGGCAGTGGCAAGACGCGGGTGATCACGACGCGGATCGTCCACCTGATCGAGCGGGCGGGGGTGCGACCGGAGCAGATTCTGGCAGTGACCTTCACCAACAAGGCGGCGGCGGAGATGAAGGAGCGGGTCGAGAAGCTGCTGGGCAGTGCGCCGCGGAGCAGCTCGCCGCTGATCGCGACCTTCCACTCGCTCTGCGTGCGGCTGCTGCGGCGCGAGATCCAGAAGCTGGAGCGCGGCTACACGACCAGCTTCACCATCTACGATGCAGACGAGCAGCAGCGACTGCTGCGGCAATGCATCCGCGACTGTGGATTTGACGACAAGCAGATCACGCCGCGCTTGGCGCAAGGGGCGATCAGTGCGGCGAAGAATCGCGGCCAGAGCCCGGAGGCCTACCTGGCACAGGCCGATTATGGGGCTTCGCGGCGCCAAGAGCTGGGGCGCGTCTACACGATCTACGAGCAACGCTTGCAGGCCTCGAATGCGCTCGACTTCGACGACCTGCTGATCCTCGCGGTGCAGCTCTTGCGCCACTCCGAAGACGTTCGGCGGCGCTGGCACGAGCGGTTCCGGCACATCATGGTCGACGAGTTCCAGGACACGAACGGGATTCAGTATGCCTTGACGCGCCTGCTGGTCGAGGGGGACCAAGCCCTGCGGCCGGGGCGACGGCCGGAGGAGTTCTGGCGCGGGCGCAGCCTCTGCGTCGTCGGGGACGAATCACAGTCGATCTATGGCTGGCGCGGCTCGGACTTTCAGATCATCCTCGGATTTGAGAAGGACTTTCCCGGGGGGCGAACGATCAAGCTGGAAGAGAACTATCGCTCGACGGCACGGATCCTCCTCGCCGCCAACCGGGTGATCGCCAACAACACGGAGCGCTTCGATAAGGTCCTGCGGGCGAACCAGCAGGAGGGCGAGAAGATTGGCTACGCGCAGCTCCAGGACGGCGAGGAGGAGTCGCGCTGGGTCGTCGCCCGAATCGGTGAGCACCTCCGGCGAAGTCCGGAAACGCGGGCGGCGGTGCTCTACCGGACCAACGCGCAATCGCGTCTCTTCGAGGAGGCGTGCCGGCGGGCGAACCTGCGCTACAACCTGGTGGGGGGCTTCAGCTTCTACGAGCGGGCAGAGATCAAGGACATCATCGCCTACCTCAAATTGGCGCTCAACCCGGCGGATGGGATTGCCCTGCAACGGGTGATCAACGTCCCGGCGCGCGGCATCGGCAAGACAACGCTCGAAGAGGTCGAGCGGCAAGCGCGACAGACGGGAGCAACGCTCTGGCAAGCGATCGGGCAGATCGTTGAGCAGCCGGAGATGGCGGCGCGAGCCGTGCAGGCACTGCGCCTCTTCCGCGACCTGATCGCCTCGCTCGTCCGGCAAGCAGCCGACCCGGCGGTGCCACTCAGCGAGGTGGTCAAGGCGGCGATCCTCGATTCGGGCTACGATCGGATGCTCCGCCAGGAGACGAGCGAGGAGGCTGAGGCACGGCTGCTCAACCTCGAGGAGTTGGTCAACGCGGCGGTCGAATCGGAGCAGCGGGGCGAGACGCTCCGTGACTTCCTTGATCACGCGGCGCTCGTCTCCGATACGGACCAGTACGAAGCGGAGGCGCCGGTGACGCTGATGACGATGCACGCGGCGAAGGGGCTCGAGTTCCCGGTCGTCTTCATCGCCGGAATGGAGGAGAACCTCTTTCCGCACGCCCGCTCGAACGACGACCGGGCCGCCCTCGAAGAGGAGCGACGGCTCTGCTACGTGGCCATCACCCGGGCCGAGCGCCACCTCTACTTGAGCCACGCCGCGCAGCGGCGCGTCTACGGGGAGACGCTCCCTGCCGAGCCCTCGCGCTTCCTCAACGAATTTCCGCTCGAGCTGATCGAGGACCTCTCTCCGGGGCGCAGTTGGCTGAGCTGGTCACGCCAGCCGGCGACGCGGGAGAACCGTCGCGCGGTCGAGGCCCTGCGCAACCCCTCCCCTTCCCGTGAACAGCCGCGGGAGAAGAAGTTTGACGGGACGACCTACAATTCGGTCGACGGGGTCCGCGCCTTCTTCGCGCGCCAGGGCAAGGAGGTCGACGTGCCGGCTCCCTCCGCCAAGCCAGCCGCGACCGCCAAGCCGAAGGAGGGGGAGGGGGCCGTCGGACTTGCTGTCGGAACGCGCGTCCGCCATCCCAAGTACGGCGTAGGGCTGATCATCCGTCGCGAAGGTGATGGGGAGATGGCCAAGCTGACCATCAACTTCCCCGGGTATGGTCAAAAGAAGCTGATCGAGAAGTTTGCCGGGCTCCAGCGGGCGTGAAACCTCCTTCAAGAGAGCGCTACCAGTCGGGAGAATGACGGGAAGATGGGTGTCAAGATGGGTGAGAAGCAAGAAGGAAAGACAGATCAGGAGAGGGTCGAGAAGATCGGGTTTGTCAGTCTCGGGTGCCCGAAGAACCTCGTCGACAGTGAAGTGATGATGGGGCAGCTCCAGACGCACGGCTACCAGTTGACGACCGAGCGGGAGGAGGCCGACGTCCTGGTGATCAACACCTGCGGCTTCATCCAGTCGGCCAAGGAGGAGTCGATCCAGACGATCCTCGAGATGGCCGAACTGAAGGAGACGGCGCGCCTCAAGCGGCTGGTCGTGGCAGGGTGCCTCGTCGAACGCTACCGGCAGGACTTGCTGCAGCAGCTCCCAGAGATCGACGCCGTGCTCGGGACGAGCGAGTTGGAGAAGATCGTCGCGGCGGTCGATCCGGCCGCCGTCGCCGCTGCTGATGCTGCCTGGGTCGCCTCGAACGCCTGGATGACACGCGGCCTGCCAACCTACCTCTACGATGAGACGACGCCCCGTCTGCAGACGACACCGCGCCATTACGCCTACCTCAAGATCGCCGAGGGCTGTGACCACACCTGCGGGTTCTGCGCGATTCCACAGATGCGCGGCAAGTACCGCTCACGACGGGTCGGCTCGATCGTCCGCGAGGCCGAGCAACTGGCCGCCCAGGGCGTGCGCGAGCTGGTCCTCATCTCGCAGGACTCGACGCAGTATGGCCTCGACCTTGGCCTCAAGGATGGCTTGGCCGACCTGTTGCGCGCCTTGGTGCTGGTCGAGGGGATCGAATGGATCCGGATCATGTACACCTACCCCAACTCGCTGCGTGACGCGACGCTGCGCGTCATGGCCGAGGAGCCGAAGATCTGCAAGTATCTCGATATGCCGTTGCAGCACGCCAGCGGGGCCGTCCTCAAGCGGATGCGGCGGGGCGGCAATCGGGCGCTGCTCGAGAAGCTGCTCGATCGGGCGCGGACGATGGTCCCCGGGATCGCCCTCCGCACGACCCTCCTCGTTGGCTTTCCAGGAGAGACCGAGGAGGACTTTGCCGAGCTGCTCGCCTTTGTCCAGGCGGTCGAGTTCGACCGCTTGGGCGTCTTCACCTACTCCGACGAAGAGGGGACCCACGGGTTTGAGCTCGACGGCAAGGTCCCGGCCTCGGTGATGCGCTCGCGGCGGACGAAGCTGATGCGCGAGCAGGCGCGGATCTCGAAACGGAAGCACAAGGCCTTGATCGGGGAGCGTCGCCGGGCCATCCTCGACGGCATCTCCGAGGAGAGCGACCTGCTGCTGCAAGCCCGGCTCGAATCGCAGGCACCCGAGGTCGATGGCCACGTCCTGATCAACGACCTCCCGGAAGGCTTCGAGCCCGTCCCGGGCCGCCTCCTCGAGATTGAGATCGAGGCCGCGCACGATTACGACCTGATTGCCCGCGTCATCTGAGAGGGGGGCGCATGATCCGACGCAAGATCGCCGAGAGCCGAGCCAAGCGGGGCGCTGAGCTGCGCCTCTCCGGCCCGCTCGATTGGACGGCCTGGTTCCTCGCGACAGCAGGAGGCGCGGGCATGATCCCGCTTGGCCCTGGCACCTGGGGCTCACTCGTCGGCCTGCTCCTGGTCTACGTGCTGATCCAGCGCATTCCAGCGGACCCGCTCGCCCTTCAGAACGCGCTGCTGCTGGGCTGCCTGGTGGTGACGGCCCTGGGGATCTGGGCCGGAGACAGGGCGGAACGGATCTTCGGCAAGAAAGATCCCGGGCAAGTCGTCATCGACGAGGTCGCCGGGCAGATGATCTCGTTCGTCTTCCTGCCCGTCTTTCTCGGACCGCTCGGCTCACGTTGGCTCTGGTGGCTGATTCCCGGGTTCGTACTCTTCCGGTTAGCCGACATCTTCAAGCCCTATCCGATCGATCAGCTCCAGCACCTCGCTGGCGGGTTCGGGGTGATGATGGACGATGTCCTCGCGGGGATCTATGCCGCCGTTGGCCTCTCCTTCCTCCTCTGGCTCTTCTGCTGAGCGAGGGGAGTGGGGGATCACAGACAGAATGGAGGGACCTTGCTCAAAGCGGAGATCATTGCAGTAGGCTCGGAGATGTTGACCCCGTTCCGG
>JBMOHS010000129.1:0-11438 GCA_049317725.1 Blastocatellia bacterium
CCCAAGAGGGGCCCAAGAGGGGCCCAAGAGGGGAAGACGATCAGTGCGGTCGAAAGGAGAGGACTCCGTCCGCGATGGGGGAGAAGCGAAAACGGATCAGGTCCCGAAGGTAGTTCTGCGGATTGGTCCAGGGACCGCGGTCGCCCTCACGCGGAATGAGGTGATCGGAGCGCCGGAAGTAGCCGGACTGGAGGTTGACGGCGGGTCGGAGCGCCATCTCCGGGGCTGGGCCGGCAGGGCGCGCCTCGACATAGCCGTGCCTGTCCATATGCCGAATCAGGCGGCAGAAGTAGTCGGAGAGGAGGTCGGCCCGCAAGGTCCACGAGGCGTTGGTGTAGCCGAAGACGGTGACCAGATTGGGGACTCCGTGGAGCATCGCCCCTTTGTAAAGCACCCGCTGGCCGGTCTCGATCGGTTCTCCATCGACCGTCATCGTCGCGCCGCCGGCAAACTGGAGCTGCAGCCCCGTCGCCGTGACGACCAGATCGGCTTCGAGGGTGCGTCCAGAGGCGAGACGGACGCCGGTCGGCGTGAAGCACTCGATCTGATCGGTAACAATATCGACCTTGCCCTCGCGCATCGCCGCAAAGAAGTCGCTATCCGGGACGAGGCAGAGCCGCTCCTGCCAGGGGTTGTACCGTGGCGTGAAGTGGGTGGTGACGTCAAAGTCCTGGCCCAACTCTTGCCGGACCATCTCGATCAGCCGCGTCGCCATCAACTTCGGATAGCGTCGCGAAAACTGAAAGACGGCCATCTGGAAGAGGATATTCTTCCAGCGGCTCAGAAAATAGGCAGTCCGCGGAGGCAGCCATCGACGCAGGAGATTGGCGATCCGGTCGACAGAGGGAGCCACCGCCATGTAGGTCGGAGACCGCTGGAGCATCGTTACGTGCGCAGCCTGAGTGGCGAGGGCTGGAACGAGCGTCACCGCTGTCGCACCACTGCCGATGACGAGGATCCGCTTGCCCTGGTAGTCGAGCGATTCCGGCCAGTGCTGGGGATGGATCAGCTGCCCCTGATATTGGTCAAGCCCCTCGAAGGCGGGGGTGTAGCCGGCGGTGTAACGGTAGTACCCGGCACACATCATCAAGTGGCGCGTACGGAGCTGTCGTGATCTCCCCTCGTGTTCGACGGTCAGGATCCAGTTCGCCTCCGGAGAGGACCAGTCGGCCCGGACGAGCGCGTGGCCAAAATGGATGAGGGGAAGCAGCCCGTGTTCGCGGGCGGTCTCTTCGACATAAGCGCGAATCGAGGGGCCATCAGCGATCGCCTTCGGGTTCCGCCAGGGTTTGAAGCGGTAGCCGAGGGTGTGCATGTCGCTATCCGAGCGGATGCCGGGGTAGCGGAAGAGGTCCCACGTCCCACCCATCGACGAGCGTGCCTCGAGGATGGCCAGTCGCTTGGCGGGGAAGTGGCGTCGAAGCTGGACCGCCGCACCAATTCCGGAGAGTCCCGCTCCGATGATCACCACATCGAGCGGACCAAGAGCAGGATCTTCGAGATCGGCTCTGACGGGCCCATCGGTCACCTCTGGGGAGAGCTGCGTCGCATCGGTCATCGTGGCCATCTACTCACTCCTTTCGCGGCGAGAGATCGGGATCCGTCCTGGTTGCTTCGTCGGTGGGGCGAGTATGCCACAGATGGTTGGAAAGTCACAGATCCACCCGGAATCTCCAGCCCAACGAGCGAGGAGTCGCGGCTCACCCTTCGAGTTCGGCCCGGACATAGAGAAACTGGAGGACCCGCTCGCGCGAGAGGATGCCTTCCAGCCGCCCATCCGCGACGACCGGCAGCTGGTTGACGTTGGCCTTTGCGAGCAACGCGAGCGCCTCGCTGACTGGCATCTCCGGCGAGACGACCGTCAGCCGCTCGATCGGTAACATGGCCTCTTCGACGAGGGTCAACGGCCAGCGGGGACGCGGCACCGCTTTGACCTCATGGGCGGTGATCAATCCAACCGGACGTCCCTCCTCGACGATCAGGCTACAGCGGCCCAGCCCCCGCAACAGGTACTCATCGACGAAGGTCTGCAGATTGGTCCGACCATCGACCAGGGGACAGTCCCGCGCCATGACATCGGCGACTCGCACGCCGCGCAACCGCTCGTTGACCTCACTCTGCGCCTGACTGGCCCGCGCCACCATCATCAAAAACCAGCCGATGAAGGCGATCCACAGCCCCCCAAACCCCATCCCTCGAAAGAAGCTGACAATCCCGAGAACGATGAAGAGCAGCGCGATGCCCTTCCCGACCGTTGCCGCGATCCGCGTCGCCCGCAGCGGATCGCCTGTGCGCCACCAGAGCAGCGCCCGCAAGACCCGGCCGCCATCCATCGGGAATCCAGGCAGCATGTTGAAGGCGGCCAAGAGCAGATTGATGTAGCCCAACCAGACGAACATCGCCACCAGCGGAGTCTCCGGCTCGACAAGAATCTGCCAGCCGGACAGGACCGACAGCCCCAGGAAGAGCAGCCCCAAGACAGCGCTCGTGATCGGGCCGATGATGCCAACTTGAAACTCTGTCTGCGGATCCTCCGCCTCCTTCTCGATCTTGGCGACCCCGCCGAGGGCAAAGAGCGTGATCGAGTGGACGGGCAAGCCCCGCTGCCGCGCGACAAAGGCGTGCGACAGCTCATGCACGATCAGCGATGCAAAGAAGAGTACGGCTGTCACCCCCGCCATCCCCCAGGCCAACGCCTGCCCCCAATCCGGATGGAGCGACTCAAACCGCGCCGCCAATGAAAAGACGATCAACAGAGCGATCAGGAACCAGGTGTAGTGCAGGCCAACTTCGATGCCAAAGATGCGCCCCAATTTGATGTGTGTCTCCACCTCTCCTCCTTTCAATCCCCTTCTTGTGGTCGAGGCCATCCGCCGTTCACGGACTCAGGCCCCGGGTCGACAATCTCTCCTGATCCTGCCAGAACTCACGGCGGGAAAAGGCTTTCCCATCAGGCATGCTTCCTTGACCCCTTTTTAGCCTTTTGTGCAATCATCATACCCGATTCCATCGATCTGCCAACCACTGGCTCCAATGTGGGGGATCTGGCCAGTGACCGATTGTCTAGCGTCCCCTCAGAGACAGAGAGCTCTGTTCCCTGGAATGGATGAAGAGTAATCCTCTGGTATGCAGTTTGCTACTTTACTGGTCTGTTCTCCTATGGAAGGTCTATTTGCCCAATCGAAGGTGCCATCGAGGGACAAAATATCCCACTGGCGGGCTTTTGTGACAAGCTTGGACCGGTCTGGAAGGAATCGCTTTCTTACGAGGATCGTAGAGGTGAGAATGGGTTCGTTGGCAATCGAGTGACCGTCCTTGATCAGGCAACTCCTTTCAAGTGATGGCAGAAGGAGTCGAGCGGAATGAAGAAAAGAAGCGAAGTCGAGACGACGGTATCCCTGGGTCAGTGGCACGTCATGGCTGGGGAGGAGGTGCTCGCTCGCCTTGGCTCCAAGATGGGTGGGTTGGGCGAGCCCGAGGCAGTCGTTCGTCTCGACCAATATGGCCGCAACAGCCTTCCCGCCAAGGAGCCCCCCAGCCTTCTCTCGATCTTCCTCAACCAGTTCAAGAGTCCGCTGATCTACATCCTGATCGGCGCGGCAGGCGTGGCCGTCGGCATGGGCGACTTGACCGACGCCGGGTTCATCATGGTCGTCGTCCTGCTCAACGCTTGGCTGGGGACGTTCCAAGAGTGGAAGGCGGAGCAGAGCGCTGCCAGTCTCCAGAAGCTGCTCAAGATCATGGCACGCGTCCGGCGAGGTGGGACCGAACGGGTCATCGACGCCGAAGATCTGGTCCCAGGCGACATCGTCCTGCTCGAATCAGGGAAGCGGGTTCCGGCCGATCTGCGGCTGCTCTTGACCAACAATCTCAGCATCGACGAATCGCTTCTGACAGGGGAGTCACGGGCCGTCGACAAGTGGCCCGAGCCTCTCCCTGCGCCGCTCTCGACCAGTGAGCGGATCAATCTGGCGTACGCCGGATCGACGATCATGACGGGGCGAGCCACCGGGGTGGTCGTCGCCACCGGGATCGGCACTGAGCTGGGAAAGATTGCGCAGTCGGTCACGCAGGCCGAGACGACCAAGCCTCCGCTCGTCCTCCGCATGGAGGTCTTCGCGCGGCAGATCAGCCTCGCCGTGGTCGGTGCCTGTATCCTGCTCGGCTTTGTCGCTCTCTGGCGGGGAATGCCCGTCTCCGACGTCTTCTTCTTCGCCGTCGCGTTGGCGGTCTCGGCAATTCCGGAGGGGCTCCCGGTGGCGATCACCGTCGCACTCTCGATTGCCACCAATCGCATGGCCAAGCGGCATGTCATCGTCCGCAAGCTGACGGCCGTCGAGGGACTCGGGAGCTGCACCTTCATTGCCAGCGACAAGACGGGAACGCTGACGGTCAACCGCCAGACGGTCCGGGTCATCTCCCTGCCGGGAGGGGAGAGGTTTCGGGTTGACGGGGAGGGCTATGCCGGCGAAGGGGCGGTGATTACCGAGAGTGGAGAAGCGATCCCGGAAAGCAGTCTGCGCTGCCTTCACCGTCTCGCCGAAGCCTCCGTCCTCTGCAACGAGGCTTCTCTGGTGTTTGACAATGGAGACTGGAAACACGATGGCGACGAAGTCGACGTCGCGCTCCTCGCCTTCGGCTACAAGATGGACCATCCACCGGATGGCGTCCGCCAAGCGATCGAGAAGCTCGGAGAGATCCCCTTCGAATCGGAACGCCGCTACGCCGCCGTCTTCTACCGCAAGAATGGCCGCGTCAAGGTCGCGATCAAAGGCGCGCTCGAAGTGCTGCTGCCGCGCACCGCAACGATGCTCACTCCATCAGGCTCAGTCCAGATCAATGCCACGGAGATCGAAGAAGAGGCCAACTCGATGTCCGCCAGTGGCCATCGATTCCTGGCAATCGCTGAAGGCGAGATCTCTGTCCTTCCGACCGACAACAAATGGGGCGAAGAAACGATTCCTTCCCTGACCCTGCTCGGACTGGTCGGGTTGATCGATCCTCCGCGAATGGAGGCCAAGGCGGCGGTTGCGCGCTGCCAAAAGGCCGGCATCGAGGTGGCCATGGTCACCGGCGACCATCCGCTGACGGCACTTTCGATTGCCCGGGAGCTTGGCATCGTCCCGCAATCGCAGTCTGGGCGCGAGGTGGTCACCGGCCGTGCGCTCGAGGAGGCTGGTGGTCCACAGTCCGAGTCGTTCCTTGGACTGGTTCGTGAGGCGCGGGTCTTCGCCCGTGTCGCCCCACTCCAGAAACTGCAGATCGTCGAAGCCCTCCGGCAGATGGGCCACTTCGTCGCCGTCACTGGCGATGGAGTCAACGATGCCCCGGCACTCAAACGGGCCAACATTGGGGTCGCCATGGGATCTGGATCCGATGTCACCAAAGACACCGCCTCCCTCATCGTCACCGACGATAATTTCACCTCGATCGAGGCTGGTGTCGAAGAGGGCCGCTTCGCTTATGACAAGATCCGCAAAGTGACCTACCTGCTCATCTCGACCGGGACAGCCGAGGTCCTCCTCTTTCTCTTGGCGCTCGTTGTCGGCGTCCCACTGCCGCTCCTTCCAGTGCAGATCCTCTGGCTCAATCTGGTGACCAATGGCATTCAGCATCTCGCCCTCGCCTTCGAGGGGGGCGAGCCCGGAACCATGCAGCGACCGCCGCGTCGCCCCGAAGAGGGAATCTTCAACCGCCTCATGATCAGGCAGACAGTCGTCGCTGGTGGGACGATGGGCCTCCTCGCCTTTGTCAACTGGCTGCTCCTGCTCAACCAGGACTGGAGCGAAGCCGAGGCCCGCAACCGGCTGCTCCTCCTCTTCGTTCTCATGCAGAACTTCCACGTCTTCAACTGCCGATCGGAGTACCTCTCGGCCTTCCGGGTGCCGATCCAGCGCAACTACTTCCTGATCTTCGGGGTCTCGGGCGCGCTGGGGATCCATTTCCTTGCCATGCACCTTCCGATCATGCAGCGCATCCTGAGCCTCTCACCGGTCGAGCAGGTTGAATGGGTCATTCCCTTGGCGATGGCCTCGTTGCTGCTCGTGGCAATGGAGATCTTCAAGCGGATTGAACATCGAGTGAGGTAATCCATCCAGTTGATAATCGCGAATCCTTCTCGATCAATGCTGAAGGCAAGGCACCGGCGAGTGGAGACCCAGGGGCCAAGACGATCTCCACTCGCCCCCCTGCGCAATCATTGACCCCGCGAACACTGCCGAGCCACTCAAAAATAGGTCTTGCGGCGGCCTGCCAGGAGTGGTATATATCTTTACGTTAATTGCAGCTCGCCCCGGGCCGCAATCATTACACGGTCCTTTGATTGACAGGGCCTTCACTAGACCAGCTTCCTGCCCTCTCGTCCCACTGTGGTTGAGGAAGACCACTCGGACGACGCTACTCGGATCTCCTCACCGAACATCCGAGAGATTCCCCCCCAGTTTGGGCAGGTTTTACACATACCTACCTCTTTCATCGTCCAGCGAGGCCATCCCCTGGGCATCCTTCCTTAAGGAGTACGATCGATATGCGAACCTCACCAAAGTTCGATCTTCTGGTAAACACACATTTTTTTGCGCGCCACATCACCTCGACCCTCTTCCTGGGGTTGTCGTTCTTGATGGCCACTGGAAACTTCGCCTTCGCGGCTGAACCTGGAACAGCCCCCCCAGCGACCTCGGAAGCGAGTGATCAAAAACCTGGTTCTCTGGTGATCTACAACTACTACAGCTCGGACAGTGCCAATCAGAACCAACGGAATACGACACTCAACATTACCAACACCAGCGTCAGCAGATCTGTAATCGTCCACTTCTTCTTTGTCACCCAGAGCTGCTCAGTCGCCGATTTCAAATCGAATCTGACCCAAAACCAGACGCTCTCCTTGTCGCTCTCAGACGTAGATCCGGACGTGACGGGCTATGTGATGGCCATCGCGGAGAATGCTGAAGGACTGCCCATCGCTCACAACTTTCTGATTGGCGACCTCTACTTCCGCGACGCGGAGAAATCTGTTGGATTGGCGGCGATCAGCTTCGCGGCAAATTGGACATCCGGAACCGCTATTCCTTCTGGGACCGGGGCATCGCCCTCGGTGACGATCCAGTTCAATGGTCAGGCAGGGGGATATAACCGACTTCCAGCCGCAGTGGCCATGGCCAACTTCCCGAGCCGGGCTGCCGGGGATCGGACCATGCTGATCCTCAACTCGATTGGCGGAGATTACGCGACGGAAGCCGGACTGGGAACCAGATCTGTCTTCGGACTCCTCTACGATGACATGGAACAATCACAGAGTTTCAGTCTCAGCTTCAATTGCCAGTACGCACGCGTCCTGGACGACAGCAACCCCCGGGTTGTCCCACGGCTCTCCACGACGATCCCTGCTGGTCGCACTGGGTGGATGAAACTCTACTCTCCAGATAGCACGCGGGGATTGCTCGGGGCGATGGTCATCTGGAACCTGACCAACGGAATCAGCAACATGGGCGCGCACAACCTCCATCACCTGACCTTGACGGATGGCGCAGGGACGTCGGCCAGTCTCCCAGTCTACCCGAACTAAGGGGAACTAAGCTATACAAAACGACCTGCAGACAGATCAGGGCGGAGGAAAGGGAGACCCTTTCCTCCGCCCTGATCTGTTACGGTCACCCCATCTCCTCCATTGGGAAACAGTTCACGTGCTCTTGCTGCCCGTTCGATTCCAGGTTAAACAGGAGGAAAAACTGGAATGCTGATAGTCACACGACTGGTCGTGGTCAAGGACTGCAAGTTGTAGCCCCCGCCCATCCCTGTCAACGATTCGATGATCATCGCTCCCGAGATTGCCTCCGCCTCTGTCCCCCAGAACTTCATCCACCCGGTTCTTCCAGGTGGAATCAGAGTGCTGTACCTCGGCACTGTCCGTGGGAAGGTGTTGCCGAGAAGCCCCCGTACCTGACTCTTCCCACCTGTCATCATGAAGCTGATCGAGCTGTCAACATCATCAAAGAGCAGCCCCGAGATCCCACTCAGCTTGTCTGCCCTGCTCAGGAGATCCCCTCCAATCCGATTGACGATCAGAAGGGCACTGGTTCGACGCTCAAGGGATGGCAAATGATGCACCGCCAGCGCCTGAGACAATTCATCGTAGTGCACTCCATCAAAGGCGAGGCTGGCAGTGATCGAGTTGGAGTCACTTGGTGAGTCTGCGATCCGGAGGCCCGCCACGCCGATCGCCGCCAGTGAGGTTTGCTGGCCGCTGACAAACTTCACGCGACTGCCACCAACCAAGTCGTTCGCGACGGTTGGACGACCCTTCCGGTCGAGACTGACGGCAATGAGGTAGCCCGTCATCCCAGGATCGTAATCGCTCACCAGAAAGCTGGTCGTCTGGTTTGGTAAGAGTAGCAAAGCTGCATCCGCGACCAAACCGTCCGTACCTTCGATGAAGAAGAGCCTGACCATCGCAGGATTGGCGGGATTGGTGTTGGTCAACGTGATCAGTGTGTCGCTACTGTCCAAGTTGGCTGTGGAGGTATAGATGTTGTAGATCAGGACGCTCGCCGGCTTCTGCTGATTGGGGAGTCCGGTGGCGATCGGGAGGGTTCCTGGGGCCGCTGGTGGCCTCGTCACCGTGACGCAGGTCGTTGGGCCCGGGCCGCCCCCAATCTTCGAGGAGATGCAGTATTGGCTGCCGGTGGTAGCTTGCAGCTCGACCTGCACATCGTAGGTGATCCTTGCGCTGCCGTTACCCGGGATCGTTCCCGTCCAGGTGATCGATCCAGCCCCAGTCTGACTGACGCGTGGAGAAGGAGAGTCCGACTGCCGCTCGAGCGTAGTTCCCCCATCCGCGACTTGGCTGGCGGCATCAAGGAGGCAGGTCCCGATCGAACTGGTGCAAGAGATCGCCCGCAATCCAACCGGCAGGGTCGCGAGAAACGAAGTGGTAGTCGCTGACGCCGTATTGTTGGTCAAGGTCTGGGTGATCGTCACCCGGTTGCCCGGCCCCACCGTCTCCCCTTGAGACGAGGCGACCGTGCCGCTTGCTCCCGTCACCGCCCCCGCCCCTCCCGAAGGACTGACCGTCAACTGGAGCGGGGCATTTGTCGCCAGTCCACAGTTGTCGGTGGCCCGGATGGTGAGGGTGTGTGTCCCGGCCGGCCGCGCGTTGGAGAGCGTCACCCGTCCCTGTGAATCGACACTCACCGTCCCCGCATAGGTCCCCGCGCTCTGCAAGACGATCGTGCTGACCGTCCCCGGATCTGTCGGCCCGGTCGCCGGATTGATCGTCGTCCCACCTTCCGTTGAGACCTGTGCGGCAGGGTAGGTCAGTACCGGCGCGCTGTTGGCCGTGACAAGCACCGAGAGGACCGCGCTCGCCACACTGACTCCATTGCTGACCTGCAGCGGAAAGCTTGCCGTCCCCAGCGTTGCCCCACAATCCACGACAAGATTAGCCCTGATCGTTCCCGCCGTGTTGACCAGGCTGGAGAGTGTCACCCCATTGACCGTCGCCGAGCTCCCCCCGTTGACCGTCACTTGTAAACTCCCGGCAGCCGCTTCCTGGTCGCTGACCATCGCGATCATCGTCCCCACCGAGGTGGTCCCTGCTTCCCTGGAGATCCCACCCGCAACCGTCACACTTGGTGGCGGAGCTGAGGAGGCAGTCAGAAAGACATAGGCAGCACCTGCCCAGCTCGCCAGATTATCCGCTTGATTGCCATTCACTCCTGTTGACGAACTGGACTCATCGCGAGCTCCGATCACGATTGTTTGACCAGCAATGGCGACTGAAGAGCCGAAATAGTCAGAGCTCTCCGCGTTGCTGGCCGTCAGGCACGTCTGCGGGCTCCACGTCGTCCCAGTTCGTGCGAAGACACAGGCCGCACCCGTAGCGAGGTCTCCCGCTGTCGGCGCTCCCACGATGACCGTCTCTCCCAAGATCGCCACGGAAGCACCAAAAGAGCCGCCAAAGCTACCCGTTTCGGATACACCTGACTTGAGGTAGGCCTGCTGCGCCCAGGCTGTTCCAACGCGGACAAAGACATAGGCGGCACCAGAGGAGGGGCGACTATTGTCTGCCTGATTGCCGTTGACTCCCGTCGCATTGCTCGCCTCGCCACTCGCCCCGACGACGATCGTCTCGCCAGAGATCGCGACAGACTCGCCGAATAGATCACTCACTCCAGTATTGCTCGCCTTGAGGTAGGCCTGCTGGCTCCACGTCGTTCCAGAACGGACGAAGACATAGGCGGCGCCTGCGCTGCTGGCAGTATTGTCCGACTGATTCCCGTTGACCCCCGTTGCAGAACTATCTTCCAACGTGGCCCCCACTACCACAGAGTTCCCAGAGATCGCGACTGAGGCCCCGAAATTGTCAAACTCTCCTGTATTGCTCGCCTTAAGGTAAGCCTCTTGGGTCCAAGTCATCCCATTGCGCGTAAAGACGTAGGCCGCGCCAGCGCCGAAGGTGCTCGAGTCAGATTGATTGCCATTGACCCCTGTCGCGTTGCTCTCCTCATACGGTGCCCCGACCACAATTGTCTCTTGGGCGATCGCCACGGAGGCCCCAAATTGCTCTCCCACTCGCGCATTGCTCGCTTTGAGGTAGGCCTGCTGGCTCCACGTTGATCCACTGCGTACAAAGACATAGGCCGCACCAGAAAAATCTTGATTGCTGGCCCCAACGAGGATCATCTCACCGGCAATCGCTACTGAAGTACCAAACAGACCAAAAAGCTCTGGATTGTTTGCCTTGAGATAGGCCTGTTGTTGCCAGGCTCCCCCAGTACGCACAAAGACGTAGGCGGCCCCGGCATCCCGGACCCGGTTATCGGTCGGATCTCCATTGATCCCCGGTGCACCGCTATCTTCGTATGGCGCGCCAATGACCACCGTCTCTCCGGAGGTCGCGACTGAGTAGCCAAACCAGTCCCCTCCAGCACCGCGCCTGTTCGGCTTGAGGTAGACCTGCTGACTCCAAGCCGTCCCGCTACGCAGATAGACATAGGCGGCGCCAGTCCCTCCCGCCGTGTTGTTGGTCTGGTCGCCATTGACCCCGAGGGCGTTGCTCGCCTCCAGGTTGGACCCCACCACCACCGTCTCTCCAGAGATCGCCACGGAATGCCCAAACTGATCTCCCACCCCGGTATTGCTCGCCTTGAGATAGGCCTGCTGACTCCAGGTTGTCACGTTGCGCAAGAAGACATAGGCTGCGCCGGACCCGCTCGCACCGTTGCTGGTCTGGTCTCCATTGCTGCCCGTCGCGTTGCTGTCTTCCGCATACGCTCCAACGACCACCGTCTCGCCAGCGATCCCGACCGAAGAACCAAACTGATCCCCTGCCCCGGTATTGCTTGGTTTGAGGTAGGCCTGTTGGCTCCACGTCGTCCCACTGCGAAAAAAGACGTAGGCGGCGCCAGATTCCACCGCACTGTTGTTGGTCTGGTCCCCAT
>JBMOHS010000130.1:0-11163 GCA_049317725.1 Blastocatellia bacterium
TCCATCTGGCTGATACAAGTAACTCTTCGGGGCGTTCAACTCCCTCACCCCTCACCCCTCACCGCGCTGTCTGGGCACCGCGAGCCGGTGCGGTCGCCTCTCCGGTGAGATAGGCGAGGATCACGCGCTCACAGCGAACCCGGTAGGTCTCGAAGCTCGCATCGGGCGAGAAGAACCATTGGAGCATCAGCCCATCGATCAATGCCCGGATCATCGAACTCGCCTCGTCGATGTCGATGACCCGAAACTGGCCCGTTTTCATTCCCCGCAAGATGATCTCCTGGTCAATACACGTGCAGCCGAGGTAGAAGCGCGTGTTCAGATCGTAGAACCGCTTGTTCCGCGTTCCCAGACTGACAAAGTCAGAATAGGCGAGGAAGAATTGCCGACTGCTGGGCGCACTGCCAAAGATGCTGCCAATCGCTGCCCGGACCTGTGCGACCGGGTCGCGCACCGAGTCGACGGCTCGCTGGAGTTGCTCGTGCATCTGCTCGATCATCCACTCCAACGCCGCCAGAAAGAGATCCTCTTTCGAGGGAAAATAGTAGAGCGTCGATCCCTTGCTCACTCCCGCCCGGGTCGCAATATCTTGTAACGTAACTGCTGAATATCCTTTTTCTGCCACCTCCTCATACGTGGCTCGGATCAACTGCTCCTTCCGCTGGTCTTCCAACTCCTGCACAAACTGCTTTGCCGCCATACGCACGTTCCATTTCCTTCTTCCTGGACTCTCCGGGCCTCCTCGATTCCTTCGTCTCTTCCTGATTGCTGGGCTGCCCTCGCCATTTTTAATTGTCTGACCGTACAGTCAAGTAATGCCATCCGAGAGGGGTGGGTGTCAAGTTGGGGGAGGTCTGGTACAATCCGAGGCGTCAGGCGTCGACAAAACAGAAGGGTTGGTCGTACCGGAACGGATGGAAAGGGTCCGCAAGAGGGGCATGAGCAAAAAGGAACGGGAGGAGATGGTTTGGTGGGGCGGGCTGGTGGGGCTCATTCTCTTGGGGGCGTTGGTTGGAGGAGTGATGGGGGAAGAGCAGCGATCGACGGTAGAGAGCCAGGAGGAGCCCCCGTTGATCCGCGAATTCGAATCATTGACGAGAAGAATCGACACCCACTACCCTGAGCCGCCAGACTGGGACCGGCTGGGACGAGGGGCCATTCGGGGAATGCTCTACGCACTGGATCCCCACTCGAACTTCTTTGATCGCCGAGAGTTCAGTGAGATGCAGAACGAGCAGAACAGCAAATTTTATGGAATTGGCGTGACGGTCAACCAGCGAAACCATCGGCTCTACGTCATTGGTGTGGAACGGGGGCTGCCGGGAGATCTCGCTGGATTGCGGTATGGAGACGCGATTGTGGCGGTGGATGGGCAAGCGACGGACCTGTGGACGCAGTCGCGGCTCTTGGCGCGGGTGCGGGGGGAGCGGGGGACCATGGTTGAGCTGACGGTCGAGCGGGCAGGGAGTGAGGGGCCGCTCACCGTGCAGATCGAGCGGGACGAGGTGCCGTACCCGTCGGTCCGCAACGCCTTCTTTTTGCGGGAGGGGATTGGATATCTCGGGTTGACCGGTGGCTTCAACCTCGAGACCACGCGCGAGCTGCACGCGTCGATCGCCGAGTTGAAGAGGCGGGGAATGGAGGCCCTGGTGCTCGACTTGCGCCGCAATCCGGGGGGGTTGTTGAAGCAGGCCGTCCAAGTGGCGGAGACGTTCCTCGGCCGGGGAACCGAGATTGTGGCGGTGCGCGGACGAGAAGGGCGGCGGGTTCCCCAGATCTACCGCTCCGAGAACGCCGATCCAGAGACCTTCCCCCTGGCCCTCCTCATCGACCGCGAGACGGCCTCTGCGTCAGAGATTGTCGCTGGTGCCCTACAGGACCACGGTCGGGCCAAGATCATCGGGGAGGAGAGCTTTGGCAAGGGGCTGGTTCAGAATGTCTTCCGCTTGCGAGGCGGAACAGGGTTGACCCTGACCACTGCGCGGTACTACACCCCATCGGGTCGGTCGATTCAGCGGGAGTACACGCGGGGTCTGATTGGATCCCATCCGAGATGGGAGCGGGGGTGGGAGCGGGCCGATCCGCCAACGGCTCGCTACTCTTTTCGATTGCCGCTCTCCCCGGTTCCAGGCGCTCGACGGAACACTGGCTGGGGCGCTAGTGGCTCCGCTGCCGCACCACCCGGAGGCATTCAGCCAGATTGGGTCATTCCTAAAGAGTCACAGAGTCTGGCTCTTCGCGACCTCTGCTTTGAATTTGCCAGGAGGTTGACCAGCGGGTATTTTCCAGAGTTTACTCAGTACCGGGTCAAGCGATCCGAGTTTGACCATTCCTTTCAGGGGCAAGAGTTTCCTCTTTCAGAGCGTGTCCTCGGGCAGTTTCGCCAGTTTGTCCGCGAACGACAGCCCCTCGACATCTCTCCCACTGAAGTCGAGGCCCACCTCCCCTATATTCGCAGCCGAATCCGGGGAGAAGTGATTGCTGCCGCCTATGGAATGGCGGCCGCCGACCAGTACTGGATGGAGAACGATGTCGCTGCCCAATATGCGGCGCAGCTACTCCAGCGGTTGCGTCGGCAACAGGCAACGCTCCCGCCTCCGCCTCGGACCGGGAAAACCGCCTCTTCCACGCGACCAGCCGTTCGGGCCACAGGAGAGGAGCAGAAAGAGTGACGGGGGCAGCATCGAGTGCCGGAGGGCTACTTGACCTCGCGACTCAAAAAACGCATCATGCCGATGTTTCAAGTCTGAACCTTCCTGCGCCTACTCAGGCCGTCAAGAGGCCTTCAGGAGTGGGGGGGCGTTTCAGTCGTATACTTGCCTCCTCGTCTTGGCCCGTCGTGATCTAGACAGACAGAGGCTTTCCTGGATCCTCATTCTCCCGCTCTCCTGATTGAAGAGCCCCCGGGTCGCCTCTGGATCGCTTCCGAATCGCTTGTGGATGTTTGGATCGTCGAATGTCGAAGAGCTGGATCAGTTGGATCGTCGAGAAGGTGAGGGTGTTGACAACCGCGGAGACGATTCAGCCGGTCGGCCCTCGCCAATAGTCAATGGAATGGGGAGTTTGGGATGGGTGCGGAGGAGAGGCCGCGGGAGCAAGAGCGACCCTGACGCCTCTCACGCAAAGACACGGACAGTCGCAGGACGGATTGGGTGCGGATGAAAGTACTGGTCAAGGCGATTCAAGAGGTGCAGAGTCTCTCGCTGCTGGTGGTGAGGTCGGTCCGAAGCCTCTCCCGACCACCCCGCTACGCTGGGGAGATCGTTCGGCAGATGGATATCCTCGGGGTAGGCAGCTTGGCAATCGTCCTGCTGACCGGCACCTTCACCGGCATGGTGTTGGCGATGAACACCGCTAACACCCTCCAGAAGTTCGGGGTTCAGAATGTCACTGGGCAGCTCGTTGCCACCAGCCTGATCCGGGAGTTGGGGCCTGTCTTGACCTGTCTGATGCTGGCGGGGAGGGTCGGTTCCGGCATAGCCGCTGAGCTGGGATCGATGCTGGTCAGTGAGCAGATCGATGCGATGCGCGCCCTTGGAACGGATCCCATCAAGAAGCTGGTTGCTCCCCGCATCATTGCTCTGGTGACGATGGCCCCCGTCCTGACGGTCATTTGTGACTTTGTCGGGATGCTCGGTGGCCTCTTCATCTCCATCACGCTTCTTCATCAGCCGGCCTCAATCTACTTGGCCTCAGCGCGCGAGGCGGTCGACCTCAACGAATTGATCGGGGGACTGATCAAACCGACCGTCTTTGGATTTATCATCGCGATGATTGGTTGCTACAAAGGGCTCAGCACAACAGGGGGGACAGTTGGCGTCGGGCGCTCGACGACCCAGTCGGTTGTGCTTGCCTCCATCTTGGTGATTGCCAGCGACTTTCTTCTCTCCAAGGTGATTCTCTCCTTGCTCCTTTAATGGAGGAAGAAGCCCCTTGCCAACGCGGATGATCTATGGGGAATCTCCACAACGCCATTGAATTTCAGGAAGTTTCGCTTGCCTTTGGTGATCGGGTGATCCTCGATCGGGTCAGCTTTACGGTTCGGCAAGGCGAAGCAAAGGTCGTCATGGGCGGATCGGGGACGGGAAAATCGACGCTCCTCCGGCTGGCGCTCGGGTTGCTGAAGCCCGATGCGGGGCGCATCCTCATCGATGGAGAGGATGTCACCCACTACAGCGAAGAGGAGATGATGTCGGTTCGCCGCAAGATCGGGATGGTCTTTCAGGAGGGCGCGCTCTTCGATAGCCTCAGTGTCTACGACAACGTCGCCTACCGGCTGCGCGAACAGCAGATTCCGGAAGAAGAGATTGGGTCAGTGGTCTTGCGGATGTTGCGCTTTGTCGACCTGGAGGATTCGGCGGGCAAGATGCCCAATGAGCTCTCCGGCGGGATGCGTCGCCGGGTTGGGATTGCCCGTGCGCTCGTCGGCAATCCAAAGATCATCTTCTATGACGAGCCCACGGCTGGGCTCGACCCGATTACTGCTCGAACGATCTGTGAACTGGCGCTCAAATTGCGGGATCTCGAGGAGGTGTCGTCAATCTTTGTGACCCATCGCATTCAGGACATTGAGGTGTTGGCGCGGGAGTATGTCGTCCGGGACGACCAGGGAAACCTCCTCTTTGAGCAGGAGGGGGAGCGTTTGTGCCTGATCAATACCCGCTTCCTCATGCTCAAAGATGGCAAGATCATCTTCAGTGGGACCGATGAGGAGATCCGGGAATCTTCCAACCCCTATATTCAGAAGTTCTTTACCTAACTTGGCCGGAGAGTGGGGAAGGGAGATCTCCCTCGCCGTTGTGCGGAGCCTATATGCCAACAACGAAGCAAGCAAAGCTGTCGGAATTGCGGGTCGGCCTGCTGGTGGTGATCAGCTTGGCGATCCTCATCTTTGTCATTTTTACCGTCAGCGGGGACATCAAGTTGCCGGGGGTCCACACGACGACGATCGTCCGCACGCGGATGTCGAGTGTCGATGGCCTGCGCGAAGGAGCAGAGGTGCGCCTCTCGGGGAAGAAGGTCGGGAGTGTCCGGGCCATCCAGTTCAGCTCTGAGATCCCCCAGAACGTTGCGTCGCAGGACAATATCGAGATCATCATGGAGATCGACGGGCGCCTCGACGGGCGCCCCGCGATCGAGCGGATCCGCAGCGACTCGCTGGCCGTTCTCAAGGGGGCGGGTGTCCTGGGGGACAACGTCATCGATATCACGCCGGGAACCTCGCGTGGCGTGCCGATCCGCGATGGAGACTCGGTCAAAAGTCAGGCCCAGAAGAGCGTCGGCGATATTCTCAATGCGGCCCAGACCGCCGTCTCCAACCTCAATGAGATCTCGGACGATATTCGCGTGATGACCGGCAATCTGCGCGACGGGAAGGGCACGATGGGCCGCTTCCTCACCGATGACTCCTTTTTTGTCGACCTTGACAAAACGGTTCGACAGGCGGAGTCCCTCATCGCCACGTTCCGGGAAGGCAAGGGGACGGTGGGGAAGCTGCTCAACGAGGATACGCTCTACCGGGAGGCCAACCAGACCGTGGTCCAGTTGCGGAAGATCTCCGATCAGCTCCACGAGCAGATGAGTACAGGAAAGGGGACAGTCGGAAAGCTCTTCAAGGATGAGGAGCTCTATCAACGTGCCAACTCCCTGGTCAAGCGGTTGGACGAGACGGCCGTGCGCCTCGATTCGACGCTCGCCAAGGTCGAGCGCGGGGAGGGGAATCTCGGTAAACTGCTGACCGACGAGAAGCTCTACAATGATACCCGGGAGACGGTCGAGCGGTTGAAGAATATCGCGGGAGGTCTCGAACGCGGGGAGGGAACGGCGGGGCTGCTGCTGAAGGACGAGAAGCTCTACCAGAACCTCAACACGATGTCGGCCGAGGTGACGAAGCTCCTCTACGATTTCCGGCAGAATCCGCGGAAATATCTTTCGGTCAAGGTGGCGATCTTCTGAGGGGGAGCGTTCGCGTCGGGCGGCTACTGCCAGTCCTCGACGATCATCAGATCTCCCAGCAGGTGATTCAAGAAGCTGAACGCGACCTGGGTGCCATCCGGGGAGACCGCCAAGCCAGGCTCCCATTTGAAGAATGTCCGCTGGATCGAGCAGAGTTCTTCACTTTGCTGCGTGCGGTAATTGAGCCGAATCAATGTCTGTCGGGCGTTCTCCCCAGAAGAGACGAAGTAGAGCCAGTCTCCCTGGAGCGTCCACTGTCGTCCAATACGACGGTCGGTTGTCAGTTGGACCGCGGGACTCTCCGGGCGGTCGAGGGCGAGCTGGTAGAGTGAACCTTGCCAATTGTAGAAGAGAGACCGATTATCAGATGAGATCATCGGTTCTTGGCCGTCGTTGCGGCTGACCTGGAGAGCGGCCCCCCCCTTGGCTGGAACCTTCCATATTTGTCGGGTACCTTTACGCTCCGAGGTGAAGTAGATCCATTCTCCATCGGGAGACCAGACGGGCATGGTGTCGGCCGACGGGTGCTCGGTCAGGCGTTGGATTTCCCGTGTTCGGAGGTGGATGGTGAAGATGTCCGCTTGCCGCTCCGCTCGGTGATCGAAGACGATGGACCGACCATCGGGAGACCAGCGGGGGCTTCCGACCCCTTCCTGCTCAAATTTGGTGATCCTTTGCTGTCCGCTACAGTCCGCGTTGGCAATCCAAATCTCGTCGAAGCCGGTCTGTGCGGAAGTGAAGACGATCTGGGATCCATCGGGCGAAAATCGTGGACTGAACTCGGTTCGGGAAGAGTCGATCCTGCAGAGGGGCTGGGTAGGTAGCCCCTTGTTTCTCGTGATCGACGAAAGAGAATGAATCTCGATGACAGTGTCGTTGGTCACTTGGGAGTAGGCAAGCAGTTTCCCGTCGCGGGAGAGGGCAATATGATCGACTGGATCGCTGACCTTGCTGACTTGAGTGAGCGGCCCCCCCGTTGCTGAAATCCGCCAGATGTTGGGACGGCCCTGCCGGTTAGAGACGAAGAGGATCTCCTCTCCGTCGGGAGTCCACAGCAGGCTCGGGATTCGCTTATCATCAAACGTCAATTGTTTCAGCTGCTTGGTCTGGATGTCGGCAACAAAGAGGTCGCTAGCGTAGTCACTGCTCCACCGGGCAAAGGCGATTCGCGTCCCATCGGGTGAAAAACGGGGGAATGTATCGAAGTAATTGTTGGTGGATTCCGACGAAGTAAGGACCGTGCGTTCGTTGCTCTCGAGGGAGTGGAGCACGATCCGGGTCGGGGGCTTGTTCTGCGCAAAGTCGGAGATCGCCAAGTAGCGGCCATTGGGTGACCAATCCAATCCCCCCCAGGCGCGCCCAATCTCGCGCTCGGTTCCACCGAGGGCGGGCATGACCATCACCCGATAGCGTCGGTTCTCTTCACCCGGCGAGGCAGCCCGCAGGAAGGCGAGTTGCAGTCCATCTGGAGACCAAGTGACTTGGTGGTCGGTGGCAGGATGGGTCGTCAACCGCAGGGCGCTACCCTCACCAATCAGACGGATGAAGATGTCCTCGTTCTGGGTCTCCCCGCTATCCGACGTGAAGGCGACAAACTTGCCATCGGGGGAGAAGGATGGGTAGCTCTCGATCCCGGGAAGACTGGCCAGGGGGCTGATTCGAGCCGGTCGGTCTTTCGCGGTTCGCTTGATCTTCTCCCGGCGACTGGCAACCAGCATTCCAATCCCAATCAATCCCAGTGTAATCATCCCGAGCAGGGGCAAGCGGAATCGACCCGTTTTGATCCATTGGGAGCAGCGCCAGCGGAGGCGCTGGGTTGGATCGATGATTGCTGGCTCCTGAGAAGCAGGTGGGAGGTCGCTCGTTTCAAGGAGGGTGGATCCCTGGGATGTCGCTGCGTGAGTCTCCCCTTGCTGGCTCGGCGAAGGAGTCGACAGCTTGCGTCCCCCCTCGGGCGGGAATGCCTGCTCCAAGGGATTCCCATTGCCATCGATCAATTGAACACGGGCGATGAAGCGATACCCAGCTCCCGGAATCGTCACGATATATTCCGGTTGACGAGAGTCCTCCCCAAGGAGGCGGCGAAGATTGTAGATCTGCTGGGTCAGGTTGGTTTCGTCGACGACCTGATCCGTCCAGATCTGAGAGATCAACTCTTCCTTGGTGACGATCTGGCCAGCGTTTCTCAGCAGCACGACCAGCATCTCGAATTTTCGTCTGGTCAGTGGAAGCGGGGTGCCATCCCGCAAAAGTTTGCCGGTCTCCAGCTCAAGTTCAAAGGGCCCAAACCGATACCTGGTCATTTGTGGTTCCTGCTCCATCTCCTTGAACATTGCCTGCGTCAGGAGGAGTTAAGGTGGTGGGTCCATTCACTGGCCGCCGTTGGCAGGGGGGCTTTGCGTCGATCATTGGCTCTTCAGTAGGGCATTGAATGGCTGGTATGTCTCCTTGTTTTTCGCAAAATCTGAACGAATGAATCGCCAGAAGGAGAATCGGACACTTCCAGAAGGTGGATCAACGGAGGTCAGCTTCTGAACAATGACAGAACTGGAAGTAGTGCTCCTAAGATCACTCTTTTGGAAAATTCATATTTTAGATCTATTTTCCATTTCTTGCCAGAGAAAAGTTGGGTAGGTTGACTTGTGCCCCCGCTCTGCCTATCATCCGTACGTCAACAGTCGAGCAGCCACCGAGGTCGGAAGCGCCAACCGTCTTCCTCTGACACCTCGGCAGACTGTTTTCTAAACGCATATACGGAAACAAAAGAGACTGGTGCAGGACTTGGTAACCTCCAGGGAGGACAAGAGTCCTCCTGGGCAATGCCAGATCTGATGTTTGTCTGCTGCCACCCCACACCGCGTCCGTGAAGAGGAATTGGGAAAGGACCTTGTCAGGCGGAGCTCTGCCTGGCGAACGGGAGAAGCACCGAAGGTTCTCAGACCATACCTGCTCACGGGCAAAACAGGCCTGAACGAAGAGCGAGGGAAGGGCGCCCGTATGTCGGGGGCAGCCATCGTCTTCGTTTCCTGTCTGCACGAACGAGACGTTCGACAGGCGGGAGGAGAGGAGGCGGGATGGGTTGGCAGAGAGAGCCAAGAATCAAGGGGTGGAGCGGCCGTGTTGTCTGGGGGTTGGCGTTGTGGTGGTTGGTGGGGATGTGGGGAGGAGTGGACCGCAACTTCTTGCCGACGGGAGAGGCGAGGGAGCGCGCGATCGGGGAGAGCAGGGCAGGGAAGGCGGCCGGCAACTGGGCCGTGCATCAGGTCGACCGGCTGACCGACGAGCCAGATCTGATCCCGGGGAACGGTCTTTGCCAAGTGGCTGGCGGGGGCTGCACCTTGCGTGCGGCACTGGAAGAGGCCGTCAATCTCAACGTGATGGCGCAGACAATCGAGATTGTCGCGACTGGAACGATCGAGCTGACCGCGGCCTTGCCGGTGATCAACAACAGCAACGGATTGACGAGCCTGCTGATCACGGGGCCGGGCGCGGATCGCTTGACGGTTCGTCGACAATCTGGTGGAACCTATCGAATTTTTATGAGTGAGCCAGATCAGGCCGCCGTACTCGATTTGGAGATTCGAGGGATGACGATGGCGGATGGGAGCAGCACCACGGGTGGGGCGGTCTACACTCAGTTGTGCAATCTGACCCTGCGGGACTGCCATTTGACGGGCAATACGGCCGGGGATGGGGCGGCGGTCTATGTCGGGCTGGCCAATGCCACCTTCGTTGGATGTACCTTCAGCGGGAACACGAACACGAGTCCGAGTGGCGCGGCGATCACTTTCGATTCATTGGCCGTTCCGACGACACTGACGATCGAGAACTCGACGATCAGCGGGAACAGTCGTCGTGGGATTCGGGTGGGGTTGCCGGTCGCGGGCAGTGGTGCCTCGATTCGGAGCACGACGATTGCTGGGAATGGCGGCCAAGGATTGGTGCTGGGAGGAAGTGGGGGCGCCGCCGTCTCGCTCGCGAGTACGATCCTGGCGGGCAATGTCGGGGGCAACCTGGCAGTGACCGGGACCAACTCGATCGTTTCGGCAGGCTATAACCTGGCCGATGATGATGGAGGAGGGAGGTTGACTGCGACAGGAGACCAGACGGCGACCGATCCTCGCCTCGCCGTCCTGGGGATGTATGGAGGATCGACGCCCACGCGGGCGCTCTTACCCGGCAGTCCGGCGCTTGATGTGGGAGGGACAGTCGCTCCCCAGGATCAGCGGGGAAGGGCACGGGTCGGTGCACCCGATGCCGGAGCCTTCGAGTCGGCGGGGTTCAGTCTGGCGGTGGTCGGAGGAGCAGGCCAAGTGGCGGCCTTGGGGAGCGCCTTCGCTCAGCCGCTGGCAGTGGCAGTGACGCCATTGAGCGCCGGAGAGCCAGTCGATGGAGGTCGGGTGCGCTTTGTCGCGCCAGACCCAGGCGCAGGGGGCGTCGCGACGACCGCCGCGCCCATCTCGATCGAGGCGCAGATCGGAGGAGGGGTTGCCACGACGGGGTCAATCGTTGCGGGGATGGTCGAAGGAGCATATCAGATGGTCGCGGGAACGCGTGGTGCGACCGGGACTGCACTCATTCCTTTACGGAACAACACGCCACCGAGCGTTCTCTCCCTGATCGACGCCGGACCGGATCCAGCCGTGCCGGGTAGTCTTCGATTTCAGGTGACTTTCAGTGAAGGAATGATCGGAGGATCACCGAGCAATTTTTCACTGGCGGTGAGTGGGTTGGTGGGATCGTCGATCAGCAGCGTCACCGGGACGGGTGCAACCCGGACGGTGACGATCCTGGCCGGCAGCGGGGTAGGCACGCTGCGGCTCGATCTGGTCAATTCCACCGGCTTGACGGATCAGGATGGCGCCGGGTTGGTTGGAATACCAGTGGTCGGCCCGACGGTGACGCCGGTCATTGTCCAGGGGATCGACCGGCTCGATGTCAACCCGACGAGCAGCGCCGAAGTGGCTTTCAGTGTCACCTTTTCACGACCGGTTGACGGGGTGAGTGCCGCGAACTTCGAGCTGATGGCGACAGGGCCGACGGGAGCGTCGATCGTTGGGCTGTCGGGAGGGCAGGCCACCTGGACGGTCCGGGTGGCAACGGGAACGGGGACGGGAACCCTCGGGTTGCGGATGGTCAACGCGACTGGGATCACGGCCGACAGCCCGATCACCAACCTGCCCTTTACCGGCCAAGCCTACACGATCG
>JBMOHS010000131.1:0-11102 GCA_049317725.1 Blastocatellia bacterium
ATGGCCCTCGCCAACAGCTTGGCGCTGCGTTTGGCGGGCGTGACTCGCCAGACGCCCGATCCGCCCGGGGGCGCGATCGTTCGGGACGCGCAGGGTGAACCGACCGGGCTGCTCAAGGACGCCGCGATGTCACTCGTCGCCCGGGTCATTCCCGTCCCCACCGAGGAGGAGATCCTCACCGCGATCCGCGCGGCGCTGGCCTACGCTGCGCGGCAGGGGGTGACGAGCGTGCACGATATGTCGGCCTCGCCGGCGGTGCTTGGCGCGTACCAGCGACTCTTGGAGCAGGATCAATTGACGGTGCGGGTTTATGCTCACCAGCCGCTCAGCGAGTGGGAGCGACTGGCCCGGGTTGGATTGCGCGCCCATTTTGGCGGAGATCGCCTGCGCGTCGGGGGGCTCAAAGGATTTGCGGATGGCTCCCTCGGCTCGACCACGGCGCTCTTCTTCACTCCGTACCTGGACGAGCCGGCAACCAGCGGGCTGCCGAGCGAAGAGATGATTCCGGTCTCGCGCATGCTTGCCAACCTGCGCGGAGCGGACCGTGCCGGATTGCAGATTGCCGTCCACGCGATTGGCGATCGGGCCAATCGCGAGATTCTCGACCTCTATGCGCAAGTGGCGGCGGAGAATGGAGACCGGGATCGCCGGTTCCGGATCGAGCACGCCCAGCATCTCCGGCCGCAGGAGATTGCCCTCTTCGCTCGTCAACGAGTGATCGCCTCAATGCAGCCCTACCATGCCATCGACGATGGCCGCTGGGCCGAGAACCGGATTGGGCCCGAGCGTGCCCGGGGCACCTATGCCTTTCGCTCCCTGCTCGATGCCGGGGTGACCCTCGCCTTTGGCTCCGACTGGTTTGTCGCTCCGATGGAGCCACTCCTTGGGGTCTATGCCGCCGTGACCCGCCGCACGCTCGATGGGGGCCATCCGGAGGGGTGGATTCCCACCGAGAAGATCACCGTCGCCGAGGCCCTTCGCGCCTTCACCTACGGTTCCGCCTATGCCTCCTTTGAGGAGCACCGCAAGGGGACGCTTGAAGTCGGAAAGCTCGCCGATCTGGTCGTTCTCCCGGAGGATCCCTTGACGATCGATCCAGAGCGGTTCCGCCAGCTCAAGGTCGATCTGACCATCTTCGATGGCCGAGTCGTCTTTGACCGATCCCGCAAGGATTGAGCAGGAGGGGATCAGGAGTGGGTGGGGGATGGATCTTCGAGGCGGGGAAGCGTTTCCCGGTTGGCCAATGTCCGGAGCCCTTCCTCGAGATTGGTGATGGCAAATTTCGCCGCCGCTTGGTGGGCGGCCTTGAGGCTGGTTCCCTCCCCTGTCGCTAGTTGGTGTCCCTGCACCATCAATGCGACCTGGAAGACCCGTCGGTGATCTGGCCCTTGCCGCTCCAGAATCTCGTAGCGGGGAGTCGGCAGCCCGAGTGATTGCAGCCGTTCCTGGAGAGCCGTCTTGTAGTCCATTGGAGTGAGGTCAGCCGGGTCGATCTCGGCAATGGTCGGTCCGAACTCGCGCCGGATGAACCGGTTGGCGGCCTCGACTCCTCCGTCCAAGTAGACGGCGGCAATCAGTGCCTCGTAGGCGTCGACCTGCAGTGCGACCTTCTCTCTTCCCCCCGTCTTCTCTTCGCCACGATTGAGCAGCAGATAGTGGCCAATTCCCAGCCGTTGGGCAAGGTGGTGCAGGTTGACAGCACTGACCGTGTAGGCGCGCATCTTTGAGAGTGGCCCTTCGGAGAGGGTCGGGAATCGTTCGAGTAGCCAAGTGCTGATGAGAAACTCAAGCACGGCATCCCCAAGAAACTCGAAGGCCTCGTTGTGAAGAGGTCGCGGGGCGGGTTGCTCATTGGCGAAGGAGCGATGGGTCAGGGCACGGATGAGGAGTCGCTGATCGCGGAACCGATAGCCGATCTTCGACTCCAATTCCCGCAGTCGGTCGGCGGTGAGCATCGAGGCCAAGGGCGGGGAGAGGGGCTTGGTCTCACGGACGCCCCCCGGACGTGGGTCGGGGAGCTGCGCGGGCAGGACGCTGGTGAGAAGCTGCCGCACAGAGCGAAGAAAGCCAGACTCGGAACCCGAGCTGGCTCTCTTCTTCTCGGTGCGATCATCGGTGCGCTCTTCCCGTGGAGAGGATTCACTCAAAGACGCTGGACGAGGTTCGGCCATGAGAGGAACATCCTAGGGGCGGCGACGCGCTGGAGCGCGACGCCGAGCCGGTGCCGCTTTCTTCTTGGTGGTCGAGGCTTCCTTGGCTTCCGACGGAGTAGCGGCTCCGGTCGCCGCCGATACCGCAGTGGTCAGCGTTGGGGCGCCAGCCGCACCGGCCGGTGGAGCGTCGGTCCCAGGAGTCTCCGACTCCGCCTTCGCCGGAACGGTCGGATCAGCGATGGTTGGGTCTGCCTCCAACTGCTTGATGAAGGCCTCGGCGCCATCCGCCGAACCGGTCCGGTACTTCCAGAAGGAGTCGAACTGCTCCTTGGCGGCGGTCCGGAGCGACTCAGTCGCCGGGGCGGTCGCCGTGGCGAGCACCCGCGCATAGTCGACGATCATCCGGTCGATCGTTGGGTTGATCTTTGCCAGGAGGGCCTTTCCTTCGTCCGCAGTCTTCTGGTCATCGGTCAGGGCTTGGTACTCCTTGCTCAACTGCTGATACTCCTTGAAGGTCGCATTGGAGCGCAGCCAATAGTTGTTGGGATCCTTCCAGCCGAGCCCGTCCTTCTGCTTGACGGCAATCGCCTTGTTGAGATAGCCCACCGCCTCGTTGGCGTCTCCCTCGGCTTGGAGAATGTTGTAGCCGAGGAACTGGTTGAGCTGGGCAAGGGCTGTCTCCCGCAAGGGGTCATAGTCCTTGGGATCCCAGCCTTCCGGTGCCTTCTCGCTGGCCATCAGTTCGAGGCCGCGGGTCGCGTAGCTCTTGGCTTTCTCGATGTCCTTGAAGAGATTCCCCATCGCGCCGTAGGTGGTGGCGAGGGCGACACGGGCGGTGACGTAGGTCACCGCGGTCTGCCCGGTCTCCATCGTCAAGTAGCTCTCGGCAGACTGGATGAGCTGGTCGAGTTTCGGGGCGTCCGGGGCAGCGTAGAAGGCGGTCAAAGCGCCTTGAAACTTCTCGCTAAGGTCGCCCTTGATCTGCTGCTGGGCAAACTTGGCGTACTGGCTGGTGGGGTACTTCTCACCGAGTTCGCGCGCGAGCGGCAGGCAGGTATTCTTGTCGCGCTTGGTGTAGCACTCGTTGTAGAAATTCCGCTCGAGTTCCGCCTGCTTCTCGTCCTGGGCCAGAGCGGCAGTGTTGCCGAAGAGGGTCGCGCTTGCCACAAACGCGAGCGTAATGATTGAATATACCTTCTTCATAAAATGCTGATCCTCCACTGTCTTCCGCTGTCGTGTACTGTCTGTCTTCGATTTTGTCCCACGCAAGAGGTGGGGAACAGATGATGATCCGGAGTCCGACGGCCTGTATAGGAGACAGTCAGATGCGTCATTATTTTGCATGATTCATCCGCTTTGTCAAACTACGCTCTGGCGGGCGGGAGGGGCCATGGAATCCCGCCGGGAATCCTCTACAATGGTGCAGATGTTGATCGAAGGCCGGACAATTAAGGAGTGAACCGATGAACGATGGCGAGCGACAAGGGAGTCAGGGCGGCGTTTCGATCGAGGGGGCGGCCCTCGTCGAGTGGTTCCGGGGGCGAGAGCCGGAGATGATCCAGTTGCTGGGTCGGCTCGTCGAAAGGGAGTCCAAGTCAGGGGAGGCGGCGGCGTTGGTGCGGTTGGCGGAGGAGGTGGCCGACTGTCTCCGTCCGCTGGCGGCCGGCGGCGGGGAGGTGACGCTGCTGCCCGAGCCGGGGGTGGGGGCGCACTTGCGGGCGCGCTTTCCGGCCACGGGCGCGAATGAACGATCTGCCGGGCAGATTCTCGTCATTGGCCATCTCGATACGGTCTGGCCCCTCGGGACACTCCAGCGAAAGCCCTTTGCGGTGACCGACGATGGGCGGATCGTTGGTCCGGGGGTCTTCGATATGAAGGCGGGGGTGACGATTCTGCTCGAGTCGCTCTCGGCGATCCGGGCGCTCTCGCTCAGGACGAAGCGGTCGGTAACGGTGCTGCTGACCTGCGATGAGGAGGTGGGGAGCCGTACGTCCCGTCGATTGGTCGAGGAGGAGGCGGGGCGGGCCGCGCTGGCGCTGGTCCTCGAACCGCCGTTGTCGGGCGGGATCGTCAAGACTGGACGCAAGGGAGTCGCGACATTCGTTGTTCGCGCGATTGGCCGGGCCGCCCATGCTGGTCTCGATCCCCACCAGGGAATCAACGCCAATGTCGAGTTGGCCCATCAAGTGGTGGCGCTCCACGCGCTCAATGACGAGGCACGGGAAGTGACGGTCAGCACCGGTCTGATCAAAGGGGGCGTTGCACTCAATGTCATTCCACCCGAGGCCGAGGCGAAGGTTGACGTCCGCTTCTGGGAAGCAGGGGATGGCGAGCGGGTCGTCGCGGCGATTCAACAGCTGCGGCCGGTGCTTCTCGGGGCCGAGTTGCAGATCAGCGGCGGCATCAATCGACCAGCCATGCCCCGCTCCGCCGCCAATTTGGACCTCTTCGCGACGGCGCGCCGGCTGGCCGCGGAGGTTGGACTCGACCTTCGCGAGCAAGCGGTTGGAGGAGGCTCCGATGGAAACTTCACCGCGGCACTGGGGGTCCCTACGCTCGATGGGCTCGGTGTCGATGGCGGCGGTGCGCACGCCGAGCACGAGCATATCCTCTTGGCCGACATGGCACCGCGCGCTGCCCTGTTGACCCGGCTGCTGCAGACGCTCTGACTCTCGGGTGATGGTCCCGGCCGCCGCCAGTCCACTCAGTCCGCTTCGAGAAGGTGTCGATGGAACGACTCTATCGCGACCCGGTTCACAATTTGATCAGCCTCGATCCGGCCAAGCCGGACGACGCGCTCCTGATTTCCTTGATCGATACGCCGGAATTTCAGCGGCTGCGCTCGATTAAGCAGTTGGGGCTGGCCCTCTACACCTATCAAGGGGCGGAACACTCGCGCTTCACCCACTCGCTCGGCGTGATGTACTTGATGACGCGGGTGCTCGACCAGCTCGGCAAGCATTATCCGATTGCGCCGGAGGACCGGATCGTTGGGCGCGTCGCCGCGCTCCTCCACGATCTGGGCCACGGACCCTTCTCGCACGTCATGGAGCAGATCCTCCACGAGAACCACGAGCGCTGGACGGTGCGCATCCTCGCCGATTCGACGACGTCGGTACATCAGTGCCTTGCGGCTTTCGAGAAGAGTCTGCCGGAGCGGGTCATCGCCTCGATCGAACATCGCTACCAGCCCAGCTACATCGGCCAGCTCGTCTCCTCGCAGCTCGATGTTGACCGGTTCGACTACCTTTTGCGCGACAGCCTCATGACGGGGGTCAAGTACGGGCAGTACGACTTCGAATGGATCCTGCATGCCCTGGGCATCGACCACGCCACCGGTCAGCTCTACGTCGAGGATAGCGCCCTCTACGCGATCGAGGAGTACTTGCAGGCGCGGTACTACATGTTCCGGCAAGTCTACTTTCATCGGACGCTGCGGGCGGCCGAGGCGGTGCTGATGAGCATCTTCCGGCGGGCGGTCGAGCTGGTTCGGGAAGGGAGGCTCGGCTTCGTCGTCACCGGATCGGTGATGGAGTCCGTTCTGGCGGGGCGTCGCCTGACCCTCGGGGAGTACCTTCGCTTCGATGACCACGACGTGATGTTCCACATCAAGCAGTGGGCGTGCGAGCCAGACCCGGTGCTGCGCGATCTGGCTGGCCGCTTTGTTGGTCGGCGGCTCTTCAAGACCCTCGACCTTCCGGTTGAGGAGGGACGACGCGCGCGTCTGGTTGCCCGGGCGAGAGCGCGAATGGAGTCGCTTGGCATGGATCCGGCCTACTACCTGATTGAGGATCGGGCGGGCGATATCCCCTACTACAGCTACTATCGCCCAGAGGGCAAGGGGCGGCTCTACCTGCGGACGGGCTCTCCGGATGGAGGGATGGACGCATCAGGTAAGCTGGTCGACATCGCCGACCTCTCGCCGGTCGTGCGCGGAATGGTCGGCTATGAGCTGCACCGCCTCTGCCTCCCGGAAGAGGTCCTCTCCCAGGTCAAGGAGGAGGTCGCCTGATGAAATGCCCTCCCGGCTCTCGTCACTGCTGGCGCTCGCTTCTCTGGGCACTGGGTGTTCTGGGGATGATCGCGGCATCGTGGGGAGCGCGCGGGGCCACCCCGACATTGCAGCAGCCAGACTCGGGGCGGCCGATCGCTCGCGAAGAGCGGCTGCGCCTCTTCGATCAGGTCTGGCGAGCGATCTACGACCATTATTACGATCGAGCCTTCGGCGGAGTCGATTGGCGAATGCAGCGGGAACTCTATCGACCAAGGGCAGCGGAGGCGACGACTCGCGAAGAGCTTTATCGTGTGCTGCGCCGCCTGGTGGCGACGCTGAACGATTCACACACCCGTGTCTTCGCCCCGGAAGAGGCGTTTGATCGCCAACGGCCGACACGGTTGACCGTTGGACTGCTCCTGCGCCAAGTCGAAGGGGCCATCGTCGTGGTCGAGGTCGATCCGGACTCGGAGGCAGCCCGTGCTGGCATCCGCCCCGGCTTTCGCCTGGAGTCGGTCGATGCCCAACCGGTAACGGCCCGAATCGATGCCATTCGCGAGGAGCTGGGCCCCCCTTCCAAGGTACCCGCGGAGGTCCTGAACGCAGCAATCCTCGACCGCCTCTTCTGGGGACCGGTCGGCGTCGGCGTCGAGGCCGATTTCACCGATGCGCGAGGTGAGCACGTCCGTGCCACCCTCCCCCGTCGACGGCAGGAACTTCCACGCAGGGTGGCGAGCCGCCAGCTTCCTCTCGGAATGGGCTATTTGGAAGTGACCAGCTTCCGCCCGGAGATCGAGCAAGAGGTTGCGGTGGCACTTGCGTCCCAAGCCGGGGCGCGGGGGCTCATCCTTGACCTGCGGAGGAATGGCGGAGGGCTTGTCGCGACGGTCTCCCGCCTCGCCGGCCATTTCCTGCCGGCGGGAACAGCGCTCGGTAATTTCATCACCCGCCAGGGGCGCACCGTCGAGGCCGTGGCGGAGTCACGTGCCGAGCAGTATCGTGGCCCCTTGGTCGTGCTGGTCAGTGACCGGTCGGCGAGCGGTGCCGAGGTGCTGGCGGCGGCCCTCCAGGAGTCCCGCCGCGCCTATCTGATCGGCACCCAGCCGACAACCTGCGGCTGTCTTCTCGGGGTGGGTCGCACGATTTTGCTCTCCGATGGTGGGAAGCTGAACATCAGTGATACAGACTTTCGGACGGCGCGTGGCCAACGGATCGAGGGGCGTGGTCTCCAGCCGGACCGATCGGTTCCGCTTCGCCTGGAAGACCTCGCGCAAGATCGCGATCGCCCCCTCGAAGAGGCGATCGCCTATCTTGCCCGCACCCTTCTCCTCGGGCCCAACCCGCCAAGCCTCGACTTTCCTCTCTTAACCCTTCCTTCCCGCCACTCCCCTTCGCGTCCCTGACCGGTCCGGGATCTCTCGTCGCATCTTTCCTGCCTCACCAGGACCCTTCCTGCGGTATAAAGGGAGTGGAAGGCGAAGAGCAGAGAGGATCGGTGCTGAATGGGTCAACAATGGCCAATCGGAGCCTCGACGAACCCGACAAAACAAGATCAGCAAGCAAAATGAGGATGGAGGAGAACGTGCGCGGTCGAATCTGGAAGCATCTGGGATGGTCTCTTTTTTGGGTAATGGCCACGGTGGGCGGGGCTGACGCCCAGTGGGTGGTGGCCCACACTGAGCCGACCAAAGCCGATCTCAACGGCATCCTCTTCTACGAGGACCGGTTTGGCTGGATGATCGGCAACAAGGGGATTCTGCAATTCTCCCAAGATGGCGGAATCGCCTGGGATCGGCTCGGTTCCGGGCTCGGTGAAGCCAACCTCAAGGAGATCTTCTTTCACAATCGCGAGGAGGGATGGGTGGTGGTCAGCGGTGGACGCCTCCTCAAGACGACCAATGGTGGCGAGACGTGGACCGAGTCCTACCGCTTGACTCAGCCCCAGCAGGGCTTCAACAGCCTCACCTTTGCCTCGCGAAAACGGGGGTGGGCCGTCGGCACCAGCGGACGCATCGTTGCGACGACCGATGGGGGGCGCAGTTGGAAGGAGCAGCAGAGCGGAGTCACCGATGATCTTCTCCACGTCCGCTTCGCCAACGACCAACGCGGTTGGGTGGTTGGGGCCAATGGAATCATCCTCATGACCGACGATGGCGGCCGGTCCTGGGATCCGCAACGAACCAATTTCAGCGGCTATCTCTATCGCCTGGACGTGCGGGGCAAGGATCAGGCCTGGGCGGTCGGCGATCAGGGGGCCATCCTCCGCACAACCAATGGTGGTGAGGATTGGGAGCGAGTCGCTCTCGATACTCCCCAGACGCTCGTCAATATTGCTTTTGCTGACCGGAACCACGGCTGGGCTGTCGGCTTGAAGGGAACGATTCTGCGCACCAACGACGCCGGACGTACCTGGATCGAACAGGAGAGCGGCAGCCGCATCGACTACTATGGCCTCACCATTACGCGGACTCATGTCTGGGTGACGGGCGAGGCCGGACTGGTCCTCAAATATGCCCGTGACTGACGGACGTCGCCTCCCCCATCCGTGGGAAGGCGTTGCGGCGCGGTCGGGAGGGGATCAAGAGAAGGTGGCGTAGGGGGATTTGGCAGGGCAGAAGGCGTGCTCGAATCGGGCAGGGACCGCGTCGCAACGTTCCTCAAGAGGGCAGGGGGAGCGTCGTGGAATCGCTCTCGATCATCCCTGCCTCGTCTGCGATCTTGCAGAGAAGAGCGGAGTGTTGCCACTCCCTCTTCTTCGATACTCTGTATAGCAATCAGCGTGCCAATGTCTGTCGAGGGCTCCCGCGAGCCTCTCCTGGGGAAAAATGGCCCGGAAGAGCCCTTCAGAGCCCATGGCAGAGGCAATCTGACACGAAAGGGTGACAGGGGGAGGCTGGAAGGGCCCCTCCGCTGTCAGAAATTGGTGACAGGGGATTAACGTGGCGGGGGTGTCCGGGGAATGAGCGCGGTCCCAGGGCGCAGTTCATCGGTGCCGCGAAGGGCGAGGATCTCCCCGCTGGCGAGGGGCCCGAAGACCTCGATGAGGTCGGTTCCGTCGAGGCGGTGGGCAATTCCCTTGCGGACATCGACCCACTCGGCCTTGCCGTCCCGGATCCGGACGACAAAGGATCGTTCCGTCGTCACCGCGACGGCGGAAGGGGGGACGAGAAGCGATGGTTGCGTTCGTGTGGCTGGCCAGGTGACTTGCGGGAACATGCCGGGGGCCAGTCGGCGGTCTGGATTGAGCACATCGAGTTCGACGGGCATGGTCCGGGTCGTCGGGTCGACGGCCAAGGCAGGACGGGCGATCGTGCCGGTGAACGTCTCTCCGGGGAATGCCGGGACCGAAAAGCGGACGGATTGACCAATCGGGACGTGGGCAATCTCTCCCTCGGGCACGGCAACGGTCAGCCGCAGGCGGGTGATCTGCTGCAATCGAAGCAGGGCCTCGGTCGGGTGGACGAGTCGTCCGGGGTGGGTGAATCGTTCGGTGATGATCCCGTCGAAGGGGGCGACGATTCGCAGGTAGTCCTCGGTGACGCGTGCCGCTTTGGCAGTCGCGCTGGCGCTCGTCTCCCGTTCGGCGGCAGCGGTACGCTGGGCAGCGGCGGACTCTTCGAGGGCACGCAGGGCGGCGACGCGCGCTGACTGCGCCTCCGCCTGATAGCGGGCCTGCTCCAGTTCATTGCCGGCAATGACTCCCGGGACTTGCGCCGCCCCGCGCAGCCGTCGATAGGTCGCCTCGGCGGCGGCGAGCTGGGCCTCGGCCTCAAGCCGTTGCGCACGTGCACTGCTGACACGGGCCTCCGCCTCGACGCGACGCGCTCGGGCCCCTTCGGTCTCTGCCTCCTCTCCCGCGCGCTGCAGGCCCAGCTCGGGCGCGCTCAACTGCGCGAGGAGCGCCCCTCTCCGCACGACCGTGCCGCGGTCGACATCGATTCGCTCCAGAAAACCGGAGACCTTCGGTGAGAGCATCACCTCTTGATGCGCGGTCAATTCGCCCGGCAACTTCAGCTCGCGCGAAATCGTCGCCGAGACTACGCTCGTCACGGCGACGGTCTGGGCACCCTGGCCAGGAGAGGCAGCGGGGTTGGACGAGGAAGAGGAGGGCACAGATCGACCACACGCTGTTGCCAGCAGGAGGAGGAAGCAGGGCCACAGATGCCAGGAGCGTCGATTCGTCATTGGATACCTCAGGATGTCGGCGGGTCACCGTGGAAAAGGGAGGGCGAGCCAACCTTGGCGCGGCGCAGCCCGATGGCGAAGAGGAACGGCAGGACCAGGAGGACCGCGACGATCGATCCCGAGAGACCACCAATGACGGCTCGACCAAGCGGAGCGGTCTGCTCGCCCCCCTCGCCAATGGCCAGTGCCATCGGAACCATTCCCGCGATCATGGCCAGTGTCGTCATGCAGATGGGGCGAAGGCGGCTGATCCCGCTGCGCAACGCGGCCTCCAGGGAAGAGAGCCCTTCCTGTCGCGCCTGCTCGGCAAAGCTGACGAGGAGGATGGCGTTGGCCGTCGAGACGCCGATCGCCATGATCGTTCCCATGAACGATTGGAGGTTGAGGGTCGTCCCGGACAAGCGGAGCGAAACGGCAACGCCGGCGAGCACCGCTGGCAAGACTCCCAGCACCACCAGTGGGAGTCGAACGGATTGGAAGTAGCCGGCCAGGAGCAGCACGATCGCCACGATCGAGAGCAGCAGTCCGCTGCCAAGCCCGGTGAGGGTCTGGTCCAGGGCCGGGGCCTGTCCGCGAACGGCGACCGAGACGCCCCGCGGCGGGCTCCCGACCCGCACGATCGCCTGCTCTACTTGCGCCACCGCGCTTCCGAGATCGCTCCCCGCGAGATTTCCGAGAATCGTGATCATCCGCTGCTGGTTGTAGCGGTCGACCTCGCCGGGCATGGTTCCGTAACTCAGACGGGCCAGATCGCCGACCAATGTCGCACG
>JBMOHS010000132.1:0-11072 GCA_049317725.1 Blastocatellia bacterium
GGGCTGCGTCGAACCCAGCTTCGCCAGTCCCGGCTGACAGAATCGGCTTCCCCTGGTTCGGAAGAAGGTCGCCAGGATCGGCTCGACCGGGAGGCGGCCGAGTTTCATCGTCACGTCAGAGAGGGCTATCTCGCGATCGCCGCCGCGGAGCCGAATCGGATTCGGCTGCTCTCCGCGAAGGGCTCGATCGACGAGGTCTTCGCGTTGACTCGCGAAGCCGTTGCCGATCTGCTGCCCGGCTGAGCTGTCATCGAAAGCAGACTGTCCCGGAATGGGAAGGAGCCTGTCGCATGGGGTTTGATCGTCTCATTGGCAACGAGCGGAACAAGGAGGTCCTGCAGCGGCTCCTCGCGCGACAGCAATTGGGCGGAACCTTCCTTTTCGCTGGGCCCGCTGGAGTCGGGAAGCGCCAGTTTGCGATGGAACTGGCCAAGGCCGCCAATTGTCTGGCGATCTCTCCGGGAGCGACTGAGCCCTGCGACCAATGTTCGACCTGTCGGCGCATTGACGAAGGCACCTACGGCGATCTCCTGACGCTGACTCCAGACGGACCTTCGATCCGGATCGCGCAGACCCGGGCCATGAACGACGAGGTCCACTACCGACCACGCGAGGGACGACAACGCTTCTTTCTGATTGACGACGCGGATCGTTTGCGGGAAGAAGCGGCCAACTCGCTCTTGAAGACTCTCGAAGAGCCACCGCCGACTTCGACGATCATCCTGCTCACGGCACGCCCCGACTCGCTCCTTCGCACGATCCGCTCCCGCGCTCGTCGTCTGACCTTCTCCCCGCTCGCCATCGACGAACTCGAGCGCTACCTCGCGGCCCACTACCCGCGACCTGCTGCGGAGACGGCACTGCTCGCCCGGTTGGCGAGAGGTCGCCTCGGTGCTGCCCTCTCAATCGATCTCTCGCTCTATCGTCAGGAACGGAGAACACTCGTCGAACTCCTGGAACTCCTCGTCGAGGGGGAGCGACGATTTCGCCTTCTCAAGGCGGCAGAGTTTCTTGGAAAGAAGGAGCGCGAAGAGTTTGAGCATTCGCTCGATCTCCTCGATGGCCTGCTTCGGGACCTTCTCCTCGTCGCGGGCGGTGCCGGTCAGGCCGCGGTGGTCAACCTCGATATCGCCGAGCGACTCGAAGATCTTGCGTCGCGACTCCCCGTGGCCCGCCTGATCTTGTGGATCGACCGCTTCGACCAGCTTCGCCGCCAGCTTCGTGTCAACATCAATCGACAGATCGCGACCGAGGCCGTCCTCTTCTCCCTGGCGCTGCCGCCATCCGACCCGTCTTCGAGGTTCCCCGCGCGTCCTTGACAGGTCCTTGCGCGGTCTTTATGCTCTTCCATTTGCGTGATGAGAAAAGGGGCTTCCGCCGAGTGGACGGAACAGAGCGTCAGCGAAAAAGAGAGATGGTCGTCGGCGTCAGTCCCCACGGGGGCAGCGTAGGATCTGTACATGTTTGAGGCACTCTCCGACAAGTTGAAGAAGGTCGTCCGGGATCTCCGCGGAGAGGGCCGGTTGACCCCGGAGCATCTCGATCTTGCCCTTCGGGAGATTCGCCTCGCACTGCTCGAAGCAGACGTCAACTTCAAGGTGGTTCGCGCCTTCATCGAGCGGGTGCGCACCAAGGCCCTCGGCCAAGAGGTGCTCGATCGACTCTCCCCGGGCCAGCAAGTGGTCAAGATCGTCCACGACGAACTGGTCGAGATGCTCGGGGGAACTTCGAGCCGGCTGCTCTTCACTTCGCGTCGCCCCAATGTCGTCATGATCGTTGGGTTGCAAGGGTCCGGAAAGACGACCTCGACTGGTAAGCTCTCCCGGTGGTTGCAGACCCATCAGGAGCGCAACCCGCTGCTCCTTTCCGTTGACGTCTATCGCCCAGCCGCCCGCGAGCAGCTCGCCGTCATTGGAAAAGCCGTTGGCATCCCGGTCTTTGATGGCGCAGGGCAGGATGATCCCCTGGCGCTCTGTCGTGCGGCACGCCTTCACTGTGAGCAGGTTGGATTCGATACGCTGCTGATCGACACCGCCGGACGCCTCCACATCGATGATGCCCTCATGGTCGAATTGCAGGGAATCAAGGCGGAGATGCAGCCGATCGAGACGCTCTTTGTGGCGGATGCCATGACCGGTCAGGATGCGGTGCGCAGCGCGGCCGAGTTTCACGAGCGCATCGGTCTCTCCGGCGTCATACTTACCAAGATGGATGGCGATGCTCGCGGTGGCGCGGCGCTCTCCATCAAAGAGGTGACGGGTCAACCGATCAAGTTTGTCGGTGTTGGTGAAAAGTATGACGCCTTCGAACTCTTTCATCCCGACCGGATCGCTTCGCGCATTCTGGGGATGGGGGATGTTCTCTCGCTCATTGAGAAGGTCCAAGCCGAAGTCGATGAGGAGAAGGCGATTGAGTTGCAGGAGAAGATGGCGCGAAATGCCTTCACCTTGGAGGATTTTCGCGACCAACTGCAGCAGGTCAAGAAGCTCGGCTCCTTGCAGAGCATTCTCGAGATGGTACCCGGTGATCTGCTTCCCGGAATGCCGAAGATGACGCCGGAGATGTCTGGAGTCATGGAGCGGGAGATGAAGCGCACGGAGGCGATCATCAACTCGATGACGCTGGCCGAGCGCGATAATCACCTGCTGCTCAGCCCCTCGCGCCGACGACGGGTCGCGATGGGCAGCGGCACGACGATCAATGATGTCAATAAGCTCCTCAAGCAGTATGTCGAGATGAAGCAGATGATGGGGCGAATGATGGAAGGACAGGGGTTTCTCGGCGGTCTCCGTGGCAAGGTAGCCCGGAAATTGGCCAAGGCGCCCGTGCGCAAGAAACGGCCGAAGAAGAAGAAACGATAGCCCGATACGGGGCAGCCGTGGCCCTTCGGGAGATCTCCGGCGGGTATCGACGGAGAATAACTGACGGAAACGTTATCCTTGGGGAGGAAGTTACCTTGCTAGCGATTCGATTGACGAGACAGGGAGCCAAGAAGCGACCCTTCTACCGCGTGGTCGTCGCCGAGAAGCGCGCCAAGCGGGATGGACGGTTTGTCGAGATTGTTGGCTTTTACAATCCGTGCCGGGAGCCGATCGAACTCAAGCTCGATCACGACCGGATCAGCTACTGGATCAAGTGTGGGGCCCAGCCGACCGACACGGTACGGGGGCTGATTCGCCGCAGCGAGAAGTCCGCGACACCGGTGACGGAGTAGCCCTGCGGGAGAGCCTGCGGGAGAGGAGGATCGACGTTCCTCCCGCACGTTTGGTAAACGCATCATGAAAGAGCTGGTAGAACTGATTGCCCGGGCACTGGTCGACCGCCCTGATGGGGTTGTTGTCCGTGAAGCAGAGGAAGCCCAGGCGACTGTGCTGGAGCTACGTGTCGCCCAGGGCGACTTGGGAAAGGTCATCGGCAAGCAGGGGCGGACTGCGCGCGCGATCCGTACCATTCTTAACGCCTCTGGCACCAAGCTCAAGAAGCGATTTGTTCTCGATATCGTGGAATGATGGACCAAGGAGAGCGCGAGCTGATCGCTGTTGCGCGCATCGCGCGGCCCCGGGGTGTTCACGGAGAGGTGATCGCGGATCTCTTGACTGACTTTCCTGACCGCTTTGCCCCCGGACAGCGGGTCCATCTCCAACTCTCCAGTGGAGAGGTTGAGGTGGCCATTCTCGACTCGGTTCGCTTCCACCAAGGGCGGGCGATTCTTCGACTGGAGGGGGCCGATCGGCTCGAGGAGGCGGAGCGGTTGCGCAGCGCGATCGTCTCGGTGACGCGGGAAGAGCTGGTCCCGCTGCCAGATGATACCTACTACGACTTTGATCTGGTCGGGTGCCGGGTCGAGTCGAAGACGGGAGAGTGGATTGGCACGGTTCGTCGTGTCGACCATTATGGAGCGGCGCCGTTGCTGGTGGTTGATGGGCGTCCGGCTGGCAGGCCTGCCGAGCTGCTCGTTCCCTTCGTCGCTCTGATCTGCCCCGAGGTCGACCTCTCCGCGCGGCGGATTGTCGTGGATCCACCGGAGGGTCTCTTCGATTAGCTGGCCAGCCGGGATTTTGTTTTTTGGAAGAGTGAGGCGTTGTGCGTTTTGACCTGCTGACGATCTTCCCGGAGTTTTTTCGAGGGCCGATCGATCACGGGATCATTCGGCGGGCTCGTCAGCAGTCGCTGATTTCCATTGACGTCCACGACCTGCGCACGTTCACAGACGACCGGCACCATATCGTCGATGACCGACCCTTCGGGGGAGGAGACGGGATGGTGCTCAAGCCGGAGCCGATCTTTCGAGCCGTCGAGCATCTCCGCTCGATAGAACCCCCGGCGGAAGTGGCGGCGACCTGTGTGCTGCTGCTCTCTCCGCAGGGGAGGCCGTGGACGCAACGGGAAGCGGCTCGCATGGCCCGGCAGTACCAGCGGTTGATCTTGATTTGCGGGCGGTACGAGGGGGTCGATGAGCGCGTGGTGGAGCATCTCGTGACCGAAGAGGTCTCGATCGGAGACTACGTGTTGACGGGAGGGGAACTCCCCGCCCTGGTGGTGATTGATGCGGTGACCAGGTTGTTGCCAGGCGTTCTTGGAAGTGAGACATCGGCCGTGCACGATTCGTTCTCGGAGGGTGCGGGTGGGCTGCTTGATTCTCCCCACTACACCCGCCCTGCCACCTTTCGCGGATGGTCAGTGCCGGAAGTACTGATCAGCGGCCACCACGCGGAGGTCGCGCGTTGGCGGCGGCGGGCTGCCCTCGCGAAGACGCTGCACTGCCGGCCAGACCTTTTGGCGACGGCGGCTCTCAGTGAGGAAGAGCGTGCTTGGCTGGCCTCCTTGGTGGACCCAAGTGTTTGACAGAAGAAGAGAGGAAAGGCGGATCCTGGGGTGAGGAATTGCTCTGGGGGGATCCTGGAACAGTCTCAGACCAGAAATCGAGGTGAGAGAGATGAACAGATTGGATAGTGTCGAGCAGAGTCAGCTCCGGGGAAACATCCCCGATTTTATTCCAGGGGATACGGTTCGTGTCCACGTCCGGATCAAAGAGAGTGAGACCAAAGAGCGGCTCCAGGCCTTCGAAGGAGTTGTCATCGCCCGCAAGGGCTTTGGAGTCAGCGAGACGATCACGGTTCGCAAGACCTCCTTCGGAATCGGAGTCGAGCGTATCTTCCCGCTCAACGCGACGATCATCGATCATATCGATGTCGTCAAGCGTGGCCGGGTGCGTCGCGCCAAGCTCTACTACCTGCGTGCCCTGCGGGGCAAGGCGGCGCGGATTCGCGAGCGCGATACACGCGTTCAGGGGGCGGCTGGCAAGGGGGCCAAGAGTTCCGCCTAGGTCTCGGAGTGGGTGGCGGATGGGCGCTCCAGTGGCCCTCCGCTTCCCGCTGACCATTTTGGCCGTGCAATCTCCATGCCTGGACGGCCAAGCGCAGAACGCGAGAGGACCGAGAGAGTGGCGCGAGAGGGAAGACCAGTCTGGCGCGAGCGTCTCGCGGTGCCCTTCCTCCTTCTGATTCTGCCATTTCTCTTCTTTTGGCCGGAGACCCTCGGATGGCGGGGCTTGGGCGACCAAGATGCCCTCTTCTGGTTCTTTCCGGCCTATCAGTTTGTCGTCACGCAGATCAAATCTGGAGGCTGGCCGCTCTGGAATCCTGACCTCTACAGTGGCATTCCGCTCTTCGCACTGTGGCAAGCGGGGATGCTCGATCCGCTCAACTGGCTCCACTTGCTCGTCAAGGGGGGGCCGACCACCCGAACCCTCACTGTCTCTCTTCAGCTCACCTTCTCTCTCGCCTTATTGACGACGTACGGCTACGGCCGTGCGATTGGCTTCTCACGGCGTGCCGCGTTGCTCTCCTCGATCATTTACGTACTGAGTGGTTTCGCGGTGGCGCGGGTGCTCTACCCGGGCTTCCTCCACGCAGTGGCATTGATGCCTTGGATCCTGCTGATGGTTGAGCGACTTTACCAGAGTGGCCGCTGGCGGGACGTCGTCTGCGGGGCCCTGCTGGTGACCTGGCAGGTCTTCGCTGCCCATCCGCAACCGTTGCTTTACGGGGCAGGCTTGGTCGGGGCGTACGCTCTTTTTCGCGGCCCTCTCACTCGAAAATTTCTCTGGCAGGTGGCGGCCCTCTACGGTTTGGGTGCCTTCGGGGCGGCCATCCAACTTCTGCCGGCAGCGGAACACGCGCAGCGTTCAGTCAGGGAAGGATGGGGCTATGAACTCTTTACGCTCCATTCGATCCATCCCACCTCGCTGTTGACAGTGCTGATCCCTTTCTTTCACGGCCAAGGTACGACGAGCACGGTCCCTCTTGGACTCGCAGACGGACTCTACCCCTTGCCCTACTGGGGAATCTCCTGGCACCACAACGAGGCGCAGATCTACCTCGGAGTCTTGGCACTGGCCCTGGCCTTGGGGGGGGCTTGGCGAGCGATGCGAAGTCGGGATCGGGTCGGCCTCTTCTGGTCAGGTGCCGCACTGGCAGGTCTTCTCCTGGCGATGGGAAAATATCTCCCCCCCCTGGCGAAGCTCCTCTACCACGTCCCGATCCTGAGCAATTTTCGCAGCCCGAACCGGTACTGGATGATCGTCGCGTTGGCAGTGGCCATCCTTGCCGGCAGCGCCTTCGACCGGTTTTGGCGAGAGGGGGAGAGGGATCTCCGGGCTGTCGTGCGAGGTACGGCCCTCCTTTTGACCCTGCTGGTCGGGATGGTCGGTGCGGCAGTCTTGCTCGATTCCCGACGGGTCGAGCGGTTCTTGCGCTCGATGACGGACTGGCAGTCATTGCCTGAGGGGTTTTTAGACCTTGCCCGTGGGGAGTTTCTCGTCCCGATCGGCGTCGCCGTACTGGCCTGCCTTCTCCTCTGGAGAGGGACTCCCGGTCGGCCGGGGGGACGAGGGGGCCACCGCTGGTCCTGGCTGCTTCTCGCTGGACTTCTCGCCGAGTACCATCTCTATGCACTGCTCGCGCCGATCCATCACGCACCGGGCATCGAGAGTGCTGTCGGACGTGCCGTTCCGCCAGCCTTGCGCCCACGTCCAGGGGCGGATCCTGCGACGCTAGACCGGGCTCACGTCCTCCTTGCACCCAAGCACGGAGAGTTCTCACCGCTTCTCTTTGTCGGGAAGAGGATGGCGACCGGCTACGACCCCTTGCTGGATCAGCGGTACAAAACCTGGACGGGAATCGACGAGGGAGGACGGAGCTACCTGGGAAGCCTCCTCATGCCGCGGGACCGCACACTCGATCTGCTCAACGTCCGTCACGTCTTGGCTCCCCCTGACTGGGAGCCAATGCCGCTCTCCCCCCTGCTTCCGGTCGAGATTCCGTCGTCGACGCGACTGCGTGGGGAGATCGCGCCTCCCCCGTCCATCGACGCGGAGACCCTCTACCTGGAAGCGGAGCTTCCCACGCAAGCCCCTTGGGAGGTGACGGTAGCGTGTGGTACGGAGCCTTTCTGGTCAGTTCCCCTCGATTCGCGGGGTGGTCGGATCGCGACGCGGGTATTGCTTCCCCCCACTCTTCGTCTCTGCTCCACGCCTCTCTGGGTCGAAGCCACTCACGGACGCTGGCCTCTTGGCCGACGCATGGAAGGAACGGGCACCGGGGACGATCGATTGCGGATCTTTGGTCTCGGGATTGAAAACACGAAGACGGGTGAGCGCCGTGAGATGACTGGCCGCCAAGAGATGGCCACCTCCTCCCGCTGGAGAGAGACGACTGCGCGCAGTGGCGATCCAGGGTATGCAACCTATCGGGTTCTCGAGAACCAGCAGCTCATGCCGCGTTGCTGGCTTGTTGCTGAGGCCCTCCCGGCCTATGACGGAGATCAGCTCAAATGGATCCGTGGGGATTTTGTGGATGCCGATGGCCGCCCTTTCGACCCTCGCCGAACTGCCCTGGTCGAGATGGCCCCCGCTGGAACCCGTTCGTGGTACGACCCGTTCTTGACGTCATCGGAAGGGGCCAAAAGTGCCGACGGGGAGGCCCGTCTCTTGCGTCAAGAGGCAGACCGCCTGCGGATCGAGACTCACGCCAGTCGAACAGCCCTCCTCTTGGTCAGTGAGCCAGCCGACCCCGGATGGAAGGTGACCATCGATGGGCAGGAAGAGAGGTGGCACCGAGTCGACTACCACCTTCGCGCGGTCGTGGTCCCGGCCGGGCGACATCTCATTGAGTACCGCTACCGCCCCACCTCCTTGCGCCTCGGCGCGGGAATCTCCCTCGTGACCGGTCTTCTGCTGATCGGAATCCTCTGGCGGACCCGGCTCAAAGCCGCGGTCGCTTAGGCTTTTCCGGCTTCGGTGGATTTGCGCTGGGGCGCGGCTTTCCGGCCTCCGGAGCGGGAGCACCCTCCTTCGACTCCTCCTCTGGAAGATCCTCGATCAGTTCATCGACCCCGGTGATCCGTACATCCGACTGGAAGCGACGATAGTTGCGGTACTTGATCTGCATGCGGACCCGCACCCGGAAGCGGTCGAACTCCAGCGTGTCATCCCCGTAGGTATAGGTCGGGAACCAGAATTTCCCGTCGATGTTCTCGCGGTAGGTCTCGAACTTGGCGAAGCGCTGCTTGAATTCCGGCACGATCTTGCCGGCCGTCTTGACGATCATCAGGTCGACTTCATCCACCCAGATGCGTCCCATGAAGTAGATTCCTTCAATTCGCTTGTCCTTGAGCCGGTTGAGTTCGCGACGATTAGCCATGATCCGGGGGGTCACATCGAAGACATAGGTGTCAATTTCATCAATCTTCTCCTTCCCGACAAAAGAGACGCTGTAATTGGGAAGGTCCTCCGCCGCCAGCGCGAAGGGTTGCAGATTGATGAATGCGTTCTTGTCTTCCTGGGTCATGATCAGCCCTGCCCGATCGAGGGTCGACGGAGGGGCCTTGATGATCTTCTCGAGTCGCGTCCCAGCGTCGTTGAAGACAAACTCCGAGACTTGGTAGTACTCCCCGGAGATGGTATTGGCGGGACCAATCACTTGCAGGCGGGACTCCTGCTGGTAGGAGTACTCTTTCCAGACCTCGCGCAGTTCAGACTCTTTGGTGGTGAACTGACGAATAATCTCTTCTGGACTGGGCTGAGCCGGTGCGCCCTGGGTGGCGGTTTGGACAGAGACAGGCTGCTGGGCAGACGATCGAGTCGGCACGGTTGCCAAGAGAGCGGTCAGCGCGAGCGCCCCACAGAGGACCGTCAGGAGCAGGCGAGGGGACGCGGTGCTTCTGGCGCTCTCCCGGCCAGGACCGGATGCAATCTGCGGCAGGGACCTCATCGGCTTCTCAGGGTTCATCTTGTTCCTTCTCCTTCCATTCATCGCTGGTCATCGCCGGCCAACGCTACGCTTCTCGCCTGCTGACGGCTGAAACGGGGACCAGTCCATCCCATCCGCCATTCGATTCTTTGGATGAACGAATGGCGATCGACTCTTTGCAGATCGGAACGAACAGTAGATGCGGCGATCATCACCTGTTCAATCCAGTTCTTGGCCCGGCCGCTGGCGCCGCAGGGACGAGCGTCGGCGCCAAGGGCGCGGAGAAGGACCTGCCGGTGATTCGGGGTCTTCCATTTCAGGGGCTGGTGCCTCCGGGGCGAAGTCGTGCGTCGTCTCCGGATTGTCCCTTGAATCGAGGGATGACAGGCACTGCCGCACCGTTTGATAGACCAGTGACGGAGAGAAGCCGCGACGCATCAGGAAGCCGAGAAGCTTCTGCGTATCGACCGGCCCCCCAGCCGCCCCCTTTCGTGCGAGCCATCGCTGCGCTGCCGCGGCGATCAGCTCCTCTTCCGGGTGTTCGGCATAGATCTGGCGGACGGCCTGATCGACGGTCGGTGCCGCGAGCTGCTTTTGTCGCAGGTCACGCCGCAGTCGAATCGCGCCGACCGGGCCCCGTTCCAGCCGGGCGGTCGCGAATCGCTCGGCATACTCCTCGTCGTTGAGGTAGTTAAGTGATTGGAGCCGACTGATGACCTGCTCAACGATCTCTGGCACTGCCCAGTCTTTTTCCAGGAGCCTGCCGCGCATCTCAACAACGGTTCGTGGCCGATAGGAGAGCAGGCGAAAGGCCCGCTGCAAGGTCTTGTCGTATATCTTCTCGGCTGCTTTCTCGGCCATTTGCTCAGCCATCTTTTTGTCTTAACTTCTCGGATGATCTTTTGATGATCTGGGTGGCCTGCCACTGCCTATTCTTACTTGCCTCAGAGGATGGTGGAGGCAAGAACGAGATTAGTCAAGTCGGCGCTCATTTTACGGACTCTGGCAGGCTGTGCTATAGTCTTGCCTTCTTTCCTAACCCAAAACCATGGTAACGAGGTTCGAGACATGTCCGGGCATTCGAAATGGCATACGATCAAGCATAAGAAAGGCGCGCTGGATGCCAAGCGCGGCAAGCTCTTCACCAAACTGATCAAAGAGATCACGGTTTCAGCCCGGACGGGGGGCGGCGGGGATCCGGCGGGCAACGCCCGACTGCGAAAAGCGGTCAGCGACGCCAAGGCTGCCAATATGCCCAACGATACGATCGATCGGGCGATCAAGCGCGGGACCGGAGAGCTGGAGGGCGTCAACTACGACGAGATCATGTACGAGGGCTATGGCCCCGGCGGTGTTGCGGTGATGGTCAACACCCTGACCGATAATCGCAATCGGACGGTCTCGGAAATTCGCCATATCTTCTCGAAGAATGGGGGAAATCTCGGCGAGTCTGGTTCGGTCGCCTGGATGTTCAATAAAAAGGGGCAGATCATCATCGATGCCACGGCGAAGGGCGAAGATGCGATGCTCGAGTTGGCGCTGGAGGCAGGAGCCGAGGATATGGTCAGCCATGGGGACTCCTATCAGGTGCTCACCTCGCCCGACGATTTCCATGCCGTCCTGGAAGAGATCAAGAAGGCCGGCATCGAGCCCCTTTCCGCCGAGGTGACGATGGTGCCGCAGAACACCATCAAGCTCGAAGGAGGGGCCGCCAATCAGATGCTCAAGCTCTACGATGCCCTCGACGATAATGACGACGTCCAGAATGTCGCCTCCAACTTCGAGGTCGATGACGACGTCCTCGATCAGGCTTGAGGAGGG
>JBMOHS010000133.1:0-10927 GCA_049317725.1 Blastocatellia bacterium
GAATGGGGAACGGGGAACGGGGAACGGGGAATGGAGAATGGGGAAGTGGTGAGGGGTGAGGGCGGGCGATCTGCTTCCTGAAAAACCTTCGCGGCTTCGCGTGAGACAAACAACCGGGCCCTTGCTGGGAGGGAAGAGGCTCACGCGAAGACGCGAAGGCGGGCAGGGAGCGTTGGCAAAGGAAAGGACGATGGCGCACAATGGCCTCTGCCGATGGAGGCTGGAGAAAGGGGGAGCAGGCCAGATGAAGCGGATCGACGGGGGAGAGCAGGAGCGCGTTGTGGCGAGCTGGCGGGCGATTCCGCGGTTGTCATTGAGCCACGCAAGAACGCCGCTCGAGGAAGCACCGCGGTTGCGGGCCGCCCTCGGCGGAGGCCCACGGATTCTGATCAAGCGCGATGACTACCTGGGGGCCGGCTTTGGTGGCAATAAGGTACGCAAGCTCGAGTATCTCCTGGCGGAGGCGCAGCAGGATGGCGTTGAGGTAGTGATCACCTGTGGCGGGGAGAAGTCGAACCACGCGCGGGTGACGGCGGCGCTCTGCGCGCGGTTGGGCATGCGCTGTCGGCTGGTCCTCAATCCGCCAGCGGTGGGGTATGGTGGGTGGACTCCGGCGAGTCTGCTGGCGGATCGGCTCTACGGCGCGGAGATTGATCGCGTTCCAGACCGGGAGGCAAGGGATCACCGCATGACGGAGCTGGCCGACTTGGAGCTATCGAGAGGGCGGGTGGTGCGAGTGATCCCGCTGGGAGCCTCCGTTCCGCTGGGGGCGATCGGATTGGTCGGAGCTGCCGCGGAGCTTGACTCCCAGCTTGCGGCGGAGGGGATCGAGGTCGATGCGCTCTTCCATTGCAGCTCGTCCGGGGGAACACAGGCCGGGCTCGTGCTCGGTGTGGCGCTCTATCCGCGCATCGCCCACCAGCTGATCGGCGTCAGCCCCGATGGCAGCGCCGCCGAGATCGAGGCCACGGTCCAGCGGATCCTCGAAGGGGCGAGTGGCCTGTTGGGGATCGCGTGTACGGAAGAACCTTGGGAGGTGATCGTCGAGGATCGGTATCGCGGAGCGGGCTATGGGATTCCTTCTCCGGAAGGGCAGGCGGCCCTGGAGCTTCTTGCACGGACGGAAGGGTTGCTGCTCGACCCTGTCTACACGGCCAAGGCCATGGCGGCGCTGCTCGCCTGGATTCGCGAGGGACGGTTCCGCGATGACCAGACAGTACTCTTCTGGCACACGGGTGGGCAGCTCGCCCTCTTCTACGGGCCAGAGGGAGAACGGGAGGCACGCGTCCAGCCATGACTCGAAGGTACCGGATCCCCTCCGCTCCCGCCAAGCCCTCGCGGATCGATTACGCCTCGGTCCTCAACGAGCAGCAGCGCCAAGTGGTCTTGGCCGGGGGCGGTCCCCTGCTGGTCATTGCAGGCGCGGGGGTTGGCAAGACCCGGACGCTGACCTACCGGGTGGCACGGCTTCTCGAGGCGGGCGTTCCGGCGGCACGACTCATGCTGGTCACCTTCACCAATCGTGCCGCGCGGGAGATGTTGCAGCGCGTCGAAGGGCTCCTTCCGGGGGATCCACGCCGGATCTGGGGAGGAACCTTCCATTCGATCGGGAACCGCTTCCTGCGTCGTCACGCCGTCAGTCTCGGCTATGGCAACAACTACACCATTCTCGACACCGAAGACGCACGGGAACTGATTGGTCTGGCCATCGACGAGGTCGGGGGAGATCGGCGATCCCACCGCTTCCCGAAGGGGGAGGTGGTGCAGGAGATCATCAGCTTCGCGATCAACACTGCCACTCCGCTTCCACGGCTGGTCGTCGAGCGGTACCCCCGCTTTGAGCCGCTGGTCAAGGCCCTCGAGCGTGTTGCTGCCCGCTATCAACAGCTCAAGCGTGAGCGGAACGGGATGGATTACGACGATCTGCTGGTCAACTGGAAGCGGTTGCTCACCGACTGCCCGGAGATTGCCGCGCTCTATCAAGAGCAGTTTCAGCAGATCCTTGTCGATGAGTACCAGGACACCAACCTCTTGCAAGCGGAGATCCTCGATCTGCTCGCGCAGCGGCACCGGCAATTGACGGTGGTCGGGGATGACGCGCAGAGCATCTATGGATGGCGAGGTGCCAATTTCGAGAATCTGTTCCTCTTTCAACAGCGCTATCCAGAGGCGCAGGTCTTTCGGCTGGAGCTCAACTACCGCTCAACGCCGGAGATCCTCGAGCTGGCCAACGCCTCGATCGCGCGGAACGTGCGCCAGTTTCCCCGGCAGCTCGAAGCGGTTCGTCCGAGTCTGGGGCTGCGACCGGCACTGATTCCGGCGCGGGACGTCGAGCAGCAGGCGACCTTTGTCGCCACCCGGCTGCTCGATCTGCGCGACGAAGGCGTGCCCTTGCGCGAGATGGCGGTGCTCTACCGGGCCCACGCTCACGCCCTTGAGCTGCAGCTCGAGTTGACGCGGCGTGGCATTCCGTACGAAGTCCGCTCCGGGGTCCGCTTCTTCGAGCAGGCGCACATCAAGGATGTGACGAGCTTCCTGCGGCTGCTCGTCAATCCCCAGGATGAGTTAGCCTGGCGGCGGGTGCTGCGGATGATCCCACGGATCGGGCCGGCGACGGCGGAGCGGATCTGGAAGCAACTGGCACAGGAGGAGAGTCCACTTGCCCTGGTCCGGACCCCTGCGTTTGCTGGATCGGTTCCGCGCCGGGCCTTGGAGGGTTGGCAGGAGTTTGCCCGTCTGTTAGCCGATCTGTCCGACGCGGAGACGAGTGGCTCGCCGGGTCGTCAGATCGAGCGGATTCTCGATCCGTGGTACAGACCCTACCTGCAGACGACCTATCCCAACCACGAGGCGCGCGAGGAGGAGATCCACCAACTGGCGACTTTTGCCAGCCGCTACGAGACGACCGAGCAGTTTCTCAGTGAGCTGGCCCTGGTGGCGAGCGAGCGGTTCGCCGCACCAGGGGCGGTGGGGGGCGAAGATCTGGTTGCGGGGGAGGAGGGTGATGAGCGCGTTACCCTATCTTCGATCCATCAAGCCAAGGGGCTCGAGTGGCGCGCCGTCTTTCTCCTCTGGGTGGCGGATGGACGCTTTCCCTCGCCGCGAGCCCTCTGGGACCCGATGGGAGAGGAAGAGGAGCGCCGGCTCTTCTACGTTGCGGTCACCCGCGCCCAGGAGGAGCTCCACCTCTGCTTCCCCCTGCTCGAACTCGATCGCAGCGGTCAGGCGGTCCTCCATCGACCGTCCCGCTTCATTACCGAAGTTTCACGGCCCCTCCTTGAGATCTGGAATCTCGAGGAGGAGGAGTTTCCGGAGGAGAGCCCCTCGGGTCCGCCTCTGCTTCATTGATCAAGGGCCAAGCCAGCCAAGCAGAATGGGAGAGGAGAGAGAATGGCCGATGTCACGGTTCATCTGAAATGGGAAGGGGAGAAGAGGTTCACCGGAACCAATGGCACGGGCTGCCAGATCTTGCTCGACGGGACCAAGAGCGCCGGGCCAAGCCCGATGGATCTGCTGCTTGAGGCCCTCGGGGGCTGCTCCGCCATCGACATCGTTGTCATCATGGAGAAGGTGCGGACGCCACTCCAGCGCTTCGAGATGTCGATCGCCGGGACGCGCGCGGCCGACGATCCAAGGTTCTACACCGAGGCGGTCCTCCGCTTCGATGTCTGGGGCGAAGGGATCAGCGCGCACAAACTGGCCCGTGCCATCAACCTCTCGATCTTCAAATATTGCAGCGTCTTCCATTCCCTCCGCCGTGATCTCCGGCTCGAAGCCGAGTACCGCATCCACGCCGCCGGGGCCGAGGCAGGAGGGGACTACGTGCGGGTCGAACAGGCTCCCCCGACGGAAGAGGCCTAGTCCTCGGCAGTGTCGAGCCAGATCGTCACCGGGCCATCATTCTGCAGTTCGACGACCATCATCGCCTGGAATTGACCGGTCGCGACGCGAAAGCCGAGGGATCGCAATTCCGCGAGGAAGGTGTCGTAGAGGGGGAGGGCAGCCTCTGGCCGGGCAGCCGTCGAGAAGCTCGGTCGCCGTCCACGACGGCAATCGGCGTAGAGGGTGAACTGGGAGACGACCAGCAGCTCGGCACCGACCTCGAGGGCTGAGTGCTGGAAGCGCCCCTCGGCGTCGCTGAAGATGCGGAGCCCCGCGATCTTCCGCGCGAGCCGCGTCGCCTCCGCCGAGGTGTCCTTCTCCCCGATGCCGAGCAGGATGACCAGGCCGGGACCAATCGCGCCTGTCTCCTCTCCTCCAACCGTCACGCGGGCCTCCCGGACCCGCTGCAGCACTGCTCTCATTCTCGATAGGCTCCTTGGTGTCAGGTGGCGATCAGCGTCGCCGCGCCTTGCTTCTCGCTTTGGCGGGAAGCGACACCGCCAGCGGATGGCCATTCGCTTCCGCGACCTGCTGGACGAGCGCGACAAATCGATCCCGGTCATGTGCCGTCAGCGCCGCCGCCGCATCGGCCGATTCGATCGGGTAGGGGAACCCGTTTCCGACAATCACCTCGGCGAGGACGATGGCGATCAGTTCGTCAAGGAATCCTGCCTCCCCGACCCAACGGGGAATCTCCAGCCGCGCAGGCGGACCGGTTCCGGTCGTCTGGAGGTAGACGAAGCCAAGCTCCTCTCTTTTGCTCGATGGCAGGTTCAGAAGCGGGAGGCGCGCTCCCCAGCCGAGTCGGCCAGCGCTCTGCAGCAGCTCGGCATCGGTGATCCGGGTCGCAGGGGGCAGTCCAAAATAGCTCTCAAGGAGCCGGACCAAGTCGCGGGCCCGACTGAGGTCGATATACCCAATCACTGGAATTCCGCTCTCCCGGGAGGCCTTGAGCAACAGCTCTGTCGCCCGCTCGTAGCGTTGGCGGAGGGCGTCCGGCTGCCGCTCCGCAAAGCTGGCCGAGAGCGGGCTGTCGAAGAAGGCGATCGCGCCGAGAGATCCAGCGGATGGTGGGCTCAACTCGTGCAGCCGCTGCGCCAGCGTCGACACCTCCAGCTCAAAGCGCCGCAGGTTGATCCACTGATCGATCGAGGGGCGCAGCTCCCCCGGATCCCCGGAGACCTCCGCCGGCAGTTCCTCTGGCGAGAGCAGTTCGAACGTCAGCGTTCGCCTGAACTGACCTGCCGCCGTGTGCGGATTCTCGAAGAGGGCCACCTGCAGCGCCGCGATCGGCAGGCCGATCTCCGCCAGGGGAGGGATCTGACTCCCGTCGACCGCGAGCGTAACCTTCCCCCCCAGTTGCGCCCCAGCCCAGGTGCGGGCTGCTTCGTGATGCGCAAAGTGCAGTTCCAGATCCGTCCGCCCCTCCCACGACTCGATCGGCCAAGCAATTCTGCCGCCAGATCTCTCAGCCCACTCCCGAATCGACTGGCCCTTCTCCCGCGTCAGCCGCTCCCAGGCTTCGCCATAAAGGCGCAGCTCCGCTCGCCGCCCATCCTCGTGGGACTTCCATTCGGGCCAGCGACGTCGCAATTGGGTAAGGACCTCTTCCGGAAGCAACATACCCCCCTAGTGTCCCGATTTCGCAAGATCGATGCAACTTGTTTGGCAACTCTTGGTGTTGAGAGCGGTGCCGGGGAGTTCTCTTGCCAAGCCTCGTCCCCTGTGGTAGCTTGACCGCTTGATGAGACCCGCGATTTATCGAGTTGAACCCAATGTCGAACCCAACCTTGGAACCTGACATCGTCCGCCACGCCGTTATCTGAATATATCTGGCATTTGGCAATTGTTGGCAATTGGAGGATTGGAATGAAAATTACGGAGCGCAAAAGTGGTGATGTGACCATTCTGGATGTGGAGGGCAAGATCCTGCTTGGTGAGGGGGATGTGCAGCTCCGACACAAGGTCGTCGAATTGATCGAACGTGGCGAGAACAAGCTGGTACTCAACCTCGCCAATGTCCCGTACATGGACAGCGGTGGACTGGGAGAGATCGTCCGCACCTACTCGACGACGACAAGCAAAGGCGGAAAGCTCAAGTTGTTGAATGCCACCAAGCGCATCAACGATCTGTTGACAATCACCAAGCTGATCACCGTCTTTGAGATTTTCGATGACGAGGCGGCGGCCGTGGCCAGCTTCTCGTAATCGTGCCCGCTTGGTGATTCACCCTCTTTGGTCCCGGTCGATCTGGCCGGGACCTTCCCGTTTGTAAGGGGGCGTTCTCGACCTGGAAGGGTCAGGGTGAGTTGGTCGGCCGGCCAAGGCGACCTGCGGCTTGCAAGAGTCGGCGAAGGGGATCGAGGGGAAGGGACTCGACGTGACGGCCCTGGTGACCCGTCATCGACGTCGCCCGCAGGAGGGAGTTGACGACTGCTTCTTCTGTCGCCTCGATGACTGCCTGGAAGAGCGGTGAGAGCCCTTCGTGGGTGAGGATCTGGGAGGTGCGCCGACGGGGGCCACCCGGACGAAGGCGGTTCTCTGTCGCGGTGCTGAAGGCGATGACGTAGTCCCCGCTCCCGTGAGTGGCCGAGGCGCCGGTCCGGCCCAATCCAAGCATCGCCCGCCGGGCGAGCCGCATCAGCTGGTGGTGATCGAGGGGAGCGTCGGTGGCGATGACGATCATGACCGACCCATCGGCGGAGTGGAGGATGGGAGCAGCCCCTGGGGAGGCTTGGCTCCTTTCGGGCGTGGTCGAGGCCGGCCGTACCGACTCCCGCAGGTAGTACTGACCGAGCGCTTCCCCAACGCGGACCCCATCGATCGTCAATACCCCACCGAAGTTCGATTGGACGAGTAACCCAACCGTGTAGCCGCCGAGCGAAGCAGGCAGGACCCGCGAAGCCGAGCCGATCCCTCCCTTGAATCCGAAGGCGACCGTTCCGGTCCCCGCCCCGACACATCCCTCCTCGACGGCTTCGGTATTGGCGCCGCGCAGGGCCGCGAAGACCTCGGCCTGCCCGAGAGGGCGCTGGCGAATGTCGTTGAGGTAGCCGTCATTGGTCTCTCCGACGACGGGGTTGATCGATCGAACCTCTTCATTGCCGGGCAGGGCCAGCATCCACTCGAGCAGGGCATCGGCGACCCGCGGCACGTTGAGCGTGCTGGTCAGCAGAATTGGCGTCTCGATCTCCCCCAATTCGTTGACCTGGGTCGATCCCATCAGTTTGCCAAATCCATTGCCGACGTGAATCGCGGCGGGCACCTTCTCCTGAAAAAGGTTGCCCCCGTGCGGGAGGATCGCCGTCACGCCGGTGCGGAGATTGTCTCCTCGTATGAGGGTCGTCTGGCCAACCCGGACGCCCGCCACGTCGGTCAAGCTGTTGCGCGGACCTGTCGGAAGGACTCCGATCGAGAGCCCCAGCTCGCGTGCGCGGGGCCGTTTCCCTTCCTGGATGGCATTGGACAAGGCGGCTTCTCCTTGAGGGATGGCGGAGAGGGCCAGCAGCAACAGCACCGCGGCCGACAGCCCCCGCCCCTTCTGCTTCGTCGAGGAGCGGCTCATCCGGTGTTCCTCATCCCGGCGGCAATTCCGTTGATCGTCAGCAGAATGGCATAGAGCAGCTTCTCCGTCTCTGCTCCTGGTGGGGTGCTCGCCTCCCCGGCGCGTTTCCGGCGCAGCAGCTCTACCTGCAGATAGCTCATCGGATCGACATACGGGTTGCGTACGGTGATCGATCGTTGCAGGACAGGTGTCTTGTCGAGCAGTTGCTTCTCGCCAGTGATCTGCAGTACCAGCCGACAGGTTCGCTGGTACTCCTCTTCGAGCAGATCGAAGATGCGTCGACCGAGCCGTCGATCCGGTACGCTCTCGGCATAATGCCGGGCGATTTGAAAGTCGGCCTTGGCCAGTGTCATCTCGATGTTCGAGATGACACTGTGGAAGAAGGTCCACTCCTGATACATCTCCCGCAACAGCTCGAGGTGTCGACGGGGGCTCTCCTGGACAAACTCGTGGAGCGTTGAACCGACGGCAAGCCAGCCGGGCAGGAGGTGCCGGCTCTGCGTCCAGCCGAAGACCCAGGGGATGGCACGCAGGTCGTCAAGGCTCTTCGATCCTGCCTTGCGTTTGGCGGGGCGGGACCCGATGCGCAGCCGCTGCAGCTCCTCGACTGGCGTTGCCTGGACGAAGTAGTCGTAGAACCCCTCTGTGCCGGAGACATAGCCCCGGTAGAGGCTGTAGGCGCGGGCGGAGATCGTCTCCATCGCTTCGCGCCAACGGGCGAGGGAGGCAGGTGGTGTCGGGCGCGGCATGCTCGCAGCAATGACCGCGGCGGTTGTCAGCTCCAAACTTCGCTGCGCGATCTCCGGCAGGCTGTACTTCGAGGAGATGACCTCGCCCTGTTCGGTGATCTTGATGCGCGAGGCGACTGTTCCGGGCGGCTGCGCGAGGATCGCTTCGTGGCTTGGACCCCCGCCGCGCCCGACCGTCCCGCCCCGGCCGTGAAAGAGCCGCAGCTCGACCCCGTGGCGGTGGGCCACTTCCCAGAGCTGCTCCTGCGCCTTGTAGAGCTCCCAGCTTGAGGTCAAAATTCCCCCGTCCTTGCTGCTGTCGGAATAGCCGATCATGACCTCCTGCAGGTTCCCCTGCCCACTCAGCAACTGACGATAAAGCGGGTTGGAGAAGAGACCGTCCATCACCGCGGGAGCGGCGCGCAAGTCCTCGATCGTCTCGAAGAGGGGGCAGATCCCCAGCCGCGAGTGGCGCGGCGAGAGGCGGTCGGATGCCGGTCCGTCGAACTCGATCAGCCCGGCCTGCTTGGCCAACACCAGAACGGCGAGGAGGTCACTCGCTTCGTGTGTCATGCTGACAATGTAGGTCCGGATCGCCAACGGCGTGAGCTCGTCGAGGATCCGGCGGGTGACCCGCAGCACATTGAGCGTCTCCGTCGTTTCGGGGCTGAGCTGCGCCTCCGGTGCGACCAGCGGTCGGGGCGTCTCCAGCTCACTGGTCAGCCACCCGACACGCTCCACCTCGCTCATCGCACTGTAGCGCGGCTCGACGCCCAATTGCCGTGTGATCTCGTCGAGAGCCGCCGTATGGCGCTGGCTATGCTGTCGCAGGTCGAGGGTCGCCAGATGCAGATCGAAGGTGCGCACTTGCCGCATCAGGCGGGTCACCAGTTGCGCGGCCGCTTCGGCCTTGGCGTGGAGAAGGCTCTCACGGATCAATCGCAGGTCGCTCCAGAGATCTTCTCCGGTGCGGTAGCTGGGCTGGGGCAGGCTGCGCTGCCCCGTCTGACGCAGCGCGGCCATGATCGGGAGGGCTGGCCGAATCGAGAGGAGTGTGTCGGGACGCTCGATCAGCAGGGCCGCGGCGAGTTCCCGGTTCCGTTCGCGCGTGTTCTCGATCCTCTCGAGGATGTAGAGCAGCTTCTGCCGGTAGGGCTCTTCGGGGTAGCGTTTGATGATCTCTCGGGCGGTGGCCGGCATCTCGCGCGCATCGCGCTGCAGCGATTGCCGCAGCGCTTCTGTCGGCGGAGCAAACCGCTCCGATTCACTTAACCGACGGGCGAGGTCGACAACGCTCTCGTAGTACCGCTCGAGAACCAGCGCCTGCTGCTGTCGCACCGTTTCCCACGTCACCTCCGGCGTGACAAAGGGATTGCCATCGCGATCGCCACCTACCCAGGATCCAAAGCGGAGGGGCGTCCGCTCCTCTCGCGGGCGAACTCCGGGAAACTTGTCGGCCAGTTGCCGGTCCAACTCCTCGAGCAAGGTGGGAACCGCGTCGAAGAGCGTCAAGCGAAAGTAGTAGAGCGTATTGTGCAGTTCGTCGAGCACGGTCGGTTGGGTGTGGCGCACCTCGTCCGTCTGCCAGATCGACTCGATCTCCGCGGCCAGCCGCTGATGGAGCTGCTCCCGATGCCGCGGCGGCAGAGTCTCGTTGTCGAGTGAGGTCAGCAGGTCAGCGATTCGCTGGTGCTTTTCGAGCAGGACTTGGCGCGCCGCCTCCGTTGGATGGGCCGTCATGACCGGGACAATCTCCAACCGATCGACCACGCTCTGCAGGGTCTCCTGCACGGTGGCAGGGGGCACGCCCGCCAACTCCTGCTGGAGCCGCTGGAGCCCCTCGGCCAGCGAGCCACGCTGTGGACGGTCCGGGGTGCGGAGCTCGTAGTCGCGTTTCCGACGGATCCGGTGGTGCTGCTCCGCAATGTTGACTAGTTGGAAGAAGGTCGAGAAGGCGCGAATCACGCCGATCGCTTCGTCGAGGCTCAGCCCGTGCAGGAGCCGCTTGAGCTGTTGATCGGTTCGCGTCGAAGGCGTCGAGCGCAGCTCTTTGCAGAGCCCCCGCACCTTCTCCTCGATCTCGAAGAGCCGCTCTCCACCAAGCCGCTGCAGCGTTTCGCCAAGCAGGTCTCCGAGCATGTGAATGTCGTTGCTCAGGGGTTGATCTTTCGATTTCTCTTTCGGTTTCATGGAAATTCATTGTGGCCACGATTCTTGTTGGGAGCAAGGGATTGCCGGATAATCTGACAGCAAACAGGGAAGAGGGAAGAGGAGGAGACTGGATGTTGAAACCAAAAATTGCCGCCTTCTTTACCGGGGGCACGATCTCGATGCGGGTCGATCCGGAGACGGGGGGGGCGGTGCCCGCCCTTGCCGGCGAGGAGATTCTCGCCCTGGTGCCGGGATTGACAACGCTCGCCGACGTCCAGCTCTTCAATCCTGGGCTTTGGCCTGGTCCCCACGTCACTCCAGCCCGGATGATGGAGCTGGCCCGGCAGGTGGCGGCGGTGCTTGCCGACCCGTCCGTCGCCGGGGCCGTCATCACGCACGGAACCGATACGCTCGAAGAGACCGCCTACCTGCTGGATCTCGTCCTTGATCTCGCCAAGCCGATCGTCCTCGTCGGGGCGATGCGCAACAGCTCGGAGCTGAGCTGGGACGGACCCGCCAATCTGCGGGCCGCCTTCCGGGTCGCCCTCTCCCCGGATGCCGCGGGCCTTGGCGTGCTTGTCGTCATGAACGACCAGATTCT
>JBMOHS010000134.1:0-10895 GCA_049317725.1 Blastocatellia bacterium
CTGGCCCAGATTCTGGCCGACACGCCCTCCGGCCGGCTTCACAAAGCCCTGGTCGAGACGAAGAAGGCGAGCAGTGTGCTCACCTTCCCGGCGATCTTCGGTGATCCGGGGTTGCTGCTCTTTGGCGCGGAGGTTCGGATGGAACAGTCGCTCGATGCCGCCCGGGACGAGCTTCTCGCCGTGATTGAGCAGATCGGGAAGACCCCCCCGACTGCCGAGGAGGTCGAGCGGGCGCGGACACAACTGCTCAAGCAGATCGAGCTGCGGTTCAACTCTTCGGAGTCGATTGGGCTCGAGTTGAGCGAGTGGATTGGGATGGGCGACTGGCGCCTGCTCTTCCTCGATCGCGACCGGCTGCGCAAGATCACCGTCGCCGAGGTGCAGCAGATTGCGTCCAAGTACCTCGTCCTCTCCAACCGTACCCTTGGGCTCTTCATTCCGACCCCGAAGCCGGAGCGGGCCGAGATCCCGACGACCCCGGATGTGCTCGCCCTCGTCAAGGACTACAAGGGCGAGGCCAAGGTCGCGACGGGGGAGGCCTTCGATCCCTCGCCGTCCAACATCGATACCCGGACGATCCGCGTCGACCGGGGATCGGTCAAGATGGCGCTGCTGCCCAAGCAGACGCGCGGCGAGTCGGTGGTGGCGAGCCTGAGCCTCCACTTTGGCGACGAGAAGAGCCTCACCGATCGGGATACGGCGGGCAGCCTCGCGGCGAGCATGCTTATGCGTGGCACCAAGAACAAGACCCGTCAGCAGATCAAGGATGAGCTCGACCGGTTGAAGGCGCGGATGAATGTCGGGGGAGGCGCGACGGGTGTGACCGTCACCATCCAGACCGTACGTCAGAATCTGCCGGCCGTCTTGGCACTGGCCAATGAAGTCCTGCGGGAGCCGGCTTTCCCAGCCGTCGAGTTCGACCAGCTCATCCAGGAGCAGTTGGCCGGTATCGAGCAGCAGCGCAGCGAGCCAAATGCCCAAGCCGTCCTGCTCTTTCAGCGCCACCTCCAGCCCTACTCCAAGGGACATCCGAGTTATACTGGGACCTTCGATGAGGAGATCGCCGATCTCAAGTCGATCAAGCTCGAAGATCTCCGCCGTTTCTACCAGGACTTCTACGGGGTCGAGTACGCCGAGTTGGCGGTAGTTGGGGATTTTGACCGCCAAGAGGTCTTCGACTTTGCTACTGAGATGCTCAGTGGCTGGAAGAACAAACAGTCATTTGTTCGGATTCCCTCCCGTCCGCAGCGGGAGACCCCGCTCAACGAGTCTCTGATTACCCCGGACAAGGCCAACGCCTTCTTCATCGCGGGACAACCCCTCCGGATGAACGACTCTGATCCGGACTACCCCGCCTTGTTGCTCGGCAACTACATGTTGGGCGGTGGGTTTCTCAACTCACGACTGGCGGTTCGGATCCGGCAGAAGGAAGGACTGAGCTACGGCGTCGGCTCGCAGTTCCAGGCTGGTTCGCACGAGCCCAGCGGAATCTTCCTGGCCTTTGCGATCTATGCGCCGCAGAACCGCGACAAGCTCGAGGCGGCCTTCCGCGAGGAGATCGAGAAGGCCCTGCGGGATGGCTTCACCGCCGACGAGATCAAGGCGGCGAAGAGTGGATGGATGCAATCCCGCCAAGTGAGTCGAGCCCAGGACAATGAGCTGGTCGGGCGCTTGCGCTCTAACGCCTATCTCGGCCGCACGATGGCCTGGGAATCGGAGTTGGAGCAGAAGGTGGAGGCCTTGACCCCGGAACAGATCACCGCGGCGCTGCGTCGTCACCTCGACCTGGCCAAGATGAGCTTCATCAAGGCGGGTGACTTCAAGTAACGATCCAGCGACCGTGCAAAGAGAGGTATCGGGGCGGGGGAGCCAGGCAGCCCCCGCCCCGACTCTTCTGGAGCAGAGACGGACGCGAAGGGGTTCATCCGGCATGTTCTCGACCCGTCTCCCGACGATCCTCACTCCCAATCGATTGTCGGAGCGACTGGCGGAAAAGCGCCGACAGGGCCGCGAGATTCTCGACCTCACCGTGAGCAATCCGACACGGGTGGGACTGGGCCATGACGGGGAGGGGTGGCTTGAGCCTCTCGGAAGCCCTGCGGTCTTCACCTATGATCCGCATCCTCGCGGATGGCGAGAGGCGCGCGCCGCTGTTGCTGGGTACTACCGAGAGCGTGGTCTTGGTGATCTTTCCCCAGATTCGATCCATCTCACGGCCAGCAGCAGCGAAGGCTATGCCTTTCTCTTCAAGCTGCTCGCTGATCAAGGTGAGAGCGTGCTGGTCCCCCAGCCGAGCTACCCGCTCTTCGAGTGGCTTGCCGCGCTGGAAGGAGTCGAGCTGGTTCCATACCCGCTTGAGTACTTTCCGACAAGTGGCTGGCGTATCGATCTCCAAGCTCTGCGGCAGGCGATCACGCCGCGCGTCCGGGCGGTGATCGTCGTCTCCCCCAACAATCCGACCGGTTCGTTTCTTCGAGAGGAAGAACGGGTGGAATTGATGGCTCTTGGAGAGCGTCACGGGCTGGCGATCATTGCCGACGAGGTCTTTGGCGACTATGGGTGGGGGGAGGACCCGGCCCGGGTGGAGACTCTCGTCGGGGAGACGAACGCCCTCACCTTTGTGCTGAGCGGCCTCTCGAAGGTGCTGGCCTTGCCCCAGATGAAGTTGGGGTGGATCGTTACGACTGGTCCCCCGAAGCTGGCTGCGGCTGCCCGTGAGCGGTTGGACCTGATTGCGGATACGTATCTTTCCGTCGGAACCCCTGTTCAGGCCGCGGTCGGTTCCTGGCTGGCCCGTCGACAGTTGATTCAAGCCCCGATCCGGAAGCGTCTGCAGACCAACCTGCAGATGCTTATTGATCAGGTCGCGGCGGCACCCGGAGCCGCTGCACGTCTGTTTCGTGTCGATGGCGGTTGGAGTGTTCCGATTGAGATTCCCCGATATCATACGGATGAGGAGTGGGCCCTGTTTCTCCTGGACGAGGATGATCTGTTGGTCCATCCGGGGTATTTCTTTGACTTTCCCCAAGAGGGAGTTTTAGTCTTGAGTCTGCTGCCTGAGCCGGAACGCTTTCGGGAAGGGGTTGCGCGCCTGCTTTCCCGAATCGAGCGGGAATAGGATTTCTAGGACGAATCAGAAAGGGCTGCCATGATTGTCGAAGAACGTTTGAACCAGATCACCCAAGAAGTCGAACGATTGCGTGAAAAGGTCGGCCAAGTCGTCGAGCAACAGGTCGATTCCGCCGCCCGTGTCGTTCGACGAGGCAAGTACGCTGCAGAAGAGCTGCTCGATGACACGTCGCATCGCATCAAGCAGGATCCCATCCCCGCCGTGGCCATCACCTTTGGAATCGGCGTTGGAGTCGGAATTCTGGTAGGCTGGCTGCTGGGGCGTGGGCAGCGCTGAGCCGCACGTCACCCTGATCGCCTGAACCTTCTTGTCGGATCTGCTGGGCAGGATTCTTGGGGATTTCTCTGTTTGATGGAATGAGCCCGATGTTGAACCCGGAAGAGTCGTCGCCACTCCCCCTCTCTCTGCGCCGTTGGAGTCACTCCCTCTTCCTCCTCGCGCTCTTTCTGCTGGTGGGCTGGTTGGGGTACCGGATCTCCGAGCCCTTTCTCAAGCCGATCATCACGGCGGTTCTTCTCGCCATCGTCTATTATCCAATCCACCATCGACTCGATCGCTTTCTGAGACGTCCTGCCCTGGCGGCGCTGACCTCGACCTTACTGGTCCTCTCGACGATTCTCCTTCCCTTTCTGCTCCTTGGGGCGGCCGTGAGGCAGGAACTCGCGGATCTCTACCGCAGCCTGAGCGAGCAGAGCGTGCAGGATGGGGGATGGGGGCCGTGGCTCACTCACGTTAGCGAGCGGCTGACCGCTTGGTTGCAACGGTACTTGGGAACCGTCGAGATCGATCTGAAGACACTCCTTCTCGAACGGATTCGCGGGGTCAGCCAGGGCTTTCTCAATGACGCAGCGTCGCTGCTGGGGGACCTGATCAGCTTCGTCGTCGATGGCGTGATCGCCTTCTTCACCCTCTTCTTCCTTTTTCGGGATGGTGGCGAGATTTATGACCGGTTGGCGGGGCTGGTTCCCTTGCAGCGTGGGCAACTCGACCGGCTGCGCCACGAGATCGGTCGCACGATCACGGCGAGTGTCTACGGGGGATTGGCGGTCGCACTCTCTCAAGGGGGGCTGACGGCACTCGCTTTCTGGGCGATTGGCCTCCCCTCGCCGGTCTTGTGGGGGATCGCTGCCGGCCTCTTCTCCTTTGTTCCGCTGGTTGGACCGACCATCATCTGGGGACCCGCCGTCATCTCGCTCTTCGTTCAGGGAAGTTGGCTCAAAGGGGCTTTGCTGCTGGCCTGGGGGGCAGGGGTCATCGGTTTGGCCGACAATGTCGTCAGGCCATTCGTCATCAGCAGCCAAGTCCGCTTCTACCCGCTCTTCGTCTTTCTCTCGCTGCTCGGGGGAGTCCAGGCCTTTGGCCTCCTCGGTCTCTTCATCGGCCCGGTCGTGCTCGCCCTGGCCCAGGCGTTGGTCGCCATCTGGCGGGAGGAGAATCAGCCGTCAACTGGAGTGCCGACGCTCATCCTTCCAGCCGATTGGCCAGGGGAGTCTGAAACAGTCGAGCCATCTGGCAGGTCGAGGATCGAGTAGATGAGGACCGGGGTGCCGCTTGGCACCAAGTGGTAGAACTCCCGGGCCATCGACATCGGCAGTCGGACGCATCCGTGGCTGGCAGGTCGGATGGGGATGGATAGGCTGCCGTGGATCGCGGCACCATCGAAAAAGTAGAGTGGGTAGTAGAGGCGTCCAAGCGGGCTGGTCCGCCATCCTGGAACTTTGTAGCGGATCTGAAAACGTCCCGTGGGAGTGATGGCGCGTCGGGTCCTGCCTCCCTCAGTGAAGCGCTCCCCCGATCCAGTGGAAGTCGAAACGGTGCGGATGACGACTCCCTCCGGGGCCACCACCATGACGATCTGCCGGTCGAGATCGATCTCGATGTGGAAGGGACCTGTTTCAAGCGGCTCCGGTGGTCGTGCTTGCCGCAAGACCTGCAGTTCAATCGCCGTCAACTTCCCGGTGCGGGGGCGCTGCTCGACTTTTTGAAAGGCAATGATCGCTTGACGAAACGATTGGTCGCCCGGCTTGGCAAGCGGCTCGATCCAATACCCAAGCGCGGCCAACCGCTCCTTGGCCTCTTTGATCTCCAGCACCGTCAGTGGAGGCAGGGCCAATTCCTGCGAGTCCGGTGTTGGCCGGCTCTCCTGTGCCCTGATCTGCTGCCCACCGATCCCCAGGTCCACCAAGACAAGGAACAAGAGGAGACCGGCAAGACCTCGGCTGAGCCTTGGTTCGCCAGCTCGGACCCTGTGAGGTCTCTCCCCAGACCTTCCTGAGGACCTCTCCTCTCTCGGTCGGTCAGATCTTGTCATCGCCGGTCTCCCTTCGTCAGGAATGAGAGGCAATCCTCGTTCCACGAAGCAGTGGGGCGCGCGGGGGAGGGGGGGGACGGAGTTCAGGGAGTCTCGGCCTCGACGGGCTCGGCGGGATGAGCCGGAGACTCCTCTCCACGATATTCCCAGTGCCACGGTTCGTAGAAGTAGGGGACAAAGCCGAATTGATGGGCGTGCTGGGCCATCCAGCGATAGAGTGGTGTCTCGACCTGGCGGCGTCGATTCCAGTCGGCGGTGCTGACCGGGTCGCCCCCGACGAAGAGGTCGAGGGCGCGGCCGGTAAAGTGGGGGCTGTTGACGGCAAGGGTCGCCCGACCTGCCCGGGGAGAGCGACGGCGAAGGGCGGCCTGGTAGCTCGGGCTGCGATACGCCGAGACGATCTTCAGACCCTGGGCCGAGAGGGTCTCCTCCCCGAGCGCTTCCCGGGCCGCCTGGCACATCCGCTGATAGGCGTCATACGCTTGACGGTCGACGAACCGGAGTGAGAGTGGGCGCGATCGATCGAAGAAGTCCTCGGGAGGCGCGAGAACGAGATCTGTCTTCCCGCCTCGCCGTGGTCCCGTCGGGCGACGCGCCTGAAAGGTCGAGACCATCGCCGACCACGTCTTCTCTTCCAGCCGGCCCGTGATGGGCAGTCCCACCTGCTCCTGCCACTTGGCAACGGCCTTGGCAAAGTCACGACTGTCCGGTTCCCCTTGGCTTCCAATCAGTGGCTGGATGAGGGAGACATAGAGGTCCCAGCCCTTCTGCCGCCGTCCGCCAAAACTCCAGCGAATCGACGTCCGCAGCTCCTTGTTCTGTCGTGCGGCGGCCTCGATAACCTGGGCTGGCAGATTGACCGGTGGTGGGGTCGTGGCGCTGAGGGGGCTTGGCAGGCAGAGGAGGAGCGCGAACAGGCCAATTCGACTCTCCCTCGAGTAACAGTGTCGTTCCTTCCGTCTCTTGTGTTCCATTCTTCTCCCACGGGCAGTCTTGATCGTGGCTCACCCTCACCCAGCAGGGGGGCAGGGGCGCAAACGGACGCTGATCCGCGATCGATTCTTCCAGGTGCTGCTGAAAGATGAACAGAGACCAGCTCACGCGGGGCAAGCTCGGGTGTACTTGTCAATTGAATAACGCGGATCATACCCCGTCCTTCCCCGAAGGACAACCTTTTCTGGCGATGATCTTCTCATCTTGAGGGCCATCTCAGCAGAGAAGAGGGGGGAAACTTCCCCAGGTGGTGGGAAAAACTGCTCACGTGGGGGGGGGCGCCAATGTGGGAATGGGGGAGAGACCTGGCCAAATGGGCCCTGACAGAGCCATCTTCTCCTCCGCCATTCCCGCCAAGTGAGGCATAGCGGTTGCATTACCAACGGCGCCGCTCATTCTCTTTCGGGCCAAGTGGTGACGAGAGGGAGCGGTAATGGTCAGCCGGCAGTAGCGCAGTGGAGCAGGGCGCAGGGATGCCACCGCCTGGGGAGGATCACCGTGAAGATCTTGGTTGCGATTGATGGGTCAGAATTTGGGCAGCGGGCCCTCGAGGAAGTGGCCCGGATCCCGTGGCCAGCGGCAAGTCAAATCCGGGTCATCTCCGCCGCAGAGATGCCCTTCTTCCCGAACGCCGACTTCGGGACATTGCCTCGGCAATATTACGAAGAGTTGGAGCAGGCAACACGGGAAAGGTCTCGCAGGGTGGTTGAGGAGGCGGTTGGACAGTTGCGGAAGGCTCTCTCCCAGCTTGCGGGCACGGCCAGCCCTCCATCCGTGGAGGGAGAGTTTCTCTTTGCACCGCCGCGAGAGGCGATCGTCGAGGAGGCGCACCGCTGGGGGGCCGATTGGATCGTGCTCGGTTCTCACGGATACCGGGGGTACAAGCGATTCCTCCTCGGCTCCGTCTCGCAATCCGTCGCCGCCAATGCCCCTTGCCCGGTGCTGATCGTCCGGAAACCCGAGGAGACAGTCGCCGAGGCGTAATGCTGTGGGCCTCGTCCCCGCTGATCATCTCTCCATCACTACCTTTGAGGAGGTACTCCATGACAACCCGAATGCAACCACCCCACATCCCCCCTGATCGGCAGATCACCAATTGGGAAGGGCGACATCGCGGCTATCACGCCCCCCCGGAACCTGCCATCTGCCCCGAGTGCGGTAACGTCTACCGACATCGTCGCTGGACCCAGCCGACCGTACCTCCTCTCCTCGAAGCGGCGACCTCCCTGGTCTGTCCAGCGTGTCGTGCGGAGAAGAGCGGGATCGCCGGGGGCTACCTTCATCTGGAAGGGCAGTTTCTGATGAACCATCGCGATGACCTCCTTCGGCTGCTTCACAATGAAGCGGAACGAGCTGGTGAGGACAACCCTCTCGCTCGCATCATGGAGGTCGAGACCGATGAGGAGGGTCGTACCATCGTCAAAACGACGACGGAGCACCTTGCACAACGGCTCGGGCGTGCCCTCGAGAGCGCTTTTCACGGCGAGGTCCATTACGTCTTCTCGCGGGTCAACAAACTGACCCACGTCTGGTGGCAACGCGAAGAGTGATCCTCTCCCTGGAAGAAGGCGCGGAACCATCTCTGCGCCTTCTTCCAGGGCGCTGACCCCTTCTCCCAATTCCCCGTCGGTCAGATCCGCAGGAAGAGCTTTCGTCGATACATCCAGTAGAGCATCCCCCAGAAGACTGCCAGCAGGTACCCCCCGCTGACGAGGGAGGCCTTGCCCTCGCCGAAGAGGGAGAAGGCGTCCTTGCCGAAGTGGGTGCGTACGGTATCGAGCAGGAAGCCGTCGATGAGGTGGACGAGGACGTAGATAGCGATCGAATTCATCCCGATGACGACGAGCGGGAAGGCCCAGCGGCGCCAGCCGCGTTGATCGATCAGCCAGTAGAAGCCGGCGAGGAGGAGGAAGCAGCAACCGCCGCTGAAGAGGGTCCAGCTCGGCGTCCAGATGCGCTTGACCAGCGGGATCAGCCCGACGGCGTGGAGGAGCAGCCCAGCGGCGATGCCCGCCGCACCCGCCAGCAGCAGCCGGCGCAGCCGCTCCCGTGCTGGCATCTCCGCCCGCAACCAGTGGCCAGCGATCAGCCCAAGGATCATCGTTCCGAGGGTCGGGATGAAGCTGAGCGTCGAGTAGCCGCCACCATTGTGGGTGAAGGGGGTTGAGCGCGGGAAGAGGTTGAGGAACCAAGTGTCGAAGGCCCAGGCGAGGTTGCTGTTCTTGTTGAAGTGGGCGGCCAGCCCAGTGGCGTGCTGCGTCCAGGTCGGCGGGACCCCCACTGCAGCATAGTCAAAACCGGCCGGCGGGACAGGGTAGAGCATAAAGGCGAGCCAGTACCCGACGAGGACGACGGCAAGCGCCGCACCGACGACTCGCAGCGAACGTCCCCCGAGGGCGAAGAGGAAGAGATAGCCGAGCCCGATCTGGCTGAGCGTGTCCTCGAAGGTCCAGCGCGTCTCTTCCCGCCCGACCGAGCGGAGGAGGACCCCGAGCAGGATCAGCACCAGCGACCGCCACGCTGCGTGCATCCACGCCTGCGCCGTCGTCTGCCCGCGGCTCACCCGGCTTGCCAGTGAGAAGGGCAGGGCGACCCCGACCAGGAACGAAAACGAGGGTTGGATCAGGTCATGCAAGGTGCAGCCGACCCACTCGACGTGGCTCTGATGGAGCGCGAGGAACCGCCACCACCCGCTCTCTGGGTGTGCTGCGGCGACGCGCCCGAGGTGCAGCACCTCGGCCATCATCAAAAACATGACCAACCCACGATACGCGTCCATCGACATGAGGCGTGCTGGCGCCCCCGTCTCCCTGCTGGCCATTGGTGGCTCCTTCTTCTGATCGTCTGAATGAGGGTGAAGCGCGAACGGCTGGGGGACCCCGCCGTTCAACCAAAGACGAACTCAGCGACGACCGGGGCATGGTCCGATGGCTTCTCGAGGGCCCTCGGGATCCGGTCGATCCAGGCGTCGACGCAGTGCGCGGCGAGTGGTGCGGTCGCCCAGACGTGATCGATCCGCAGGCCGTGGTTGCGCCGGAAGCCGGCCGCACGATAGTCCCACCACGAGAAGTGGCCCGCTTCCGCGTGGTGCCGGCGGAAGAGGTCCTCCCATCCCGTCTGCCGAATCTCTTCCAGCGCAGCCCGCTCGGCGTCGCTGCAGAGGATCTTCCCCTCCCAGAGCGCCGGATCGTGCACATCCCGGTCCTCCGGGGCGATGTTGAAATCACCGCAGAGCAGGGCCGGGGTCGACTCACTGCCGGCCCTCCCAACGTAGCCCTTCAGCTCCGCCAGCCAGCCCAGCTTGTACTGGTACTTCTCCGACCCGACCTCGGACCCGTTCGGAATATAAACATCGATGACCCGGATCCGCAGTGGGCCAGCGATCGTCGCGGCGAGCAGTCGGCGCTGCGCCTCTGGCCCCTCTCCCGGAAAGCCCCGCTCGACCTTCTCCAGTGGATAGCGGGAGAGAATGGCCACGCCGTTGTAGGTCGGCTGCCCGAAGGTGGCTACCTCATAGCCCCGGGACTCGAACGGCTCCCGGGGGAACTTGTCGTCGACACATTTCGTCTCTTGCAGGCAGAGCACCTCAACCCGGTTGCCATCCAGCCAGTCAAGGACTTGCGGCAGTCGGACTCCAATCGAATTGACATTCCACGTGGCAATCTTCATCTCGTCACTCAACTGCCGACTTCGCCCCGTTCTCCAGGGGGTGGACTTTCGCTGCGATATGGTTCTTTGCGTCTCCTCGAATGGGAGAGGCGCCCCACACAGTAGCCCGTTTTGGCTGAAATCGCAAAGTGATTGCCCTCTCCCTTCAACGAGACAGAGGGCAGGCACATGGCCTCCCCAAGCCGGTTGCGAAAGTTACCCAAGGGCCGGGTTCGATCTGTCGGGGCACCCCTTCTGGGTGCCCTGTCTTCTCTGCAGTGGGCCCGCTGACCAGGGACGAGGGCAGGCACAAGGCCGCCTGGGTGCGCGGGCCTCGCGCGGGCCTCCGGCCCGCATGGTCCTCCCCACGCCGGCTGCGAAAGTTACCCAAGGGCCGGGTTCGATTTGTAGGGGCACCCCTTGTGGGTGCCCTCTTTCCCTTTGCTCCATCGGGCCCCTGTCTCGGTCATTGTCCCGTTGACGAGGGATGAGGGCAGGCACAAGGCCTGCCCCTACAGAATCGTGTAATTCTTTTTGGATGGGGTAATCAGTCCTCCCAATTCTCCATTTTCCATTCCCCCAAGGCCTGCCCCCTACAGAATCGTGTAATTCTTTTTGGATGGGTTAATCAGTCCTCCTAATTTTCCATTCTCCATTCTCCATTCTCCATTTTCCATTCTCCATTCCCCCAAGGTTTGTCCCGACAAAATCGTCAAATTCCTTTTTCGTCGAGGATGCGGGCCGGAGGCCCGTGCTGTACTTTGGACATTTCCCGTGTCCCGAAGGGACACCGCATAAAAGAGAATTGAAAAT
>JBMOHS010000135.1:0-10843 GCA_049317725.1 Blastocatellia bacterium
TTGAGTTGATTTCCATATTGGAGATTGGTACCTGCTCACGGCATTGATGAAGATCTCAAGCGGCGAAGACGAGGGGATCGTTGGGGCCTACCTCAACGAGAACCCGAAGGGCTTTACGCAACGGCACGTCCTCCACGGGCTGACGACGACGCGATCGGTGGTCATCACCATCCCGGTGGTCCGACCCGACTCGAACTGATCACCTGAAAGGTGCTCTGCAGATTTGCTGGATTCTCACGGATGGAAGTTGGATGGAACGTGATTCAGATCTGCCTTTCATCCGTGGCAAGCGGCGGAATCTGCGGAGCATTTTATCTGGCAAAGATGCGGGTAAGAGAGTCTGTCGCGAGGTTACCTCCGCAGAGGATGGAGACGACGGTCTGACCGGCATGGTCAGCCCGGCGCTCGAGGACCGCAGCAGTGGCGATCGCGCCCGCCCCCTCGGCCATATTGTGGGTAGTTCGCCAGAGCAACCGGATGGCTCGGATGATGGCGCTGTCATCGACGAGGACGATCTCATCCACCCCGCGCCGAATGATCTCGAACGTCAGTGCTGCAGGCACGCGGGTCGCGACGCCATCGGCGAAGGTGTGGGCTTCCGCCGTCTCGATGATGCGACCTTCCCGCCAAGAGAGATAGATGCTTGGGGCCCCCTCGGCTTGGACACCGATGATCTTCGTGGAGGGGGAGAGCGCGCGAAAGGCAGTGATCACGCCACAGATTCCGCTCCCGAGCCCGATCGGGACGTAGACGGAATCGATGCGCTCGCCACGCCGGGCCATCTCCTCGATGATCTCGACGGCATAGGTCCCAACGCCATGGATCAGATCAGGCTCGTTGGCTGAATGGATGTAGTGCAAGCCCTCGGCTGCCGCCAGCCGCGCGACCTCCTCGCGGGCAGCATCGAAGTCACGTCCGTGCTCGATGACCCGTGCGCCATAGCCCCGCATCGCTGCATTCTTCTCCGGATTGTTCTCCTCTGGAACGACGATCGTTGCGGCAATTCCGAAGAGGCGTGCTGCCAAGGCGATCGATTGGCCGTGGTTGCCCCGCGTCGCCGTGATGACCCCACGTCCGGGCTGCGCGGCCGCGAACCGGGACATGAAGTGGATGCCACCACGAACCTTGAAGGCCCCGGTCGGCAGGTGATTCTCGTGCTTGAGAAAGACCCGCACGCCGGCCTCCTGATCGAGCAGCGGCCAATTGAGCAATGGAGTCGGGGCCAGATGGTGATAGACCACCTGCGCCGCTTCCCGGATCCCCTCGATCGAGATCTGCTCCATCATTGCTTGCAGTTGGTGATGTTCCATGGGAATGGATGGTAGACCGACTTCGATCGGGGCGCAATCCTCGCGACCGTCTCTGCCCTGCCCTGTCTTGGAAAAGGACGGGGCGATCCGGTGTGGTGTCGGGTCTGAGGCCAATCGATGAGAGACCAAGACCGCACGCCGCTTCTGCCGGGCCACTTCCAGCCTCTCCAGTCGCACTTCCCCGCTCTTCTGAAGCTTTGGTCGGCCAAACAAGCTGCAATCTATTGCGTTATTGCAGGTGCAACGTTTATTCTGTCGAACCGATCATCGACAACCAGCAGTCGCCGGGCTCGAAAATGGACTGGTGGCGGAGACGCGGGCGAAGGCTCCGGACCGTGCCGGTTTTCTGATCGGATCCATCAAAGCATCAACCAAGCAGTATCGTCAAACGTGCGCTTCCATCGGGTGGCAATCGAAGAGTCCATCTTCGAGTCTGATGGGGTGAGGTGTATTCCGCGGGTTTTGGAGCGGTAGAGACCGGGGTTCGTGTGCCCTGGGTTGAGGGTGAGAGAAAACGTCGAAGAGACCAATATCTGGAGGCAAAGTCATGAAAAGATCAGCAGGCGGATTCTGGCGAACCGTCGGATTGTGCATCGGGCTGTTATTGACGAGCTGGAGTGCGACATCGGCCCAGGTAGCCCCGACCGCGAACATTTCGGGGGCAATCACCGATCAGACTGGGGCCGTCATCTCGGGGGCATCGATTTTGGTCAAGAACAGCTTGACCGGAGCCGACTTCAAAGTTACCTCGTCGGAGAACGGGACCTACACGGTGCCCGCGCTGAATGCGGGGCAGTACATGGTGACCGTCGAGGCTCCGGGGTTCAAGAAGACGGTCGTCGACAACGTGGTGCTCAATACGGGAGTACCAGCGACGGTCAACGTCTCGATGGAGGTGGGAGCGGCCTCGGATTCAGTGGTGATCCAAGGCGGAGCAGAGGTGCTGCAGACGCAATCAGCGGCGATCTCGACAACGATCACCGGCCGTCAGATCACCGAGATCCCCTTCACGTCACGGGATGCGCTCGACTTGGTGCTGCTGCTCCCCGGCACCAACACTCCGGGGCGACCGCGAACCTCGACGATCAATGGTCTGCCGAAGGGCTCGCTCAATATTACGATCGACGGAATCAACGTCCAGGACAACATCCTCAAATCGTCCGACGGCTTCTTCACCTACGTGCGGCCGCGCATTGATGCGGTCGACGAAGTGACGGTCTCGACGTCCAATCCCGGGGCGGAGAGCGCCGGGGAAGGGGCGGTCCAGATCAAGTTTGTCACCCGCTCGGGGACGAATAGTCTGCACGGGAGCGTCTACGAGTATCACCGGAACCCGGCGCTCAACGCCAACTACTGGTTCAACAATCGCGACCTGCGCCCAGACCCGCGCACCGGGACCGCGCCACGTGACCGCGTGCTGGTCAATCAGTATGGGTTCCGCGTTGGTGGACCGATCTGGATTCCCAAGGTCTTCAATGGGCGGGACAAGGCCTTCTTCTTCGTCAACTACGAAGAGTTCCGGATCCCCGAGGCAGCTTCCCGCCAGCGCACGATCCTCACCGAGCAGGCACGTCAGGGGATCTTCCGGTACAACACGGCGTCCGGGGTCCGAAGCGTCAACCTCTACCAGTTGGCGACCGCGAGCAACCAGACAGCGACGCCAGACCCGGTGATCGGCAAGCTGCTGCAGGACATTCGGGGCACCACCTCCCAAGGTGGGGTGACGCCGTTGACCGATCCCAATCTGGAACTCTTCAGCTTTCAGAACCGGGGAGGCCAATCGCGCTTCTTTCCGACGGTCCGTCTCGACTTCAACCTGACCAGCAAGCACAAGCTCGAGAACGTCTGGAACTACCAGAAGTTTGATGGCGTGGTCGATTTTCTGAACGGGACTGACCCCGCCTTCCCCAACTTCCCGAACCAAGGATTCCAAGGGTCGAACCGGTTCTCGAACTCGACGGCGTTGCGTTCGACCCTGACCAACACGATCGTCAACGAGGCGCGTTTCGGGCTGACGGGGGGAACGGTCCTCTTCTTCCCCAACGTCAACCGGGGACAGTTTACCGGAACCCTCGCCAACCAGGGCGGTTTCAACCTTGGGATTGGCGCGGCTGGCATCACCTCGGCAACGGTCTCGACGACACCAAGCCGCCGCAACGCGCCGGTCTGGCAGTTCACCGACAATCTGAGCTGGACCCGTGGCAGCCACACGCTCAACCTGGGAGGAACTTTCACCCAGATCAACTTCTGGAGCTGGAGCCAAGCCCAGGTTCCGGGCATCACGCTTGGTCTCGACGCCAATGACCCGGCGATAGGCATGTTCACGGCAGCCAATTTCCCAGGGGCGGCCGCAGCCGACATCACCCGGGCCCAGGCCATCTACGCCGTCCTCACCGGTCGTGTCACAGCAATCAGCGCCACGGCGGTTCTTAACGAGAAGTCGAAGCAGTACACCTATCTTGGGGAGAATGTGCAGCGGGGCCGCCAACGCGAGTTTGGTTTCTTCGGCTCCGACACGTGGCGCGTCAGCAGCAATCTCACGCTCAACTACGGGGTACGGTGGGAGGTGCAACGCCCCTTCGTACCGCTCAACGACCTCTATGCGCAGACAGCGTGGGATCAGCTCTTCGGGGTCTCTGGCGTTGGCAACCTCTTCAAGCCCGGGACACTCACCGGCACACCGACCAGCTACACCTCGCTCGGCGTCGGCCAGAGCACCTTCAACACCGACTTCAACAACTTTGCCCCGAGCTTTGGGTTCGCCTGGTCCCCGAATGTCAAGAACAGCTTTCTGCGCAAACTGACCGGCGAGGCGGGCAAGACCGTCCTCCGGGGGGGCTACTCAGTCGCCTACAACCGCGAAGGGCTCAACGTCTTTACCAGCATCTACGGGTCCAACCCTGGCATCACGATCGACGCGAGCCGGAACTTGACACTCAACAATCTGGTGCCCACTCCGATCGGCTCCAACTTGCCACTCCTCCTCCGTGACCAGTCTCGTCTGGGCGCTCCGGCGTTCCAGAATGCTCCAACGTTCCCGAACCAGTTTCTGGTGACCAATTCGGCCAACGCCCTCAACCCGAACCTGAGGCTTGGCTATGTCCAGTCGTGGAGCTTCGGTGTGCAGCGGGAGATCAGCCGGGACACGGTGATCGAGGCACGGTACGTCGGCAATCGGGCCGTCAAGCAGTGGCAGCAGTACAATCTCAACGAGGTCAATTTGATCGAGAATGGCTTCCTCAACGAGTTCAAGCTCGCCCAGGCCAATCTCTTATCCAACATTGCGGCTGGACGTGGGTCTCACTTCCGCTTTGCCGGTCCGAACACGGGCACCTCGCCTCTGCCGATCATGCTCGGTTTTATGACCGGGCAGGCGGCAGCGGCGGCGGGGACCGCTTCCAACTACTCGAGCACACTCTTCGCCAACGCGACCTTTGTCAACGCGCTGGCGGCCAACGCTCCGGCACCGGGGACCTTTGCGTCCAACTTCATCAACACCGCGGCCTTTCGCAACAACGGGGTCAACGCCGGGTTGCCGGCCAACTTCTTCATCGTCAACCCAGGCAAGCTGGGCGGGGCCTGGACGATCGAGAACAATGGGCGTCAGTCGTACGACTCACTCCAGATTGAGCTGCGCCGTCGACTCTCGAAGGGGCTGCTGGTTCAGGGCAACTACGTCTTCGCGCGGGCCTTCACCAATGCGTTTACGAGCAGCTCGGTCGTCGCCGGCCAGCCCTCGACGCTGCGGAACATGCGGCTGAGCAAGACCGTCTCCCCGTTCAATATCGACCATACCTTCAAGGTCAACTGGATCTACGAACTGCCGATTGGCAAGGGCCAGTGGCTGGGCGGGGGAGCTGGCGCGGTGGCAGATCGGATCATTGGAGGGTGGGCCTTTCACGGGGCGGCGCGTCTCCAGAGCGGCACTCCGTTCAATTTTGGCAATGTCCAACTGGTCGGCATGACCCGCAACGAGCTGCAGAAGAAGGTCAAGATGAGGTTCAATGATGGGGCTCGTATCGCCTACTTCCTGCCGCAGGACATCATCGACAACACCATCCGGGCCTTCAACGTCAGCGCAACCAGTGCGAGTGGCTGGAGCGCCCTCGGTGCGCCGTCGGGGCAGTATATCGCGCCTGCGAGCAACGCCTCTTGCCTCGAGGGCTTTACCGGACAGTGTGGCACGACCAACCTCGTGCTCTACGGGCCCAGATTTGATCGCTATGACCTGAGCATCGTCAAGAAGACGAAGATCACCGAGACGGTCAACTTTGAATTCCGGGCGGAGTTCCTCAACGCCTTCAATCACATCAACTTCATCGTTGGCAATCCGGCCAACGATGTCAACGTCGTGGGCGGGTTTGGTACCCAGACCTTCGGGCAGGTAACCCAAGCCTATCGCGATCTCTCGACCACCAATGACCCGGGTGGCCGCATGATCCAATTTGTGGCGCGGATCAACTTCTGATCCTGCCATCCATTCGTCCGTTGGTCACGGCCACGTGGCGACGAAAGAACTGGAAGCACGACGACGGGCAGGGATACCGTGAGGCACCCCTGCCCGTCGCGCTGTTTTTGGAATATCTCGTGCGTTTCAGCCTCAACCTGATGGGCCACTGCCTCTGAGTGTGAGACCTTCCCCATCTGGGGCTTCCGGGTTTTGTGTGGGTCCGCCCTCCACCAGGAATGCCCCCATCTTCCCAACCACATTCACAGCAACTGCAAGTACCGGATGAAGGCGCCCTGCCGGCAGAGATGGGCGACACGGCCCCCCTGCAGGTGATTCGAACGAACGCATCGCCAGACAATTTCCATGGGGCGGTCCCTCAGAATTCATTCTGGGATCCCTGAACCCTCTGTGATGTTTTTAGGTTTTCCACACGAAAGCCGGAAACCCGAAGATTGGAATCTGGGTCTGGCCAACAACCGACGAGCTTGGATCGGCCGGAGTCGTCGTCTTGAGACGGCTGTGTCCCTGGAAGTGAGTCAATGCCGTGAGTGGATCCGGATCAAGTTGGCGGTCATCTGCTCCACCTTGTAAGCAGCGATCACCGGATATTCAGCTCAGGATTGAAAGAGGATGTAAACCAGGCAGTTTGGATCGTTGATTCTAAAATCGGGGCGAGAGGATTCGAACCTCCGACCTCTCGGTCCCGAACCGAGCGCTCTACCAGGCTGAGCCACGCCCCGAATCGTGTCGCAGGGATGAACCCCCACAAACGAAGGCTGATCATAGCCCCCTGATCGCCCCTTGTCAATGGTGCGATCTTCCTCGACCACCTTCCCGGGGCTTTTGGTGAGCGAGGCCCGCTTCGGTTCTCAGTCTTGCCATTTTCTGGCAGAATGGCGCTGTTCCAACATCTCGATCGACAACAAGGGGGGATTCAATGATGCAAACAGGTTGGGTAGGATTGGTCCTCTGCCTGCTCAGCACGAGCTTGGTGGCACAGACCGGATCGTTCAAAGAGCCGCTGGCACTCCAACTCTACAGTGTGCGCGAAGAGCTGAAGAAGGACGTCCCGGGCACATTGGCCAAGGTACGCGGCATGGGGTTTCGGAATGTCGAGTTGGGCGGGGGCTACTATGGCTTGACGCCGGAGGAGTTCCGACGGGAGCTGGAGAAGGTGCAATTGAAACCCGTGAGCATGCACGCGGGGTTTGACCTGCTGGAGAAGGATCTAGACCGGGTAGTCGCCGAGGCACGGATCTTCGGAGTCGAGTACGTCGGATGTGCCTGGATCCCCCACGGCAAGGACTTCACCGCCGGCGATGTCACCCGAGCGGCCACAGTCTTCAACCGGGCCGGAGAGCGACTGCAGGCGGCGGGGTTCAAGTTCATGTACCACCTGCACGGCTATGAGTTTGTCAAGGATGGAACGGGAACCCTCTTCGATCGCTTGGCAGAGGCGACCAATCCCGCGACCGTCTTCTTCCAGAACGACGTCTTCTGGGCCCATCACGGCGGGGCGAATCCGGCGAAGCTGCTGCTGAAGTATCCACAACGATTCCGTCTCGTCCACCTCAAGGATATGAAGAAGGGGACGGTCGGAAACCTCACCGGACAGGCACCGGACGAGACGAGCGTCGCCCTCGGCACGGGTCAAGTCGACATCGTCGCCGTGCTCAAAGCAGCGCGCGAGATCGGGATCGCCTGGTACATCATCGAGGAAGAGTCTCCAGAGCCGCTGCGCAACGTGCCAGCCGGCAAGAAGTACCTCGAAACGGTCAAGTACTGATGAAGGAGGGGCAGCGGAATGGAGAGGCGGGAGTTTCTGGCAGGAGCCGGTGGGGCCATGGTCGGAGCCTGGCTGGCACCGGGGGAGAAGATCATCGACATCCACCAGCATACCCATTACTGGGGACGGAACGATGAGGACTTGGTCCGGCATCAACGCATGCTCGGGGTGACGAAGACGGTGCTGCTGCCGGCAGGTTCACGGTACGGGCTCGAGGCCGACTGTTACGGCAACGACTCGGTAGTCGCGGTGGCGAAGCGCTACCCCAAGGAGTTCGTCTTCTTCGCCAATGAAGACCCTTCGCTGCCAGAGGCTGTGGCGACGATCGAGAAGTATCTCAAAGTGGGTGCCATCGGGATTGGTGAGCAGAAGTTCTTCGTCGACTGCGATTCAGACTATGTGACCCGGTTGGCCAGCCTGGCGGCAGAGTACCGGGTCCCGATCCTGCTCCACTTCCAGCACGGCAAGTACAATCAGAACTTCGAGCGCTTCCACCGGGTGCTCGAGCGCTATCCGCGGGTCAACTTTATCGGCCACGCGCAGACAATGTGGGGCAACATCGACCGACACCATGAGCAGAGCGTCCTCTATCCCAAGGGGAAGGTGACGGCGGGTGGGCTGACCGATCGCTGGCTGGGCGACTATCCCAACTTCTTTGCTGACCTCTCAGCCGGCTCAGGAGCCAACGCCTTCGCACGCGACGAGGAGCACGCGGCCGGCTTCTTGCTTCGCCATCAGGACAAGCTGATGTTCGGCAGCGACTGTCAGGATGTCGACGGGAAGGATGATCGCTGCGTCGGAGTCAAACAGTTGGCGATGCTGCGGCGGCTGGTGATCGATCGACGGGTACGGCACAAGATCCTCTACGAGAACGCCCATCGGTTGCTGAGGATCTGATCAGCGCAGCCAACGGTCGAGCGCTTGGTAGACCTCTTCGCGAATCGGCGCCGGGAAGTCGTGGCCCGCGTCCGGGTAGCGCGCGATCAGCCGGTCACCGGCGCGAAAGAGGTGATCATAGACCGGCCGGGCGGCGTCGACGCAATCGCGGACACCGGTGTTCTCGAAGTTGTCGTCACCGAGTGGGGCGTTGATGAAGAGGCCGCGCGGGGCGAGAGCGGCGAGCAGGGCGGGAAAGTCGAAGGGCATGCGCGCTGGGTCCTTCTGGAATCGCGTCGCCACCAGGGGCATGTAGCGATAGCCCTCCCAGCCGGTGAGGTCCCCTTTCTTGTACTTTGGAAGGGACGTGAAGCCGCAGCTGGTGACGACAGCTCGCAGTCGCTGGTCGAAGGCGGCGACGAAGAGGGCGTTGTGACCTCCAAGGGAGTGGCCAATGACGCCGATGCGCCGGCGATCGACTTCGGGGAGAGATTCGAGCAGATCGACGGCACGGCGATGGTTGACGATGCCCTTCATCGTGCAGCTCTGGTAGCCATTCTGGTAAGGATCGAAGCGGTTCTCACCCAGATACGGGTAGTCGGGGACGACGCAGACGTAGCCGCGCTCGGCCAGCTCGCGAGCGTAGTGGAGGTTTGGCAGACCGCCAAGCCCGACGGGTTCATCCTTGCCAATGCGCGTCGTCTGGTGGAGGCAGAGCATCGCCGGAGCACGGCGGCGCAGCCCCTTCGGAATCAGCAACCAAGCGGGAACGGCGTCGTTGGGCTCGCCGAGGTAGGTGAGACGGATGCGGGTGAAGCGGGCGGTCTCGGCCTCTTCGATCCGCTTGACGTCGAGGGGCGTACGGTCAGGGCCCGGCAATGGGCCCATCACCGCCTCCATCCCGGCGAGGGTCGCGCGACGTGCCCGCTGCCACTCACGCCGGGTGCGGAATGGCAAAAGGTCGGCGACGGGCAGGATGGCGCTGGCGAGCATTCCCTGTACCAACTGGCGGCGTGAGCTGGTCAGCATGTTTATCGGGCCTCCATTTGGAGCCGGTCGTACTCACGGCGCAGCACTGCCAGCCGGTGGGCATACGACTGGTCCTTGATCAGATTGCACGTCTCGTGCGGATCTCGGCGTAGATCGAAGAGCTCCTCATACTGAAAATTGGGCCAGTAGATGTACTTGATGTCTCGCCTGACGAGGGCCGTTGAGGAGGGGATGAAGTCGGTATTGCGGATGGTCGCGTGTTCGTAGAAGTACTGGGTGCGCCAATCTCGTGGCGTGCGCCCGCGGTAGAGCGGGGCCAGATCCCTTCCCTGCATCCCCGCTGAAGTGGGAATCCCTGCAAAGCCGAGAATGGTCGGGGCCAGATCGACGTTGAGGACCATCTCGTCGCGAACCTTGCCCTCCCGTTGGTCCCGCGGATCCCGAATGATCAGCGGGACGCGGATCGACTCTTCATAGGGGTACCACTTATCGGCCAAGCCGTGCTCCCCGTGAAAGTAGCCATTGTCGGTGGTAAAGATGACGAGGGTCTCGCGATCGAGGCCGCTCGATTTCAGCTCCTCAAGAATGCGGCCCACCACCGTATCAACCTCCGTCGCTAGACGGTAATACGACTTCATATACGCCTGATACTTCTCCGGTGTATCGAAGCGCCAGTGCCAGCGGTTGCGCCCCTCGTTCTTCTCGTTGGCGATGAATGGGGGCAGCCGGCGGAAGAATGCGTCACTCGCCGTCAGCGAGACAGGAATGGTCACATCCTGGTAGAGGCTGGCACTCTCCGGCTGGTAGAGATACTGGCGCGGGTTCTCATCCTCGGCGTGGGTCGCGAAGAAGGAGACGGTGAGGCTGAAGGGCTTCTCAGACGGTCGGGTCCGGAGAAACTCAAGGGCATCTCGTTCGTTCTGCTGCGTAACATGAATGGTCGATCCGTCCGGCTGTTTCAAGTAGTGACGTCCCGCATAGGAGCGCCCAAAATCGAACTGCTCGGCTGGGAAGCGGCCGTTGTGCCACTTGCCGACGTGGCCAACGTAGTAGCCATTCGCACGGAGCATCCCAGGCCAAGTCTCCTCCCACGGAGTGCGAAAGGCCTCAAAGGCCCTGTTGCCATGACGGGACATCCACTGTCCAGTGAGGAACGAGGCGCGGCTGACCCCGCAGATCGATGTTGTTACGTAGGAGTTGCGAAAACGAACTCCCGCACGGGCCAACGCATCGAGGTGCGGTGTCTTGACGACGGGGTGACCAGCAATTCCGAGCGTGTCGTGGCGCCAGTCATCTGCGTAGAGCACAACGATGTTCCTGGCCGGTTTCGCTTGGACGAAACCGGGAAGCAACACCAAGCCGATCAGCAGGAAACTTCTGATCATTCTTTTCTCCGGTCTGGATGACGGTTTCACCCGATGGGCTCCAGCC
>JBMOHS010000136.1:0-10580 GCA_049317725.1 Blastocatellia bacterium
CGTTTCGATCTCAGTCAATCGGCGCCGAAACTCATTCAACCGCGTCACCGTGCTGCGCGCACCCTCCAGCCCCTCCAGGGTGAAGTTGAGCTGCTTGTGATGGGGCGCGGAGAGGAGGAGGTAGCGGATCGCCCGCGGCGGATACCCTTTCGCCACCAGGTCGCGGAAGGTGTAGAAGTTGCCCTTCGACTTCGCCATCTTCTCGCCGTTGACCATCAGAAATTCAGCGTGGACCCAGTAGCGCACAAAAGGCAGCCCTGTCGCCCCTTCCGATTGGGCAATCTCGTTTTCATGGTGGGGGAAGACGAGGTCGATCCCACCGAGGTGAAGATCGAAGCTCTCTCCGAGTGCCTTCATCGACATCGCGGAGCACTCGATATGCCACCCGGGACGGCCTTCCCCGAGAGGAGTCTGCCAGGAGGGCTCTCCGGCTCGCGCGGCCTTCCAGAGCACAAAATCTCGCGCATCCTCCTTGGTGTACTCATCCGCGTCGACACGCTCACTGGCCCCCGCCTGATTCCCCGCCAAGTTGATCCCGGAGAGCTTGCCGTAGCCAGGGAAGGTCCCGATCCGATAATAGGTCGATCCTTCCGCCTGGTAGGTATGCCCGCGCCCGGTCAGCCGCTCGATCAAGGTGACCATCTCCGGGATGTGATCGGTCGCCCGCAGGACCTCCTCTGGGCGCTCCGCGCCCAGTGCGTCGAAGTCTTCAAAAAAATAGGTGAGATAGCGGTCGGTGTACCCACGGAGCGTCTCGTGCTGCTCCATCGAACGCTGGATGATCTTGTCATCCACATCCGTAATGTTCATCACGTGATGCAGCTCGTACCCAAGGTACTTCAGATAGCGCCGCAGCAGATCCGCAAAGAGAAACGTTCGGAAGTTGCCAATGTGGGCATAATCATAGATAGTTGGTCCACAAACGTACATTTTGACGCGTGGCGGTTCGAGAGGTTGAAAGGCTTCCAGACGCTTGGTCAGGGTGTTGTATAAATTGAGCATGTCATCACCTGTCTCGCCGGCGCGGATTCATCAAGCACGGTAGTGTAGAAAGCCATCTCAACCTTGTCAAATCCTCCCCCAATCCCTCTCCATCCGTTCCGCAGGCCTCGCTTGCTTGGGAGGGTCTTCTTGGTAAAGGAGAAGAGTCTCTCCTCGCCGATCACTGGACCTGCGGTTCCGCCCTCGATCGATCAATGAGAAATCGACCGCGTGCTGGCAGCGTCGGATCAGCCAGCAGAGTCCAATGTCTTGGCTGCGATGAGCCATCCTTGACATTTGCACGTCGTGACAGAATTTGCCAGGCGTCTCGCGCCGAGTCACGAAAGGCAGGCGTCGATCCTTCTCCAGGGTCGATCGATTCTTGGGAGGCATTGGGAATTGCATGTGTGGCGTCAGCCTTGTCCCAACGACCTCCTCTGGATCTTACCCGACAACAATTCCCTGGAAGCCCCCCCGCCGGGCGCACACGCAAGAAAGGGAGCCCTCCAGGGACTCCCTTTCTGTCAATTGAGAGGGTGGCCAAAGGGTGGCCACCCATTTCCCCTCAAGCAAGGGCAATGTCGAACTGCTCTTGATGAACTGCCGGGTCACTTTTGATTGTCACGACGCCGCCGAGATAGGTCTCGACTTCGACCAGGATGTCCCGCTCTGAGGTGCGCAGGGCCTTGGCCACCTCCGGATTGACCCGCAGGATCACTTCGTTATGGCTGTCCACGCTCTTCGAAACACGTCGGGACTCCGCCAGAATCTCGTAACAGATTGTCTGGGCGCTCTTGACCATTCCCGCACCGCCGCAGTAGGAACAAGGTGTGCAAAGGGTCCGCTCCAACGACTGCTTGACCCGCTTCCGGGTAATCGCCACCAACCCAAAATCGTTGAATTGCAGGATTTTGGACGGTGACCGATCACTCCGCAGTTCCAGCTCGAGCGCCTGCATCACCTTTTGACGATTGCGCCGCTCCTCCATATCGATGAAGTCGAGAACGATAATCCCGCCGAGGTCGCGCAGCCGGATCTGTCGCACGATCTCCTTCGCCGCTTCGAGGTTGGTCTTGACGATCGTGTCCTCCAACCGATTCGAGCGCCCGACAAACTTCCCGGTGTTGACATCGATCGCCACCAGCGCTTCCGTCTGATTAATGACGATGTAGCCGCCAGACTTGAGCCAGACGCGCGGCTTGACCGCCTTGTCGATCTCGGCCTGAACGCCGTAGTGCTCAAGGATCGGGGTCTCTCGCGTATAGAGCTTGACGCGATTGACAAGCCGGGGAGCGAATCGATTGACGAAATCGACGATGCGCTCATACTCGAACTCATTATCGACCCGGATGGCCGTAAAATCGGTGGAGAGTTGATCACGCAGAATCCGCTGGACGAGGTCCAGGTCCCGGTGCACAACCGAGGCCCCCTTGACCCGCTCCGAACGACGACGAATATCGGTCCACGTCCGAACGAGATACTGCACGTCTTCCCGCAAATCTTCCAGGCTGCAGCCGTGCGCAGCGGTCCGGACAATGAATCCGCCCGAAGCCCCAGTTTCGGCACGCAACTGGTGCAGAGTCCGCTTGAGACGTTGCCGCTCTTCGTCGGTCCCGATCTTTCGAGAAACGCCAATATGCTCGACGGTAGGCATATAGACGATATACCGACCGGGAAGCGCGACGTGAGACGTGATCCGTGCGCCTTTCTGGCCGATCGGCTCCTTGGCGATCTGGACGATGATCTCCTGCCCCTCGCGCAGCAGATCCGAGATCACCGGACGCTGATACCGGTCCGGCCGGGGACTGATGGGGGGGGGCAACGGAGCGGGAGGGGCCATCGTCGGCTCCGCCGGTTCCTCCTCGGCCCCCTCGTCGCTCCGCGCCTCTTCGCCTCCGGATCCGTCCGCTGATCGGGGGCGGTAGGAGCGGCGCCGCCCACGCCCTCCGCGACGCGTCGCCATCTCAGCGCGGATTGGCTTCTCCTCCAATTCGGCCTCACCATCGACGAGCGGTTCTTCGGCGACCGACTCCCTACTCTCTGCTTCCTGGACGTCGGTGGGGAGCGTTGTGGCCTCCACTACCGCCTCGACCTCATCGACGACCCGCTCCAACACTTCCCCTTCTCCAGTGGAAGACTGCCAAGAACCCACTTTGACCTCGGGGGTCGGCTCGACTTCGACGAGGGAGACCCTCCGCTCTTCCTGATGAATCCGATGGCTGATCCGATCCTGCAGCAAGGCGTCCTTGAGCATCTCGCCTTCCAATCCACCGGCCTCCTCATCAACCACTCGCTCAAGCGGCTCGTGATGGGCAATGACCATTGGAGTCAGCGAACCAACGCGGATCCCGACCGGGGGCTCCGCTGCTTGACCTTTGCGATCCCGCGATCGATCCCCCCGCTTCTCCTGACGGGCAGGAGGCACTTCTTGTCTCACGGCCTCCATCTCTTCCACGTCAACGGCCGGCGCCTCTTCCCTCTCAGCCGCTTCGACAGCTTCGGGGAGGTCCTCCCCAGACGGCTCTCCAGGCAGCCCCTCGGAAGAGCGCCGACGTCGAGGGCGACGACGACGACGACCACTGAACTCCTCGTCTGTTTCCCGCGGCGTCTCGATGGGCGCACTCTCCACCTCGGCCACCTCCCCGGCCTCTTCCGGCTCAGCCACCGTCTGCACGGGAGCTTCCTCGCGATAAGTCAATCGACGCTGCCGACGCTGACGCGGGGACGCCGGTCGAACCGCCGCGGAGGCAGGCAGGGTCGCTCCCTCAACCGACTCATCGTCCGGCAACATCTCCACGACGGGCTCTTCTGTCAGCTCTTCGATGTGGCTCAAAGCTGCCACTTGCAGATCGACCTCTTTCTCTTCTTCCGCCTCGGCCGATTCCGTTACGGGTGGCGCAGCGAATGGTTCCGGTCGCCCCCCCTCTCGTGAAAAACGGGGACGATCTGTCCGCACTGGGCGGCTGACTTCACGCCGCTCCTCCCCTCCCCCCTCGTCCATCTCCTCCTCATCGAGGAAATCGGAGACGTAGAGGAACGAATCCCGCTCCAACCCGATATCGACAAAGGCCGACTGCATCCCCGGCAGGACCTTCATCACCCGTCCCTTGTAGATGTTGCCGACGATTCCTTGATTTTCGTCTCCGCGCTCGACGTAGAACTCGGTAACCAGATCATCTTCGACGATCGCAATCTTCTTTTCGCGCCCATTGACGCTGACAATCAATTCCTTGGCCATTCCACTCTCCCAGGTAGCCGGACCAGACCCGCGCGGAGGTACTCTCCCGCCCCGGCGGCTTCAGCCACCCTCCAAATCGATCCATTTTGGGTTGTCTACGCCAGACCAGCCTTCGCGACCCTGCCTCGACAGTGGAGAACCGCTCTCCTTGTCAGTTGACAAAGCGGTTGAGCCGGATGCTGATGACCAGCCCAAGCCCCAACAAAGTCGCGACCGCTGACGACGCACCCGCGCTCATCAACGGAAGAGGGATTCCCATGACGGGGAGCAACCGCAAGACCATTCCGATGTTTACTGTCATGTGGTAGAGCAGCAGCGCGGCAACGCCTGTGGCCAGGTAGAGACCTTCCCGCTCACGGGCCCGTTGTGCTGTCTGCAGCATCCGCATGACGAGAAACAGATAACCGGTCAGGGTCAGGAACCCACCCACAAATCCCCATTCCTCGCTCGTCACGGCGTAGATAAAGTCATTTTCTACCTCGGGCACAAAGCCGAGGCTTCCCTGCGTGCTTCCTCTTAATCCCTTTCCGAAGATTCCCCCAGAACCAACCGCAATCTCTGCCTGGTCATTCTGGTAACGGAACCGTTTTTCAGCGAGTTCGGGCCAGTAGACAGCCCGAATTCGCTCGCATTTGTAGCCTTTACACTGTTTAAGGATCGGGATGGAGATGGTCAGGACCAGCACCAGTCCCCCGACACCCATCGCAACCCAGCGCCAGGAGATCCCCCGCACGAAGAGCATCGCCGCCAGAAACGAGAAGAAGCTGAGTGCACTCCCCGTATCATTTCCAAGGAGAACCAGTCCTGTCGGAAGTGCCCAGATCAGTATCGGCTTGATCAGGGAGGTCAAACTGGGAGGACCTGAACGGCCTTTCGACAGAATGGCAGCGAGGAGAAGAATGGTCGAGAGCTTGGCGAATTCGGAAGGTTGCAGGCCGATTGGCCCGAGGTACAACCAGTTCCGGTTGCCATTGACCATCTTCCCCAGCGGGGTGAAGACCAGCAGCTGAAGGACCACTCCCAGCGCGTAGAGCGCCGGGGCCAGTCCGAGAATTCGACGATAGTCGATGAGGGTCATCGCCAGGAGGAGTCCAGTTCCCAGGGCAACACCAAAGGCTTGCCGTCGCCAAAGGCCCTGACTCGGCTCGGCACTCGAGATTTCGAGAATGCCAAAGACAGCCAGTGCCAGTGCGACTGCGAGCAAGGGCCAATCAAAATCGGCCAGATATCGATCTGTTACCTTGGGAAGCATCGTGACCCCGCCGTGCGTCACTCCAACCGGTCCGGCCCTCTTCCGGACGGTGTCGTTGCCAGTCCCGGTGCCTCGTTTGAGGAGGGAGCTTGAGCAATCGGTGTCTCCGCCGGGGCTGGTCGGCTCAGGCGGAGATATTCTTCGTAGATCGGTTTGGCTCGCGGGGCGGATTGTTTGCCCCCGAACCCTGCGTTTTCTGTCAAAATGACGATCGCCACTTCAGGCTGATCACGCGGAGCGAAGCTCATGAACCAGGCGTGATCGCGGTTCTTCTCACCCGCCTTGTCGTTCGAGGCGACTTGGGCCGTCCCTGTCTTGCCACAAACATCGAAGCCAGCCACCGCCGCCGCCGTTGCCGTCCCGCTGCCGTTGACCGCCAGCCACATCCCCCGCTTGACGATCTCCCACGTCTTGGAATCCATCGGAACAGTGAACCGTCCCGGATCCTGATAGCCCCTCTCCGGCTGCCAGCCACCCGATCGGCCGTAACCGCTCGCGATTCGCCGCATCAAGTGAGGTGTATGAAATTGCCCCCCCATCGCCAGACCGCCCACATAGCGCAACACTTGGACGGGCGTCGAGGCGTTGGTCCCCTGCCCAAATGAGGAGGCGGCCATATCGTAGTCGGTCCAGCGGCCCTCACGCTCGGCCAGCTGCTCGTCCCGCTCCGACCAGGGCTCTTTCCGTTCACTCTTTCGTCGCTTGAGGACATTGCGGGTAATGTTCTGTTTCACGGCACGCGTCGGGGGAAGACCGCTCGCCTCCCGGGGAAGATCGATTCCTGTCCGCTCCCCAAAGCGAAAGAGCCGCACCCATTTCTCAAATCGCTCGACCCCGAGCTTGAGACCCAACCGGTAATAGTATCCATCGGCGGAGACCGCGATGGCCGTCACCACATCTGGCATCCCCAAATTGGAGAGCGAACGCATGAAGTAGTTGCCTAGCTGAATCCCCCCATCCTGGACCCGCGAGTTCTCGGGGCTGATCACCCCCTCGCCGAGCGCAGCCACCGTCGTCAGCAGCTTCCAGGTCGAACCGGGTGGGTAGCTCCCTTGAATGGCGCGATTGTAGAGGGGCTTGTTCGGATCCTCGTAGAGTTCGCGGATCTCCTCCCGCCCCCAGACACTCTTGGCCCGCAACGAGAAGAGATTGGGATCAAAAGCGGGATGGGAGACTAACGCGAGAATCTCGCCATTCCGGGGATCCGAGACCAAAATCACCCCGCGATTCGACGGCATCCCGTCAGTCTGCTGTTCGGCGACTCGCTGCAGGGAAAGATCGATCGTCGTATAGACATCCCTCCCAGGAATGGGCTCGGTGACACTGATCTCGCGTTGAATCCGACCCCGACTGTCGACGATCACCGTCCGCTCCCCATCCCGCCCGCTCAAGAGGTCATTGTAGGTGCGCTCCATCCCGGCTTTCCCGACCACGTCACCCAACTTGAACCCTTTTTCTCTGGAGAAGGCGGCATCTGGATCGTCGAGTTCCTCCCGACTGACCTCGCCGACATAGCCCAGCGCGTGGGCCGCCAAGGTGCCGTGCGGATACCAGCGCCGGGGAGCCTCCTCGGCACGGATCATCGGATACTCGTACTGGTGAGCTTCGACCCAGGCCACTTCGGCGGGAGTTGCTTGCTCGCGGACGACAATCGACTCGTAGCGCGCTTCATAGCGTGCCGCCTCGAAACGTCGGGCCAGCCAATCGGAATCGATCTGGAGATTCTCGATCAGAACCTGCGCAATCTCGTCGAAGTTTCGAATATCCTTGCGATGGATAAGGATGTTATGCGAAGGCTGACTCGTCGCCAAAATCTCCCCGTGACGATCGAAGATCGTGCCGCGCCGGGCGGGAATGGTCAGAATCCGGGTCCGGTTCTGCTCTGCCCGCAAGGCATAGACCTCTTGATTGACAATCTGCAGGTACCACAGCCTCCCGCCAAGCAGGAGAAAGATCGCCATCGCACAGGAGCGTAGGACCAACAGGCGCTGCTCAGCCCTTCGATGCTCTTCTCGCGATTGATACGTGTCTTGGATCATCGTTCCATTTCCTGCACGCCCTCGTCCGGCCTCACCACCGACTTGATCGCCTCACCACTGGCGGCAGGACCTATCGACGCCTTCTCAACGCGGCAGTTCGGCGTCGCTGCAACGGATCGACCCAGAGAAAGATTCGATCCAGCAGGATATAAAAGGCAACCGAGGCACACAGATTCATCAACATCCCAAAGAGAAGCGTGGCAGCAACTCCCACCCCTTCTACCAAAACAGGAAGGTCGACATCGAGCAATCCATAGAAGAGCAGCCTGACGGCCAGATTGAGGAGGGAGGCGAGGGCCACCGAACCAAGCCGAACGTGGAGATTGTCGACGGCGATCCGGTTCGTAATCCAGTAGAGCAGATATGCGACCAGAAGGTACCCAAGGCCAACCACTCCGATCGGGCCGCCATAGGAGGACCAATCGATCAGCACTCCGGCGATGACCGCGGTCGCAATCGTCTGCAGGATGTCCCGCCGGAGCCCGACATAGACCGTCAGTAGCAGCAACCAGTCGATTTGACCCACCCACTCAGCGATCCTCACGGGCACCAGTTGGCCAAGCGAGATCTGTAGCCAGAGCGCGACGAGCATCGATACCGGAATTCGCCATACCTTCCAGCCCGATTGATTCTCCAAGGATCCTCTTCCACTTTTCTGCGAGATCGAGACCTATGCCGCCGTACCAAGGGCAGGAAACGCCAGAGCCCTCACGGCTGGCCGGGGTTTCGACGACGGGGCAACGGAGCCTCCTCCCGCCTCTCCTCGCGCAGCAGATCGTCGACTCCCTCGCGGATCTGCTCTTGCGTCACCTGCAAAACAGAGACCACCTCGAGCCGCCCGAGAGCCGCCGCTGGCTCCAACGGGAGCGAGGGCACCGCCGTGCCTCCTCCCCCCACCATTCGAACCCGGCCGATCAGCAAGCCTGGGGGATAGATCCCATCCTGTCCCGAGGTGACCACCTTCTCGCCATTTTCAATCAGTTGTGGTGGAGTAAGGAACTGAAACCTTGCTCCCTTTCGACGATCTTCCCCACGCACAACCCCGAGGTGCCGATCGGTGAGGGTCGCCCCAATGATTGCCCCGGCACCATGCCGCTCATCGGTCATCAGGAGTACTCGCGAAGAGATTGGGGAGACCACGATCACACGCCCCACCAGCCCCTCGCTGTCGACCACTGGCTGGTCCTTGCTGACCCCGTGACGCGATCCACGGTTGATGATCACGGTCTGAAAGAGGTGGTTGGCGTCCCGCCCAATGACCCGTGCAGGAATCATCGGATACGGTTGGGACCGCTGCCACTCCACCAACCCTTGGAGGTGGCTCAGCGTGTTGAGCTGCTCCCGCAAGGAGACCAGTTGACTCTCCAATCCAACCTGTTCCGCTTTGAGCCGAAGATTTTCCTGCCGGACTCCGCGCAAGTCCAGATACCCCTGCTTCGCCCCGGATACCCAGGAGATTCCTTGTGAAAGGCCTGACTGAAAGGGCGACGCGACCGCCAAAAGGAGTACTTGAAGCACACGAAGATCCGGGCGTTGCGGAGCTCGGTTGAGGGAGATGGCCATCAGGTGTACCACCAGCAAAACACCGATGACCCACGCGGGGTTGCGCCGAGCCATCTCCCTGACCTTCTCCACCAGAACCATATTGGTCGATCAACAACTCTATCGAAACAGCTTATGAGCAGACTGCACCAGCGTCTCTCACGAAGGCAGCACTCCACCATCCCACCGTACCCGACGGAGAAGCTCGAAGTCTGAGAGCATCGCTCCCGCTCCCAGGACGACCGAGGAGAGCGGGTCTTCCGCGACACTGACCGGCAGCCCGGTCTCCTGCATCAATCGTAAGTCGAGATTTTTCAAGAGTGCGCCCCCGCCCGTCAAGACGATTCCCCGATCGACAATATCGGCAGACAACTCGGGTGGCGTTCGCTCCAGCGCAACCCGGACCGCATTGATGATGGTCGAGACGGAATCCGAGAGTGCTTCCCGGACCTCCTTGTCAGTGATCGTGATCGTCTTCGGAATCCCCTCGATCAGGTTCCGGCCCTTGATCTGCATCGAGGTGGGCTCATCGAGCGGCGCCGCCGATCCAAGCTCCATCTTGATCTGCTCAGCTGTCCGCTCTCCAATGAGGAGGTTGAACTTGCGCTTGCAGTACTGGGCGATCGAATCATCCATCTCGTTCCCGGCCACCCGCACACTCTTCGAGTAGACGATTCCCGAGAGCGAAATGACCGCAATGTCGGTCGTTCCCCCTCCAATGTCAACGATCATGTTGCCGTACGGTTCGGTGATCGGCATCCCAGAGCCGATCGCTGCCGCCATCGCCTCCTCCACCAGATAGACTTCTGAAGCCTTCGCGCGGTAGGCGCTGTCCTCGACCGCCCGTCGTTCGACCTGGGTGATCTCGGAGGGAATGCCGATGACGATCCTCGGGCTGACCCACTGCTTGCCGTTATGCGCCTGCTGGATGAAGTACTGGAGCATCTTCTCCGTCACTTCGAAGTCGGCGATCACCCCATCCTTCATCGGACGAATGGCAACGATATTGCCGGGAGTTCGGCCCAACATCTCCTTGGCCTTGTTCCCCACGGCTTCGACTTTCTGGGTGATCTTGTTGATGGCGACGATCGAAGGTTCGGAGACGACAATTCCTCTCCCACGGGCATAGACGAGTGTGTTGGCGGTTCCGAGGTCGATCGCGAGATCGCTCGAGAAGATGCTGAAGATGGAACGTAGATTCATGGAACTGCGTATCACTCCATTCCCACGGGGGGAAGACTTGGATCTTCTGCGGGGCTGATGTTCGAGGCTTGTCGAAGATTGCCACCCGGGTGCGGCAGAGAGGGAGGGGGTTGGCGAAGACCCTTGACTTCTCTACTCGCGGCAAGACCGATCCGAGTATTAAACAAGGTCTGCGAAAGGGGAGGGGTATTTTATGACCTGCGGACCCGTCCCTCACTCACCACAGCTCGTACCCTCTGCTCTTCGCGTGGCTCGGTCTTCCAGGTATCTCTTCTTCGAGGCCTGCCTTTGATCTTGATGGGCTTCGATCCAAGGATCCTCAGTG
>JBMOHS010000137.1:0-10565 GCA_049317725.1 Blastocatellia bacterium
GTTCATTGGATGGGGGGGAGGCTCCACCGATGCCCTCCCGGTCCGCCCCACTTGGATCTTCAACGGTCGAAAGTGTACCATCCCGAAGGGACGTTTGTCAGGGAGAGAGACGGGGGGACGGTCGGACCGCGCCCCCGGGAGAGGAGTCAGATGATCGCAGTAGCCATGAGCGGAGGCGTCGACAGTTCGGCGGCGGCAGCATTGCTCAAGCAGCAGGGCGTGCCCTTGGTCGGGTTCTCGATGCAACTATGGAATCAGCGGCGGATCAATGTCGGGCCGGACGGGGAGCCGCTCCCCTCGCGGTGCTGCTCGCTCGACGACCTGTATGACGCGCGGACGGTGGCGGCCAAACTGGGCTTTCCGTTCTATGTCGTCAACCTCGAAGCCGAGTTCGAGCGCGATGTGGTGCGTCCGTTCGTCACCAACTACCTCGACGGTTTGACGCCCAGCCCGTGCGTCGCCTGCAACTCCTTCCTCAAGTTCGACAAGCTGGTCGAGCTGGCCAAGACGGCCGAGGCAGAGAAGGTCGCGACCGGCCACTACGCGCGCGTCGCCTGGGACGAGGCTCGCCAGCGCTGGATTCTGCTGCGGGCAGTCAATCGCGAGAAGGATCAGTCCTACTTCCTCTTCGAGCTGACGCAGGAGCAGCTCAGCTATGCCGCGTTCCCACTGGGGGAGATGAGCAAGCAGGAGGTGCGGCAGCTCGCCGAGGCGGCCGGACTGCCGACGGCGCAGAAGCCGGAGAGCCAGGAGATCTGCTTCATCCCGGACGGGAACTACAGCCGCTTCATCGAGCGCTATCTCGACGAGGAGCAGGAGCAACGGGCCTCGGGCCGATCCCTCCCCATCCTGCCGAGCGGGAGCCCGGCGCTCGACCCGGCGCGGCTGGTCCCGGGAGAGATCGTCTCGACCACCGGGGAGGTGCTCGGGCAGCACCAGGGGATCCACCGCTACACCGTCGGACAGCGCCGCGCCCTTGGCCTCGCCTCGAGCGACCCACTCTATGTCGTGCGGATCGATGCGCCCGCCAACCGCATCGTCGTCGGGTCGAAAGAGGATCTGCTGCGGCCGACGATGATCGTTGGCCGGGTCAACTGGATCGCCATCGCCGAGCTGGTGAGCCCCCTGCGAGTGACCGCCAAGATCCGCTCGCGGGCCGAGGAGGCCCCGGCGACGCTCCATCCACGCGAGGATGGCCACGTCGAGGTCCATTTTGACGAGCCGCAACGGGCGATCAGCCCTGGACAGGCGGCCGTCTTCTACGACGGAGAGATCGTCGTCGGCGGGGGCTGGATCGTCTGATCCCTCCGCCACTTGGCAGCCACCCGCGATCGTGCGTCAATGAGAAGGAGAGGACGAGATGGCAACGACTGAAGTCAAAGTGCGAATGAACCCACGGGAAGGGTTTCAGACAAAGATCACCGCCGGGAAGCAGACGCTCCTCGCGGACGAGCCCGTCTCGCTGGGCGGAACGGAGACGGGGATGTCGCCCTACGAGCTGTTGCTCTCGAGCCTCGGGGCCTGCACGGCGATGACGCTCAAGATGTACATCGACCGCAAGCAACTGCCTGTCGAGTCGATCGACGTCCACCTCACCTTCGAGCGGATCAAGCCAGAGGAATGCGAAGGCTGCACGCCGGAAGAGATCGATGGCAAAGAGCAGATCCATCACATCAGCCGGCTGATCACCATCACCGGCGATCTGACCGAAGAGCAGCGCGAGCGGCTCCAGTACATTGCCAAGCGCTGCCCGGTCCACGTCACCCTCCACAGCAACCCGCACGTCGAGGATGCGCTGATTCTCCAGAAGGCAGTCTGAGGAGGACCGCGCCGGGGCACCGGGCCTCCGGTTTGACCGACCGCTTTCCGATCTGGTAGAAAATTGGCTATGCGTATCTGGATCCTGACCATCTCGGCGTTTCTGCTCCTGACAGGAGGCCCGCTGCCGCGGTTGATCGCGGAGAGCCTGCCGGTCGAGGCAGAGATGGCCTGCTGCGAAACAGAGATGGCCGTCTGCCCAATGAGTGGCGGACTGGGAGAGGTGCCAGAGACCGCCTGCGAGCCGGAGCCAAGCGGGGCAGGCTTCTGCGCCTGTCTCGACGATCCAGCGCCGCTCCCCGTCGGCCTGCCGAGTGGCCGACAGACCTTGCCCGTACCGGGTCCGCAGCTCCTGCCGACGACTCCAGCTCTCGCCGGAATGGCGCTTCCCCCGGATGAGCCTCACCGGGTCCTTCCCCTGCTCGACCTCCGCGACCGCAGCGGAACCTACCTCCACCTCGAAACCTTTCGCTTGTAGCCTCTGACTCTCCCGCAGATCGACCCGCTGTCCAGCGGTGGCCGTCTTCTCTTCGAAGAATGCCATCGGATCTGGACGGAAGGCATCGCCGTCCGCGTCTACGCAATCGGCCGACCCGTCGTTCGACGACCGCGTCAGGACCCGCCCCGGGGAGCCACTCCATGAGGGCCCGAAGGGCCACGACGGGGTCGTCCCCTCAGTCAAGGAGAGAAGCAGATGAAGCCATTTCGCCGTGTGATCCTTTCATTTGGCCTGGCCTGCCTGGCGGCAATGCCGTTGGTGGGGTGGAGCAACTCCCCGCGCCGCGGCCCCCGTGTCCAGGAGGCGACGATCACCCTCACCGAGCAGGGCTACCAGCCAGCCACCGTCCGGCTGCGCCGCGGAGTGCCCGCCCGGATCACCTTCCTCCGCCGCTTCGAAGTGACTTGTGCCACGGAGATCATCCTTGAGGAGTACAACATCCGCCGTGAACTGCCGATGAACCAACCCGTGGTCGTCGAGTTCACCCCCGCCAAGTCTGGCGCCCTCGAATACAGCTGCTCGATGAAGATGGTCGGGGGCACGTTCCGCATTCAATAACCGATGGAGACCCAAGTCATGAAACAAGCAACGATCGATACCAGACCGAGCCGTCGGCCCTTCGCGAAGCGAGTGGCCGGGATCCTCCTCCTCTGCCTCATCAGCCTGTGGGGAGGGGCAGGATGCTCGACCGAGCAGCCGGAAACACTGACCGGAACCACGGTCATCGTTCTCGAAGACAGCAACGTCAAGGCGACGATGGCCACGCGTTCGGGCTTTCTGCGGGAGGGGCTGAATGAGTTCATGCTCGAATTCCGGACTCCGCAGGGGACGCCGGTCGATGTCGGCGCGATCACGCTCTACTTCGACATGCCGGCGATGGGCTCAATGCCCTACATGAAGAACGACGCCCAGTTGACGACCACCTCGACGCCGGGCCTCTACCGGGGAACGGTGACACTGGAGATGAAGGGAACGTGGCAGGCCAAGCTTGGCTATGCTGGACAGGCCGGAAACGGAACGGTCACCGGGACGATCAACGCCCGCTGAGCCGGAAGAGGAAGAGATGGGCGCATGATCGAACGACTGATCGACTTCTCGCTGCACAACCGCTTTCTGATCCTGATCGGCACGCTGGTGCTGGCCGGAGCCGGATACTGGGCGCTGCGGACGACCCCGATCGACGCGATTCCGGATCTGAGCGAAAACCAGGTGATCGTCTTCACCGACTGGCCGGGGCGCAGTCCACAGGAGGTCGAGGACCAGATCACCTATCCCTTGACGGTCAACCTGCAGGGGTTGGCCGGGGTGCGGGTGGTGCGGTCGCAGTCGGCCTTCGGGTTCTCGATGATCAACATCATCTTCGAGGAGGACGTCGACCTCTACTTCGCGCGGACCCGGGTGTTGGAGCGGCTGACGCTGGTCGGTGGGAGCTTGCCGGAGGGGGTCACGCCGACGCTGGGACCGGACGCGACCGGGGTCGGGCAGATCTTCTGGTACACGATCGAGAGCGACCGGCACAGCCTGATCGAGCTGCGTTCGATCCAGGACTGGTACGTGCGCTATCAGCTCAACGCCGTCCCGGGAGTCGCCGAGGTTGGCAGCGTCGGGGGCTGGGTTCAGCAGTACCAGATCGACCTTGACCCGAACCGGCTGCGCTCCTACGACCTGCGGATGAGCGAGGTGGTCCGCGCAGTCGAGGAGAGCAACAGCAATGTCGGCGGCAACGTCATCGAGGCCAACGGCACCTGGACGGTCGTCCGCGGGCTGGGGCTGATCGAGTCGGTCGAGGATCTCGCCGGGATCCCGGTGGCGACACGCGGAGGCGTTCCCGTCTACCTGCGCCAACTCGGGACGGTCTCGCTTGGCGGAGCCTTCCGGCAAGGGGCGCTCGACAAGAACGGGACAGAGGCGGTCGGTGGTGTCGTCGTCGCCCGCTACGGGGTCGACACCCTGACGGTGATCGAGGCGGTCAAACAGCGGCTGGAGGAGCTGAAGACGGGGCTGCCGGCTGGGGTCCGGGTCGTGCCCTTCTACGACCGGACTGGATTGATCGAGCGGGCGACCGACACGCTCAAGGTGGCCCTCGTCGAAGAGATCCTCCTGGTGACGCTCGCCCATATTCTTTTCCTCTTCCACTTCCGCTCGATCCTGATCGTGACCATTCCGCTGCCGCTGGCGGTGCTGGTCTCGTTCCTGCTGATGAAGTTCTTCGGGATCTCGTCGAACCTCATGTCGCTGGCGGGGATCGCGATCGCCATCGGAGTCCTCGTCGATGCGGGGGTGGTCGTCACGGAGAACAGCTTCCGGTACCTTGAGCAGCGGGGGGTCGATCCGCGCGATCGGCGGCTGGTCTGGGAGACGGTGCGGGAGGCGACGAAGCTGGTCGGGCGACCGATCTTCTTCTCGATGTCGATCATCATCCTCGCCTTCATCCCAGTCTTCGCTTTGACCGGAGAGGAGGGCAAGCTCTTCCATCCGCTGGCCTTCACCAAGACATTCGCCATGGTCGGAGCGACCCTGCTCTCGGTGACGCTGGTGCCGGTACTCTGCAGTCTGCTGCTCGGTGGGCGCTTCCACCGGGAGGAGGAGAACCGGTTGATGCGGGGGCTCCAGCGGCTCTACCGGCCGACGCTGGGCTGGGCACTGCGCCATCGGGCGCTGACGCTGAGCGGCGCGCTCGGGCTCTTTGGGCTGGCCCTGCTGCTGGCGACGACCGCGACGTGGCTACCGTCAGCGCGGCGGGCGGGGCTGCCGGTGGTGGGCTCCCTGCTCGATCGGATGCACATCCTCGGGAAGGAGTTCATGCCGCCACTCGACGAGGGCGACCTCCTCTTCATGCCGGTGACCGACACCAGCGTCTCACTGCCAGAAGCGCTGGCGATCACCCAGCGGCAGAATCAGATCCTCAAGCAGTTTCCAGAGGTCGAATGGGCAGTCGGCAAGCCGGGTCGTGCCGAGACCTCGACCGATCCCTCCCCGATCAACATGATCGAGACCGTCCTGCACCTCAAACCGAGGGAGGAGTGGCGACCGGGGTTGACGCCGGAGAAGCTGGTCGCGGAGCTGGACACGGCGGTCCGCCTGCCGGGCGTGACCAACATCTGGACCCAGCCGATCCGCAACCGCATCGACATGCTGGCCACCGGCATTCGGACCCAGGTGGGGCTGAAGATCTTCGGCAGCGACCTGAAAGTGCTCGAAGAGCGCGCACAAGCCGCAGCGGCAGCGCTCCGCCAAGTCGATGGAGCGAGTGATCTCTACCCCGAACAGATCGCCGGTGCGCCCTACCTCAACGTGCGGATCGACCGTCCGGCAGCGGCCCGCTACGGCGTCGGCGTCGCCGAGATCCAGGAGGCGATCGCCAAGGCGGTCGGCGAGACCAACCTGACGATGACGATCGAGGGGCGACAGCGCTTTCCGGTCCGGGTGCGCTACGCCGAACCATTCCGCGGAGACCCAGTCCAGATCGGCCGGGTGCTGGTCGGAGAGCGGCAGATCCCCCTCGCCTCGCTCGCCGAGATCCGCCAGGAGACAGGCCCCTTCATGATCTCGAGCGAGAACGGGCTGCTGCGCGCGACGGTCCTCCTCAACGTGCGCGGCCGCGACATCGGCGGCTTCGTCGAGGAGGCGCGGGAGGTGATCGCCAAGAAGGTTCCGCTCCCTGCCGGCTACTTCTTCCAGTGGAGCGGGCAGTACGAAAATCAGATCCGCGCGCGGGACCGGCTGCAACTGGTCGTCCCGATCGTCGTGCTGATCATCTTTGTCCTGCTCTACCTGATCTACCGCTCGGCGCTGGAGGCGGCACACGTCCTGCTTGCCGTCCCCTTCGCGTTGACGGGAGGGGTCTTTCTGGTCTATGCGCTGGGCTACAACCTCTCGGTGGCGGTGCTGGTCGGCTTCATCGCCCTCTTCGGAACGGCGGTCCAGACGGGAGTGATCATGGTGATCTACCTGGAGGAGGCGGTCGAGCGACGGCGACAACTGCGCGAAGCCACCGGGGAGGTGCTCACCCGCGCCGATCTGGTCGAGGCAGTCATGGAGGGCTCGCTGCTGCGGCTGCGTCCGAAGCTGATGACCGTCTTCACTGTCATCGCTGGGCTCCTGCCGATCATGTGGACCAGCCGGGCAGGGTCGGAGGTCATGAAACCGCTGGCGACTCCCGTCCTCGGGGGGATGGTCAGTTCCCTGCTCCACGTCCTGATCGTCACGCCAGTCATCTTCCTCTGGCTGCGCGAACGCCAACTGCGCCGGGCAGAGCGAAGAAGAGAGGAGGAGAGATCGTGAACCCAATCCCCCCACGTCACGGATGGACCTCGCCCCGACGGTGGATCCTCGCGCTCCTCTGCGCCCTCTGCTGGACGGGAGTGATCACCGCCCAGCCGCCCCCTCCCGCCGTTGAGGTCGAGGCCCTCATCGCCTACGCCCTCGCCCATAACCAGCAGCTCGCTGCCGAGCGGCAGCGGATCGCCGAAGCGCTTGGGCGACTGAAACAGGCGGGGCTCAAGGCCAACCCGATGCTCGAAGGGAGCGGACAGACGAGCCTGCCCGAGAGTGGCATGCAGAACGTGGCGATCGGCCTCTCGCTGCCGCTCGAAGTCGGCCGGCGCAGCCGTCGCCTCTCCCTGGCGGCGGAAGAGCTGGCGCGGATGCGCCACGAAGTCGCCAACCAGGAGCGGATGCTCGCCGGGACGATCGGCCGCAAGGTGGCCGAGCTGGCCGAGGTCGAAGCGCGCCTCGCCCTGCTCCGCGAGCTGGCGAAGATCCACACGGAATCGCTGGCCCTCATTCGCGCGCGCGTCGCGGAAGGGGTCAGCCCGCGGCTCGAGGAGAATCTGCAGATCGTCGAGCTGCGACAGACAGAGGCGCAGCAGGCCATGCTCGACGCCCGGCAGCGCGCCCTCCTCGAAGAGCTGAAAGGGCAACTCGGCTGGTCGGAGGGGGAGGCGCTCTCCCTTGGGCCGGTGCTGACCGCGCGGACCGAGCTGCCACCCCGCGAGCGGCTCATCGAAGAGGCCCTCTCGCGACGCCCAGACCTCGCCGCAGCGCGTGCCGACGAGGCGATCGGCGAGGCCATGATCGCCATGGCCACTGTCGAGGGGACCTTCGATGTCAGCGTCTTCGGAGAGCTCGGTTGGCAGCGCTGGCGGTTCGACCAGCAGGGCTTCGTCGCCATGGCCGGTGGCGGGAACCGGCTCGCACCGGTGCAGATGCAGACCGGGATGATTCGCGGCGGGGTCACCCTCACCCTCCCGGTCCGCAACCGCAACCAGGGATCGATCGAGGCGGCTGTCGCTTGGCGACAGAGTGCGCAACACCGGCGTGGATTTCTCGAATCGATCGTCCGCCGCGAAATCGCCGCCGCCGATGAGCGACGCCAGGGCGCGCGCCGTGCCCTCGCCGCCTACGATGAGGGCTTGATCCAGGCCCAGGAGGCCAATACCGCGATCGTCCGTGAGAGCTACGCGCTGGGCCACGCCCGGCTGACCGACCTCCTCGCCGAGCAACGACGCCTCGTCGAGCTGGGCCTCGAGCGAATCGAGGCGCTCAAAGAACGATTCCTCGCCGATGTCGAGCTGGCCGAGGCCTCCGCTCAACCGTTGCCGTCCAAACGCCCCTCCTCTCCCCAGCAGGAACCAACCGAGACGAAGGAGCCCCGATGAGAAGCGAATCCAAGACGACTCCCCCCCTTGCCCGCTGGCGTCGACGCGCCCTGCTCCTCACTGGGCTGGGGATCATCCTCGTCGCCGTGGCCATCCTCACCTGGCGCGAACGGCCCCGGTCGGGCCTCGCTGGTCGTCCCGTGCTGCGGGTCGGCGAGGTCGTCCCTGCGGCCCAGACCGCGACGGCGGCGACTCCGCCAGCCCCAGGCGGCCTGGAGCTGGTCCTCCCCGCCGAGCTGGTCGAACGGGCGCGGTTGGGATTCGGCACAGTCCAACGACAAGCCCTCGCCGAGAGCTTCCGCACGCCGGCGATCGTCGAGCCCAACGCCTACCGCGAGACCCCCGTCTTCCCGCTCGTCGAGGGCCGGATCAAGAAGGTCGAGGTGCAGCTCGGGGACACTGTACGTGAAGGACAGATCCTCGCGACCATCTTCAGTGCCGACCTCGCCGAAGTCCAGATGAAGTACCTGACGGTCGATGCCAACCTCCAGTTCCACATCGGCCAGGCGGAGCGCTTCGAGAAGCTGGCCAAGATCGGCGCGGTCAGCCAATTGGAGCTCGAAGAGGTCGTCTCGCGCCTGCGCGAGCATCACGCGGAACACGCCTCCCTCCGCGAGCGCATGCTCCTCTACGGGCTGACCGAGGCCGAGGTGGCGGCGCTGCGCGGCTCGGCGCAAGTCCAGGCCGACGTCCCCGTCCACGCACCGGCCAGCGGGGTCATCACGACCCGTGAGGTCAACCCCGGGCAGGTTCTCGGCATGCGGGACCGCCTCTTCACCATCACCGACCTCACGACCGTCTGGATCATCGCCGCCGTCCACGAAGAGGACTTCGCGCGGCTGCGCGTCGGAGCGACCGCCTCCATTGTCAGCAACGCCCTTCCAGGGCAGTCGTGGTCGGGCCGGATCGGCTACATCGATCCCCGCCTCTCCCCGGAGACGCGCACCGCCCGTGTCCGCATCGAAGTCCCCAACCCGGGACAGCGGCTCCGCCTTGGCATGTTTGTCGACGTCCTCCTCGACACGGGCAGCACGCAGCCGACCCTCGTCATCCCCCGCGCCGCCCTCCAGACGCGCGGGACCGAGTCGGTCGTCTTTCTCCCCCTCGGTGGAGGCCGCTTCGCTGTTCGCCCCGTCTTGACCGGCCCCGCGACCGGCCCGCTCATCCCCGTCCTGCACGGACTGCGCGAGGGCGAGACGGTCGTCACCGAGGGCAGCTTCTTTCTCAAGGCGGAGATGGGACGGTAGGGATTGCCATCTTGTCAGATCAGAGGAGACTCACCACAGGGCGCTGTCGAGAGGTTCTGGTTTCTCACGAGACCGCAGAGAACAGTGGCTCCGAGGGGGTGCAGGTTGGACACCGCGCCCCCTGCATTGGTACCCCGTTTGACGACGAAAGAGAAGAGGTTTCGAATGGATGACTCGGCAAGCCTGTTGAACCACCCAGCCATCGGTCGTCGCATCTTCTACCCCCGCTCGATTGGGGGTTAGTGTCTCAACTGATATTGACACAGAGGGGACCTCACTTGGCTCGATAATGCGCCTGGAGGTGGACTTGGCGAAGAGAAAGATGTGGGAGTCTACGCCGGAGTTCAAGGCTGATCCGGTCTTGCTGGTTCAAGCCGGTAGCCGGAGCATCGCACAGACGGCCAAAGAGCCAGCCCTGAAGCCCGAACTCGCCCGTGCCCAGGACGCGGACTCCATCGATAACTTGTAAAATCTGGCTTCCCATCGATCAAGAAACGATTGACTTCCCCCGCCGGAAAGCCCACTATTCACTCGTGATTCGAGGAAGGCTCCCGGGTTTGGCTGGGGGCAAGGCCAATCGCTTGGATCAAGACCATTGCCCCGACAGCACCTTCTCCAGTTGGACCCCCCGCAAGAGGTAAACAGGTTGCACCTCACGGCCAAACTGTTCTTCTTTCCTCTGCTTGAATATGATGTTCACAGGACTCCCCATATCACGACTGGAAAATCATAACGAATGGCAGAAAAGCAAGTGGATCTTAAATCAGCCTTGTGGAATGCTGAAGATGACCCGTTTTAGTGGACTCCTCATCTTTTGCCTTGGAGTTGCCAGATGACAAAAAGCCACAAGCCATATAACCCAGAATTTCGCCGGAAAATCGTCGAACTTGTCCGCTCAGGCAGGAGCCTTGCCGACCTAGCCAAAGAGTTCGGACCCACCCCTCAAGCCATTCGCAACTGGTTGAGACAAGCCGACCTCGACCAAGGTTGACGTCGTGATGGACTCAAGACGGAGGAACGCGAAGAGCTGACCCGACTTCGCCGCGAAAATAGCCAATTGAAGATGGAGCGCGATATTCTACAAAAAGCGGCGGCATGGTTCGCGAAGGAGGCAATCTCGGAATGATCCATGAATTCATTCAGGCAAATCAGACCGACTATCCGGTCAGGGTGCAATGCAAGGTTCTGAGAGCCATTCCCATTGGCTACTATCAATTGCTGCTTGAGAAATAAACAACCGAGCCCACGCTGGGGGCGGGGAAAAGGCTCACGCAAAGGGGGCGGAAGGGGAGGTGGACGCAACCCTGGCAGGAGTGGACCCACACAAAACCCGGAAGCCCC